>NZ_JBHVVM010000041.1:0-51783 GCF_042883525.1 Streptomyces sp. NPDC058195
GGCACGGGAACTCCGTGCCTGCGCCGCTTGCCGTCTCGCCCCGACAGCTCGTTCACCCGCGCCAACTCGGCGTTCTCCCTGCGCGGTTGCCTCACGATCGCCGAGCGGGGAAGCTGCGGACGGAAGGCTGATCCAAGCCGCGCACCCCCACGGCCCCCCTCCCGCGCACCAGGACCCCGCGGTCCTGGCCCCGCCCGCCCCTCACCCATGCGCCGACCCGGGCCACTGGACAGGCACCGCCCACGTCCACAGCGCACCACGCGGACGGCGCGGGCCGCACACGCGCCCCGGTGACGCCGACACCGCACCCGCGAGGGCGACAGAACGGTGCACGCACTCCTCGCCGCAGAGACCAACGATCAGGAGACTGGCGCATGACCGACATCGACCTGACCAGCCTCACGCCGGAACAGAAGCGCGCGCTGCTGGCAGAGCGGCTGCGGAGGAAGAACAGCGACCGCACGCAGCCACCCGAGCGCCGGTTCGCCGCGTCGTTCCCCCAGCAGCGCATGTGGTTCCTGGACCAGCTCAACCCGGGCAGCGCCGCCTACAACATCCCCGCCGCGGTACGCGTCCACGGCCCGCTCGACCTGGAGACCTGGCGCCGCAGCCTCGCCGAGATCGTCCGCAGGCACGAGTCGCTGCGCACCACGTTCGAGGAGACCGACGGCGAGCCCGTCCAGGTCGTGCACACGAGCGGCGAGCTGGAACTGACCATCGAGGAATGCGCCCACCTGCGCGGCCCCCAGGGCGAGGACGGCGTCAGGGAGCTGGCCCGCCGGGAGTTCGCCCGCCCCTTCGACCTGGGCACCGGCCCACTGATGCGGATGAAGTTCCTCCGCCTGGCCCCCGACGAGCACATCCTGCTGCTCACCATGCACCACATCGTCGCCGACCTCTGGTCGACCTCGGTGCTCTTCGGCGAGCTCGTCACCCTCTACCAGGGCTACCTCACCGGCACCACCGCCCCCCTGCCGAACCTCTCCGTCCAGTACGCCGACTACGCGGCCTGGCAGCGCAAACAGCTGGCCGGCCCCGGCTTCGCAACCGAACTGGAGTACTGGAAGAAGGCGCTCGACGGCGCCGCACCCATCCTCGAACTGCCCACCGACCGGCCCCGCCCCGCGGTACTCGGCACCGCCGGCGCCTCCCGGCCCTTCCAGCTGCCCGCCTCCGTGATGGACGGGATACGCGAACTCAGCCGCCGCACCGGCGCCACCCCGTTCATGACCCTGCTCGCCGCCTACGTCGCCCTGCTGCACCGCTACAGCAGGCAGGAGGACGTCGTCGTCGGCGTACCCGTCGCCAACCGCGGACAGGCCCAGGTCGAGCAGCTCATCGGCTACTTCGTCAACACCCTCGCCCTCCGCAACGACGTGTCCGGCAACCCCACCTTCACCGAACTCCTCGGCCGGGTACGCGGCGCGGCCCTCGGCGCCTTCGCCCACCAGGAGGTCCCGTTCGAACGACTGGTGGAGGAGCTGCGCCCGGAACGCGACCTGTCGCGCTCACCGGTCTTCCAGGTGTCGTTCGTCTACCAGAACATCCCCGTACCGGACTTCGGCGTCGGCGGCCTGCGCCTGGAACTGATGGACGTGGCCAGCACCACCGCACGGTTCGACCTCGAACTCCAGGTGTTCGAGCAGGGCGACGAGCTCAGCGGCTACTTCGAGTACAACACCGAGCTCTTCGACGACGCCACGATCGACCGCATGGGCGGCCACCTGAAGGTGCTCCTCGACAACGTGCTCGCCGACCCCGACCAGCCGATCCTGGAGATCGCCCTGCTCACCGGGGACGAACAGCGCGCCCAGCTCAAGGAGCGGGCGGACACCCGCCACGAATGGCCCGACCGGCTGCTGACCCACCAGCGCATCGAGGAGCAGGCCGTACTGCGGCCCGGGAAGGAGGCCGTGCACTGCCAGGGCGAGGCCCTCACGTACGCACAGCTCGACACCTCCGCCAACCAGCTCGCCCACCGGCTGCGCACCCTGGGCGTCGGACGCGACACCATGGTCGGCGTCTGCCTGGAACGGTCCCTCGACATGGTCGTCGCGGTACTGGCCGTGCTGAAGGCGGGCGGCGCCTACGTACCGGTCGATCCGAAACTGCCCGCGGACCGCATGGCCTTCATGATCGAGGACGCCGAACTGCCCGTCCTGATCACCCAGAGCTCGGTCCTGCCGGACCTGCCGGCCTCCAAGGCCACCGCACTGTGCGTGGACGAGCTGCGCGACGAACTCGCCACCGAACCCACCGATCCCCTCGGCCTCCCCGTCCAGGACACCGACCTCGCCTACGTGATCTACACCTCCGGGTCCACCGGACGCCCCAAGGGCGTCCAGCTGCCGCACCGGGCCCTGCGCAACCTCTTCCGGGCGATGAAGCAGTGGCCGGGCATCGACGCCGACGACAGCCTGATCGCGGTCACCACCCTCTCCTTCGACATCGCCACCCTCGAACTCCTGCTGCCGCTCGTCGAGGGCGCCCGCGTCGTCCTGGCCACCCGTGACGTGGCCACCGACGGCAAGCGGCTGGCCGAGGAGATGGCCGCCACCGGCGCGACGATGATGCAGGCGACCCCGTCCACCTGGCGGATGCTGCTCGACGCCGGCTGGCCCGGCCGCCCGGGACTGCGCGGACTCATATGCGGCGAGGCACTCCCGCCCGACCTGGCCCGCCGCCTCCTGGCCAAGGGCGTCGACCTGTGGAACATGTACGGACCGAGCGAGACCACCATCTACTCGCTCGGCACCCGCATCACCGACGACACCATCACCATCGGCCGCCCCATCGCCAACACCGAGATCCACATCCTCGACCCCGAGGGCCGCCCCACACCCCCCGGCGTCCCCGGCGAACTGTGCATCGGCGGCAGCGGACTGGCCCGCGGCTACATCAACCGCCCCGAACTCACGGCACAGCAGTTCGTCACCAACCCCTTCACCTCCGGCCTCGCCGACCGCCTGTACCGCACCGGCGACCTGGTACGGCGCAGGGTCGACGGCACCATCGACTACCTCGGCAGGCTCGACCACCAGGTCAAACTGCGCGGCTACCGGATCGAGCTCGGCGAGATCGAGTCCGTGCTCATGCGCCAGGAACAGGTCAAGGACACCGTCGTCGTGGTCCGCGAGGACCAGCCCGGCGACCAGCGCCTCGCCGCCTACGTCGTGCCCGCGCACCAGGACACCGCACCCGACGAACTGCGCCGCACCCTGCGCACCGCGCTCACCGAGAAACTGCCCGACTACATGGTCCCCTCCGCGTTCGTACTCCTCGACGCGCTGCCGCTCACCCCCAGCGGCAAGACCGACCGCGGCGCCCTGCCCGCCCCCGAAGGCCAGGAGACCCGCACCACAGCCCTCTACGTCGCACCCCGCGACGCCGAGGAAGAAGCCCTGTGCACCCTGTACGCCCAGGTCCTGGACGTACCCCAGGTCGGCATCGACGACGGCTTCTTCGCACTCGGCGGACACTCACTGCTCGCCACCCGGCTCGTCGCCAGGATCCGCGCCGCCCTCGGCGCCGAGGTACCGGTACGTGCCCTGTTCGAGAAGCAGACCGTGGCCGAACTGGCCGAACTGCTGCGCCGCGACGGCGGCGACACCCGCCCCGCACTGACCCCGGCACCCCGGCCCGACCCGCTGCCGCTCTCCTTCGCCCAGCGCAGGCTGTGGTTCCTGCACCAGATGGAAGGCCCCTCACCCACCTACAACCTCCCCGTGGTGCTGCGCCTGACCGGCACACTCGACGTGGACAGCCTGCGGGCCGCCCTCGGCGACGTCGTCGCCCGCCACGAAGCCCTGCGCACCGTCTTCCCGGACACCGGCGCGGTGGCCTGCCAGCAGATCCTCGACCCCGCACAGGCCCGCCCGGCCCTGCCGGTCACCGAGGTCACCCCGGCCGCCCTGGACGAGGCGGTGACCGGCGCGGTGCGCCACGCCTTCGACCTGACCCGCGAGATTCCGCTGCACGCCGAGCTGTTCACGGCCGGCAAGGACACCCACGTACTCGTCGTCGTCGTCCACCACATCGCGGCCGACGGATGGTCCCTGGAACCCCTGCGCCAGGACCTGGCCCTCGCCTACCGGGCCCGCCTGGCCGGCCACGCGCCCGCGTGGGAACCCCTGCCCGTCCAGTACGCCGACTACGCCCTGTGGCAACGCCGCCTCCTCGGCGACCAGGACGACGCCGAAAGCACCTGGTCCCGCCAGCTCGCCTACTGGCGCGGCGCGCTGGAGGGCCTGCCGGAGCGGATCGCGCTGCCGGTCGACCGTCCCCACCCGGCCGAGGCCTCCCACGACGGCGACACCCTCACCTTCCAGTGGGACGCGGAACTGCACGAAGGACTGGCCCGGCTGGCCCGCAGCTGCGACGTCAGCATGTTCATGCTTCTCAACGCGGCCCTCGCGGCCCTGCTCAGCCGCCTCGGCGGCGGCCAGGACATCCCCATCGGCGTGGCCACCGCAGGCCGCGACGACCAGGCCACCGAGAACCTGATCGGCTTCTTCGCCAACACCCTGGTCCTGCGTACGGAGATCTCCCCGCGGCAGACCTTCCGCGAACTGCTCGCCACCGTCCGCGAACGCACCCTCGACGCGCTCGCGCACCGCGACATCCCCTTCGAATCCCTCGTGGACAGCCTGCGCCCGGCCCGGTCCATGTCCCACCACCCGCTCGTCCAGGTCATGCTGTCCTGGCAGAGCGTCTCCCGCGAGACCCTGGAACTGCCCGGCATCGAAGCGACCCCGGTGGCGCGCGCCACCGGCACGGCACGCATGGACCTGGTCCTCCTGCTGCACGAACGCCTCGCCGAGGACGGCACCCCGGCCGGCATCGACGGCGGATTCGAGTACAACGCCGACGTCTTCGACCCGGAGACCGTCCGCACCATGCTGCGCAGACTGCGCCAGGTCGTCCTCGCGATGATCACCGACCCGGACCGGCCCGTCGACGGCCTCGACCTGCTCACCCCGGCCGAGCGCCACCGCGTGCTGGAGGAATGGAACGGCGCCGGCGCCGCGGAGATCACCGCCACCCTCCCCGAACTGTTCGAGGCCCAGGCCAGCCGCACCCCGGACGCCGTCGCGGTCAGCTGCGGTGACGAACGGCTGACCTACCGTGAACTGTCCCAGGCCGCCGACCGGCTCGCCGGGCGGCTGCGCACCCTCGGCATCGGCACCGACGGAGCCGAGGACGCGGTCTGCCTGCTGATGGAGCGTTCGGTACGCGTCCCCGTCGCGATCCTGGCCGTCCTCAAGGCCGGAGGCGTGTACGTACCGCTCGACCCCCGCTACCCCGCGTCCCGGATGCGGCTGATCATGACCGAGACCCGCGCGGACGTGCTCCTCGTGGACGGCGACGGCCCCGGACACCCCACCGTCGACGGACTGCGTGTGCTCGACGTGTCCGCCGGACCCGACGCCACCGGCCGCACCCCGGCGCCACCGGCCCCCGCCCGCCTTCCGTACCCGGGCGGCCCGGACCGGATGGCGTACATCATGTTCACCTCCGGCTCCACCGGACGCCCCAAGGGCGTCGCGGTCACCCACCGCAACGTGGCGAGCCTCGCCGCCGACCACGCGTGGCGCGGCGACCGCCACACCCGCGTCCTGATGCACGCCCCGACCGCATTCGACGCCTCCACGTACGAGATGTGGGTACCGCTGCTGACCGGCGGCGCGATCGTCGTCGCACCGGCCGGCGAACTCGACCCGGACGTACTGACCCGCACCATCCGCGACCACCACGTCACCTCGGCGTTCTTCACCGCGGCCCTCTTCAACCTGCTGGTCGAGCACGACCCCGCGGCCCTCTCCGGGATGCGCGAGGTGATGGCCGGCGGCGAGGCACTGTCCCCCTCCGCCGTCGCCAGGGCACTGACCGCCTGGCCCGAAACCGTACTCACCAACGGATACGGGCCGACCGAGACCACCACGTTCGCCGTCCTGCACAGCACCCGGGAAGTGCCCGGCACCACCGTGCCGATCGGCACCCCGATGGACGACACCCGCGCCTACATCCTCGACGAACAGCTCCGCCCCGTCCCGGTCTCGGTCCCCGGCGAGCTCTACCTCGCCGGAGCCGGACTGGCCCGCGGCTACGCGGGCCGCCCCGGCCTGACCGCCCAGCGCTTCGTCGCCTGCCCCTACGGCACACCCGGCGAACGCATGTACCGCACCGGAGACCTCGCCCGTCGGCGCGCCGACGGCCGGATCGAATACCTCGGCCGCACCGACGACCAGGTCAAGATCCGCGGCTTCCGCATCGAACCCGGAGAGATCGAGAACACCCTCAACACCCACCCCGCCGTCGCGGACGCCGCCGTACTCGTCCACGACAAACCCTCCGGCGGCAAGGACCTCGTCGGCTACGTCGTCCTCGCCGACGGCGCGACGGCCGACCCCGCCGAACTGCGCGCCTTCGTGGCCGAACGGCTGCCGCAGTACATGGTGCCCGTTGCCGTGATGCCGCTCGACGCGTTCCCGATGACCGCCAACGGCAAACTCGACCGGCGCGCCCTGCCCGCACCCGAACGAGGCGCGGCCACCGGATCGCGGCCAGCCAGCACCCCGGCCGAACGCACCCTGGCCACCGTGTTCGCCGAGATCCTCAAACTGCCCGAAGTCGGAGCCGAGGACGGCTTCTTCGACCTGGGCGGCGACAGCATCCAGGCCACCCAGCTGGTCTCCCAGTCCCGCACCGCCGGTCTCGTGTTCACCGTCCGCGACGTATTCACCCACCAGACGGTCGCGGGCATCGCCCAGGCGGCACGGCAGGCCGACGAGGACACCACGGCCACGGTCACCGACACCGGCACCGGCGAGATCCCGCCCCTGCCCGTCCTCGAACGCCAGCGCCACCTCGGCGGACCGGCAACCGGCTTCGACCTGTCCGCGACCGTCGGACTGCCCACCGGCATCGACGAAACCCGCCTGACCGCGGCACTCCAGGCAGTCGTCGACCACCACGACGCCCTGCGCACCAGGCTCCTGACCGGACCTGACGGATCATGGTCCCTGTACGCCGGCGAACCCGGCACCGTCCGGATCGAAGACCTCCTGCGCCGCGTCGACATCAGCGGCCTCGGCACCACCGCCGCACAGACCCTGATCACCCGGGAGACAGCCGCCGCGAAACGACGGCTCGACCCGGCCGAGGGCGCCATGCTGCGACCGGTGTGGTTCGACGCCGGCCCCGGCCGGCCGGGACGCCTGCTGCTCGCCGTCCACCACTTCGCCGTCGACGGGGTGTCATGGCGGATCCTGCTCACCGACCTCTCCACCGCCTGGGACGCGGTCGCCGCGGGCCGCGAACCGATGCTCACCCCCGTCGCCACCTCCCTGCGCGGCTGGGCCGAGCGCACGGCCACCGGCGACGCCCTCACCCGCCACCGCACCGAACTCCCCGTATGGCGCGACGTCCTGCGCGACGCCGAACCACTGGTGACCGGCACACTGGACCCCGCCCGCGACACCACCGGCACAGAAGGACGCCTGACGGTGACCCTCTCCGCCGAGGACACCGCCCCCCTGGTCGGACAGGTCCCCGCGGTGTTCCGCTGCGGCATCCAGGACGTCCTGCTCACCGCCTTCGGACTGGCCATGGCACACCGGCGCGCCCACCGCGGCGGCGCGACGACCCTGGACGTGGAGAGCCACGGCCGTCACGAACACCTCGCCGACGGAGTCGACCTCTCCCGCACCGTGGGCTGGTTCACCAGCGTGTACCCCGTGCGCCTCGACACCGCACTGCCCTGGGACCGGGTCACCGCGGAAGGCCCCGAACTCGCCGCCGCCGTCACCCGCACCGCGAGCCGACTGCGCGCACTGCCCGGCAACGGCCTCGGCTACGGCGTCCTGCGCCACCTCGACCCGCTCAGCGCGCCCCGGCTCACCGAACTCCCCGCACCCCAGGTGCTGTTCAACTACCTCGGCCGGGTGCCCGTCACCGAGCAGGAACGGCCCTGGCTGCCCCTGCGCGACGCAACCGCACCCGGCACCGCTGGCGACCCCCGGCCGCTGTCCCACCCCCTGGAGGTCAACGCGGTCACCCAGGACGGACCCGACGGGCCCCGCCTGGTCGCCAGCTGGAGCTGGGCACCCGCCCTGCTCGGCGAGGACGACGTACGCGAAATCGCCGACGCCTGGTTCGAGGCACTGCGCGCCGTCACCCGCTGCGCCACCGCCATCGACAACGGCACCGTCGAGCTGGCCCACGACGAGCACGCCGTCGCCGCCGAAGCCGCTGACGCCGCCGACCTGCTGAACGCCCCGATCCCCAGGGCCGACCGCACCGACGGCACCGGCCTCTCCTTCGGACAGCTGGAGTTCCTCCTCCAGCCCGTCGGCCCCAACCACGCACACCACGCCGTCATCACCGCGTTCCGCCTCCACGGCACCCTCGACACCACCGCACTGCGGCGCGGCCTGGACGACCTGGTACGCCGCCACGACATCCTGCGCACCCGCTACGTCCAGCGCGGCTCCGCGACCGTGCAGTTCGCCGACGGACGGCCCCAGTGGCCCCTCGAAACCGTCGACCTGCGCGGACACGGGGAACAGGCCCAGCGCGAACGGCTGCACGACCTGCTCACCACGGAGACCAAACGCTCCTTCCGCATCGAGGACGGCAACCTGGTCCGCGGCCTGCTCGTCCAGCTCTCCGCGGACGAGCACGCCCTGGTCCTCGTCGCCCACCACATCCTCGTCGACCACTGGGGCTTCCTCGTCGTCTTCGACGAACTGTCCGAGCTGTACGCGGCCCACACCGCGGGACGCCGCCCGCAACTCCCCGACGTGGCGGTCCAGCACCTCGACTACGCGGCCTGGGAACAGGGAATGCTGGCCGGCGGCGCCCTCGACGAACACATCGCCCACTGGCGCACCGAACTCGACGGCGCGGCACGCACCCTCGACTTCGAGGCCCCCGCACACCAGCTCGCCGACTACATCGAAGGCTTCAGCCACAGCGTCGTGGTCGACGCCGACACCATGGCAGCGGTCAAGGAAGCCGCACGCCGCGAGGGCGTGACCCTCTTCATGATCCTCATGTCGGCGTTCCACGTACTGCTGCACACCTACTCGGGCGCGACCGACATCGCGGTCAGCCACCCCCTGGCCGGCCGCGAGCGGCCGGAGACCGAATCGATGGTCGGCCCGTTCATCAACATCATCCTCAACCGCTCGCGGATGGCGGACGACCCCACGTTCCACGAGCTGGTCCAGCGGGTCCTCCAGGGCGAACTCGACGCCTACTCCCACCAGAACGTCCCCGTCCGCGCACTCGTGCACGACGGAGTGGTCGGAGACGGCAACCACCTGCCCATGCGGGTGATGCTCAACCTGCTCGGCGTGCCGACCAAGTCGCTCACCCTCGAAGGGGTCGACGTGACACCACTGGACGTACGCGTCGGCGATGTGACACCGCTGCCCGAACTCATCACCGCGATCGAGCCGCACAACCTCGACCTCTACCTGGTGGCCCGCGACGTCGAGGGCGAACTGCACGGCCTGTGGGTGTACGACCCCGACTACCTCGCCCCGGCGGTCATGGGCGCACTGGTCCACCACTGGCCACGAGTCCTCCGGCTTGCCGCGGAGAACCCCCGGATGACGGTCTCGCAGCTGCGCGACCTGGTCCGGTCCGAGCCCGGCCGCCCCACCGGCACCGGACACGGCCACTGAGCGCCCCGGCCCACCCCACCCACCCACCGGATCAGCCGTCGGCCCGGCGACGGCGGAGGACAGGAACGATGACCGAAACCATCAACGCCATCGCCAACGGACTGCCGACGCTGCGGGAACGCCCCCTCGATCCGCCGGACATCCTCCGCGCCCAGGACCCGATCAGCCGGATGACCTTCCCCGACGGATACGAGGGCTGGCTCGTCACCGGCTACCGCCAGGGACGGCAGATCCTGTCCGACAAGCGCTTCAGCTCGGCCGCCACGCACAAGCACCTCGCCTTCCCCTCCGACCGCCCCTCCGACCTGGAGGCGGAGATCCCCGGGCTCTTCGAGCACATGGACCCGCCGGACCACACCCGCTTCCGGCGGCGCCTGGCCGGCCAGTTCACCCTGCGCCGCATGCGCCTGCTCGGCGAGCGGATCGAGCAGATCACCAACGAGTACGCCGAAGCCATGGCACGCAAGGGCCCGCCCGCCGACCTGGTCGCCGACTACGCGGTGCCCGTCTCCTCACAGGTGATCTGCGAACTGCTCGGCGTCCCGGTCGCCGACCGCGACCGGTTCGTCAGCGACTCGGAGGACCTGCTCCGCCTGGACATCGAACCCCACGAGGCCCAGGCCTCACTGAAGGACCTGGTCGAACTCACCGGCGAACTGCTCCTGCGCAAGAGGTCCGCCCCGGAGGACGACGTCCTCAGCGTCCTGGTGACCGCGGACGACATCAGCTTCGACGAATCGGTCGGCGCCACCCTGCTCCTCCTGGTCGCCGGACACGAGACCACCGCGAACATGCTCTCCCTCGGCACCTACGCACTGCTCAACAACCCCGGCCAGATGGCCCTGCTGCGTGCCGACGAGTCGCTCGCCGACAAGGCCGTCGAGGAACTGCTGCGTCTGCTCACCATCGTGCACGTGGGCGTGCAGCGCACCCCCACCGAGGACGTCGAGATCGACGGAGTGACCCTGCGCAAGGGGGAGACCGTGCTGATCCACCTGCCCAGCGCGAACCGCGACCCCGGACAGTTCCCCGACCCCGGCCGCCTCGACATCACCCGGGGCACCCACAGCCACCTCACCTTCAGCCACGGCATCCACCAGTGCCTCGGGCAGCAGCTGGCCCGCCTGGAACTGCGCATCGGCTACACCGCACTGCTGCGCCGCTTCCCGGACCTGAGCCTCGCCGCCGCCCCGGACGAGATCCCCATGCGCTCCGACATGGCCGTCTACGGCGTGCACCGGCTCCCCGTGACGTGGTGAGCGGTGGCGGCGACGACAAGGAGACAATGATGACGAACCCGTTCGACGACCCTGACGGCAGCTACCACGTCCTGGTCAACCAGGAGAAGCAGTACAGCATCTGGCCGAGCGGCATCAGCGTTCCGGAAGGCTGGTCCCCGGCCTTCGGACCGGACACCCGGGACGCCTGCGTCGACTACGTCGGATCCTGCTGGAACGACATCCGCCCGGCCTCCCTGCGGGCCACCCCGTGACGACCGCGACGACGGCGAAGGTCCCCCTGCGCAGCCCCCAGTTCTGCAGGGTCGTCGCCGCGGAGTTCACCTCCTCCGTCGGCACCCAGATGACGACGCTCGCGCTGCCCTGGTTCGTGCTGATGACCAGCGGCTCACCGGCACGCATGGGACTGGTCTTCCTCATCCAGATCCTGCCGGTGCCGCTGCTGAGCATGCCCGCGGGCATGGTCGTGGCCCGCTGGGGGGCCCGCCGCGTCACGATCGTGGGCGACCTGTGCAGCGCGGCGCTCACCGCGGCCGTTCCCGCGCTGTACCTCGCGGGCCTGCTGCCGTTCTGGGCGCTGCTGGTGATCGTGGCCCTGATCGGCTGTGTCGCCTCGGTCTACCTGTCCGCCCAGCGCATGCTGCTGATCGAGACCATCGGTTCCGACGAAGGCGTCGTCACCGCGGGCAACGCCCTGTTCGAGACGGCGACATCGACGGCCCGGCTGATCGGCCCGGCGGTCGCCGGCTTCCTGATCGCCCAGTTCGGCGCCCTCAACGTGCTGTGGATCGACGCGGCCACCTTCGCGCTCTCCGCCGCACTGCTGACCAGACTGCCCCGCCACGACCTGCCCCCGGAGGCACCGTCGGCCAGCAACATGGCGGAGGGCGTGCGCTACCTGTTCCGGGATCCGGTGCTTCGCACCATGTCGCTCGCCGCACTCGGGTACGGCGCGCTCATGCCGGTCGTCATGATCGCGCTGCCCGTCCTGGCCCGGAGCCGCTACCACGCCGACCCGCATGTGGCCGGCTGGCTGCTGGCCGCATGGGGCGGCGGAACCGCGCTGGGCACCCTCGCGGTCGCCTGGTTCGCCCGCCGGTTCCCGCCCCTGTGGCTGGCCGCGGCGGGCGGCATGGGCGCCGCGGCCGGCCTGTGGCTGCTGCCCTGGAACCAGCCGGTCACCACACTGGCCCTCACGGTGGCGGCCAGCTGCATGTTCCTGCCCGGGGTGACCGCACCCGCCGTGACGCTGATGATGCTGCGGCCGCCCGAGCACCTGCGCCCGCACGTGGTCCCGGTCTTCGGCGCCGCCGTCTTCATCACGAGCCCGATCGCCTACGGCGTGGCGGGCCTGCTCTTCGAACACCTCTCGGTCAGCACGGTCCTCACAGCGGTGGCCGTGGGAGCGAGCCTGTGCGGGCTCGTACTGCTGAACCTGGCGCGCCACCGGGCCCGGACCTGAACGGCGGGGTTGGAGACGAGAAAGCCCGGAGACGAGAAAGCCCGGAAACGAGGAAGCCCGGAAGCTGGAACTCCAGCTCCCGGGCTTTGCTCATCCCTGCCCCGCCGAACCCGGCAAGGCCCGGCGGGAACTCCCTGCCGCCCGCCGGTTGGCCGACCGGCGGGCGGCAGGGAGTTCCCGCCGCGCCGGTCAGCTGACCGGCGCGGGTGCCTTGCGGCCGTCGAGCAGGGTGTCCTGCGTGAAGTCGGAGGGCGCCTTCAGGATCGAGTGCTGGAGCCGGCGCAGCGGCGCGCTGGGCTCCAGCCCCAGGTTGCGCACCAGCGTGCCGCGCAGCCGCTGGTAGACGTGCAGCGCCTCGCCGCCGCGTCCCGAGCGGTACAGCGCCAGCATGAACTGGCTGTGCAGGCTCTCGTGCATGGTGTGCCGCTCGACCAGGACGGTGAGCTCCGGGAGCAGTTCGCGGTGGCGGCCCAGGCACAGGTCCGCCTCGATGCGCTGGTCGAGGGCGCACAGCCGGGACTCCTCCAGCCTCCGTGTCTCCACGTCGAGATGGCTTCCCGCGTTCACATCCGCCAGCGCGGGCCCCTGCCACAGCGAGAGTGCCTCGCGCAGCATGCGGGCCGCGCCCGCGTAGTCGTCGGTGTCCATGGCCCGGTAGCCCTTGGTGCTCAGGTACTCGAAATCATGGAAGTCGAGCGAGCCGTCGCCCACCTCTAACCGGTAGCCGCCCGGCAGGGTCACCAGCACGTCCTTGCCCGACCGGGCGTCCGGCTCCGCTGTGCCGCCGGTCAGGGCGGGGCCGATCAGCTCCCGCAGCTGCAGGATGTAGGTCTGAAGCGTCGCGCGCGCGCTGCGCGGCGGCTGGGTGCCCCAGAGCTCCTCGGCGAGAACGTGCGGGGACACGACGCGGCCTGCGTTCAGGGCGAGGAGGGCCAGGATCTGACGAGGTTTGGGGGCGGTCGGCACCACCGGAACACCGTTCAGCCGCGCCGAGAACCCGCCGAGCACTTCAATGTCCATGTCTCTCTCCAGATCCGCGCAGACCCTCTCGGTCTGCTTTACCAGGCGTGCCGCCGGGTTCGGGAACCGACACGATGCCACCGAATAAAAACAGCATAGTCGGTTTCTTAAGGCGGGCCAAGGGGTTCTGGAGCGGGTTACGGCAGGAAAACTCCCACGGATTCAGCCCCGTTCGAGGCAAGCTCAGTTCGGAAACCGCAAAAACAGCACAACCGGTACGTTGTGGGTGCCGACCGTGCGACGCCCGGGGAAACCGGCGTCGAACGATGGCGTTCACCGCGTCGGCGGCCACGTGCCGAGCACGGCATCCGCAGGGGGGATCGCCGGACCACCGCCTCCGCACCCTGAAGATCCTCGTCCCCGGACTTCCGCGGCACGTGGCCGTCAGGGCGTACCGTCACGGCCTTCCCGTCCGGCCGGGGGAGGCCGGCTGGCGGCGCGGGCGCCGCGCGGCACCAGCGCGCGCAACGGATCCAGCCCCGGGGCCAGTTGCGCGGGGTGCCCGCCGGGCTGCCCGCCGGCCGTCTCCCGCTGCGTCCCGGCGACGCGGGAGACGCCCCGCGCACCCCGTACGCCCCGGTTCAGCGGTGTGCGGCATCCCGGCGGGCCCCGCCCGCGGCCAGAACCTCAGCGTGCCGGAGCGGCACGGCTGCTGCCCCTTTCGGCCCGTCCGAGCCGTTCACCCGGAAACGGCCCGCGCCGGTCCGGTGGCCGCAGCGGATGCTCCGCCGGGAACAGCCCTGCCGCACGGCCGCCGGCCGCACCCCGGCGCGATCACCGCCCGTCCGCCGGGCCGAGCAGGACCGGGATCTCGCGGAACCCGTTGGTGATGAAGGACGGGGTCGGCTCCAGCTCCTGGGCCGGCCGCGCGAGCCGCATCCCGGGAAAACGCGCGAACAGGGCGGGCAGCGCCACTGCGGCCTCCAGCCGCGCCAGCGACGCTCCCGGGCAGTGGTGCACCCCGTGACCGAAGGCGATGTGGTCGCGCGGGGCCGGGCGCATCACGTCGAACTCCGCCGCGTCCGGCCCGTGCTGCTCCGGATCGAGCCCCGCTGCGGCGAAGGAGATCAGCACCGGCTCACCCCGGCCGATGACGACGCCCTCACCGAGGTCGATGTCCTCCACCGCGAACCGCAGGGGCACGAACCCCGCGGGGCCGCGCGCCCGGAGCGTCTCCTCGATCACGTCGTCCCAACCGGCGGAGCCCGCCTGAACCTGAGCCAACTGCCCTGGAGATGAAAGGAGTTCGACGACAGCGTTGCCCAGGAGGTTGACCGTCGTCTCGTGGCCCGCACCGATCATCAGCAGCAGTGTGTCGACGAGCTCCTGCTCGGTCAGCCGCGTGCCGTCGCTGTCCCGCGTCCACACGAGAGCGGAGGTGAGGTCGTCGGCCGGTGCCAGACGCTTGGCCGCCACCAGGTCGGCCAGCACCTGGTGCAGGCTGAGCTGTGCGGCCCGGACCTCCCCGGCCGTGGCGGACGTGCGGAACGACTCGCTGAGTCCGTGCCGCAGCACGGGACGGTCGGCGCTGGAGACACCGAACAGTTCGCAGATCACCTGGATGGGCAGTTCGAGCGCGAAGTGCGTGACGAGATCGACGGGCTCACCGCCGGGCCGCCGGTCCAGCGACTCCAGGAGCCCCGTGGTGTACTCCACCACCCGCGGCCGCAGGGCCTCGCTGCGCCGGTGGGTGAAGGCGCCCGCGATCAGGCGGCGCAGCCTGCTGTGCTCCGCACCGTAGGCGGAGAGCATGTTCCTGGCGGTGATCCAGTGGATGAGCGGCCACTCCTCACCGACACCGCCCTGCTTCAGGGCCGGCCAGTGCTGGGCGGCGTCCTTCGAGACGGCCGGATCGCTCAGCAGGCGCTTGGCCGTGGCGTGCCGGGTGACGGCCCAGGCCATCACGCCGCCGGGCAGCAGCACACGGGAGGCCGGGCCGTCCCGCCGTAACCGGGCCGCTTCTCCGGCGAGATCACTGCCCGTCAGGTCTATCGCGTACGGGCAGACCGAGGTAGCCATGGTGCACTCCGTCCTATGGGGTGACATGCTGCCGTGAACCCGGCCCTGTACGGCCGTCGTGCGGTGGAACCTTCGATCCGCGCAGCCGCGCCGGACGGCGCGGCTGCGCTCAGTCCTGTCCTACGAGAAAGGAACGGCCGGCCTTCTCCGCACCTTGCGCCCGCGCCCCCTGCTGCTCGACGAGGGCCTGCACCCGGGCCCCGCGGTCCGCGGAGACGTCCAGCTGCACCAGCACGCTGGGCACGGCGACACCGGCCATCAGCACGCGGTACAGCACCGAGATGCGCTCGCACAGATCCTGACGGTCGGTCATCGCCTGCGACATCAGTTGGATACCGGCGAACGCCCCGACGAACACCCCGGCCAGCTCGCGGGTGTCCACGTGCGGCTGCAGCTCCCCGACCGTCCGGGCCTGTTCGAGCAGGATCTCGCTCTCCCGCATCCAGGCGTCGAAGGGCACGCTGCGGTCCAGGCTGTCGTTCCCCGACCGCTCCAGTGCCAGCCGCACACTGCCGCGCAGCAGGGGGTCGTAGCCCATCCGGTAGGCGAGCAGCATGCCGCGGTCGACGGCCTCCTGCAGCTTCAGATGCTGTGGCGGGACCGGAGGAACGACCTGGGCGTTCTCCAGCAGTACGCCCTGGGCGAGGTGCTCCTTGGAGGCGAAGTGGAAATAGAGGGCCCCCTTGGTCACTCCCGACCGGGCGAGGATCTCGGACACCGTGGCCGCCTCGTAGCCGACCTCGTCGAAGACCTCGGCGGCCGTGGCGAGAATCGCCCGCCGTGTCCGAACCGCGCGCTCTTGCTGGGCCACGCCTCACCTCCGGGAAACTGGCTGGTGACATCTCAAAAAAAACCGGCAGACCCGTATGATATCAGTGGGGTATCCACCCGCGCAGCGTTGAACACGCCTTCTGCTGACCGCAGTTCGAACTCCAGCACTCCCGCGGCGGCCTTCGCCCCGCCCTTCCCGGTGCCTTCGTGGCGATCATTCTTCATCCGGACCCGTGCATTGTGCACCTGGCCTGGCAGTACCGGGCGGCACTAGCATCATGCGCAGTCACGGACCGTTCACGGGGGAGCGGTACGCGGCCGGTTCACCAGGATCTCGCCGGACCGGCGCCAGCACACCGCCTGTCGCGAACCACGTGCACCAGCGCCGATACGCCAACGGACAGTACAGCCCTGAAGGGCGCCGATGCCGCAGGACACAGCACCGGCCGAGGGCTTTCGTGTCCCACCGTCGCCGGACGGCGACCGGCTCCTCCTCTCCCTCGAAAGCCGCGGTCAAGCGCCCCGACAGGCGCTCCCACGGCAACGGACGAGAAGAAACGAGAGAGGACAGCATGCCCGAGCAAGCCCCGCACACCACGCGGCTTCCCCTGACAGCCGGACAGAGCGGGATCTGGTTCGCTCAGCGACTCGACCCGGAAAACCCGGCCTATGTCACAGCCGAATACGCCGAACTCCACGGACCCCTGGACACCGGGACGCTGCGCGACGCCGTGCGCCGTGCCGTGGCCGAGGCGCAGTGCCTGCACATCCGGTGCGGGGAAGACGACACCGGCCCCTGGCAGATCGTCGACGTCCCCGGGGAAATCCCGGTCGCTGTACTGGACCTCAGCACAGCCCCCGACCCGCAGGCCGCCGCCGAACAGTGGATGCGGGACGACCTGGCCACCCCGGTCGACCTGCACAGCGGCCCCTTGTTCACCGAGGCGCTGCTGCGACTCGGCGAGAACAGCCACGTGTGGTACCAGAAGTTCCACCACCTCGTCATGGACGGCTTCTCCCACTCACTCATCGCCCGGCGCGTCGCCGACCTCTACGCGGACCTCACATCCGGACGGGAACCCGCCCCCGCCGGCTTCGGACAGCTCCGCGATCTGGTGCGGGACGACACCGACTACCGGGCCTCACCCGCGGCGGAGACCGACCGGGAGTTCTGGCGGACAAGAATGCCCGCCCTCGAACAAGTGGCGTCCCTCTCCGAACGGAGAGCAGCCGCAGCCCACAGCTCCCTGCGCGAGACCCACTACCTGCCGCAGCCGGAATTCGCCCGGCTGCGCACCGCGGCCCGGACCCTGCGTTCCCACTGGAGCAGCCTGCTCATCGCCGCGCTCACCGCGTACACCCACCGCGTCACCGGGGCGCACGAGATCATCCTCGGCCTGCCGGTGACCGCGCGCAGAACACCGGCGGCACAGCGCACCCCCGGCATGGTGTCCAACCTCGTCCCCCTGCACCTGACCGTTTCCCCCGGCATGACGGCGTCCGAACTGGTCCGCCACGCCGTCGACCGCACCCGGCTCGCCGTCAGGCACCAGCGCCACCGCTACGAGGACATCCGCAGGGACCTCGGCCTCCTGAACGACAGCGGCGCGCTGTGCGGACCGCACATCAACCTGATGACCTTCGACTACGACCTCGCCTTCGGTGACGTCACCGCACGCTTCCACCCCCTGGCCCCCGGCCCGGTGGACGACCTCACACTCGCCGTGACCCCCCGCGAAGGCGGCCTGCGCCTCGTACTCAACGCCAACCCGAACCGGTACACCCCCGCCGAACTCACCGGGCACCTCAAGCGCTACCTGACCGTTCTCGACACCTTCATCACCGCTCCCGCGAGCACCGTGCACGACCTCGACATCCTGGACCCGGCGGAGCGCCAGCACCTGCTGGACCGCGCCCACGTCGGCCTCACTGCCGAAACCGACCCACGCACCCTCGCCCAGGCCTTCGAAGCCCAGGCCCAACGGTTCCCGGAACACACCGCGGTGACATGCGAAGGAACAGCGCTGAGCTACCGGGAGCTCAACGCCCGCGCCAACCGGCTCGCACGTCTCCTGACGGAGGCCGGGGCCGGTCCGCACCGCAATGTGGCCCTCGCCCTGCCCCGCTCGCCCGACCTCCTCACCGCACTCCTCGCCGTCCTGAAAACCGGCGCGGCCTACATTCCGGTCGACCCCGACTACCCGTCCGAACGCATCACCCACATCCTCGGTGACGCACACCCGCACCTCCTCATCACCACCCGCACGCTGGCCGCGCGCCTCCCCGGCGACGGCCGCCCCCATGTCCTGCTCGACGCCCCCGAAACCCATACGGCACTCGCCGCGCACCCCGCGCACGACCTCCAGGACACCGAACGGGCGGCCCCCCTCACCGCCACGGACCCGGCCTACGTCATCTACACATCCGGATCCACCGGCACCCCCAAAGGCGTGGTGGTGACACACCGCAACGTGATGAGCCTGCTCTCCTCGACCCGGCGCCTCTTCGACTTCCGCCCGGACGACGTATGGACCCTGTTCCACTCCTACGCGTTCGACTTCTCCGTCTGGGAGATCTGGGGGGCACTCCTGCACGGCGCACGGCTCGTCGTCGTCCCCGGCACGGTCGCCCGCTCTCCCGAGGCCTTCCTCGCCCTGCTGGCCGCGGAACGGGTAACGGTGCTCAACCAGACACCGTCCGCGTTCTACCAGCTCATGCGAGAGGAGCAGGACACCCCCGGCATCACCGGCCAACTCGCCTTCCGCTACGTGGTGTTCGGAGGCGAAGCCCTGGACCTGGCACGGCTCGTCCCCTGGTACGAACGGCACGGCGACCAGACACCCCGCCTGGTCAACATGTACGGGATCACCGAAACCACCGTCCACGTCACCCACCAGCCCCTCACCGCGAAGCTGGTCGCCGACGCCCCCGGCAGCATCATCGGAGCCGGCCTGCCGAATGCGGAGGTGTACGTACTCGACCGCACCCTGCGCCCGGTCCCCGACGGGATCACCGGCGAGATCCACGTGGGCGGAGAACAGGTCACGGACGGCTACCTCCACCAGCCCGCCCTGACCGAACAGCGCTTCCTGCCGCACCCCTTCGGACCGCCCGGAGCACGCCTGTACCGGACCGGAGACCTGGCACGCTGGCTACCGGACGGTCTGCTCGAATACCGGGGCCGCGCGGACAACCAGGTCAAGGTCCGCGGCTTCCGCATCGAACTCGGCGAGATCGAAGCCGCACTGAAGAACCTGCCCGAGGTCGCCGACGCCCGTGCCCTCGTGAGCACCGACACCGTCGGCGACGCGGTCCTGAGAGCGTACGCGGTCCCGGCCCCCGGCCCCCGCCCCGACCCGGCAGCACTGCGCACCGCCCTCAGGGAAACCCTCCCGGGCTACATGGTGCCCTCCCTCGTCGTCGTCATCGACGCGTTCCCGATGACCCCGCACGGGAAGCTGGACCACGCGGCTCTCCCCACCCCCGCCCCCACGGCCTCACGAACCCCGGCACCCGCCACGAACCCGCTCGAACGGCAGATCATCCAGGCCTGGAGCAGCGCTCTCGCCGACACGGCCCCCGGCACCATCGGCATCGACGACGACTTCTTCGACCTCGGCGGCGACTCCTTCAAAGCCGTCAGGGTCGCACGGAGCATCGGCCACCACGCCTCAGCCATCGACATCTTCACCCACCCCACCCCACGCCGCCTCGCCGCACACCTGCGCACGGCAGACCACGAGGCGGAGAAGAAGCACTGGCTGCGCACCCTGACACCGCCCAGGCCCGCAGCACCACGGATGTCCCTCATATGCATCCCCTACGGAGGCGGAAGCGCCACCGCGTTCCAGCAGCTCGCCACCTGCCTGCCCCCGCACATGGAACTGCGCGCCGCCGCGATTCCCGGCCACGACCCCACCCTGCCGGCCCAGGACGCTCCGACACTGCGAGAAGCGGCCAAGCACCTCGCCGAGGAGATAGCCGACACCGTGAACGGCCCGTTCGCCCTCTACGGACACTGCGTCGGCACCGTACTCGCCCTGCTCACGGCACGGGAACTGGAGGACCGGAACACCGCCCCCCGGGCCGTCCACCTGGCCGCGGCCCTCACCGACCCCGACCCCCGCCGCTCCCTCGCCACACTCGAAGCACAGACCGACGACGCGCTCTACTCCTACCTTCGGTCCCTGGGCGGCTTCGACGGCGTCCTCGACGAGGGAGACCTGCGGCACGTCCTGAAGCAGGTCCGCCAGGCCATGGTCCGGGGAGCGGCCTTCCAGATCGAGTCCGCGCAACGGTGGGAGAAACTGCGCACCCCCGTCCACGTCGTCATCGGAGACACGGACCCGGCGACCGCAGGGTACGAGGACGGCTACCGGGGATGGAACCGCTACGCGCACCGCACGAGCCTGTCCGTGCTGCCAGGCGCGGGCCACTACTTCGTCAAGGACCGGCCCGGCCCCCTCGCGGCGCTGCTGGCGGACGGCCCGCACGCCGGATAACGGCGAAGCGGGAACGCGGCGCCCTTCCACGGCGCCCCGGAGCGGACACCACCACCGTGGTGCGCGCTTCGGGGCGCCCGCGGCACGAACTGACCGCATCCGAAGAAGAGGAGCGTGGCAGGCCCCTCGCGAGCCCCTCGCACCGGCCGACCGCCTGCGCTCCGTGGCAGCTCGAACCTTGTGGCAGAGAATCGTACGATTTTCCGGGAACTCCCACGAGGCGGCCCACGTCCTTAGTGATCATGAGAGAACGTGCTGAAGCGCTGAGCGGTACGGGGGTGGCCCTGGCCGGTGGATTCGTCGGGCTGCTGGGATGGGCCGCGGACGCCGAACTCCGTGCGCGCGCCGGATTCGAGCCGGGACCGGACTGGAGCGTGCTGTACGCGGAGCTCCCGCTGACCGTTCTCGGCGGAGTGCTGGCCGCTCTGGCGGCGTGGCTGCTGCCCCGGCGCTGGACGGCCGGGCCGTCCGCCGCCGGGTACACGGGCCGCGTCGTGATCGTCGCCATCGTGCTGACCGGGTTCTGGCTGGCCGTCCAGGGCTGGTACGCGGGACTGCCCGAGCCCGTGCCGGACCACAAGCCCTAGGGTCTTTCGTTTGGATCAGGCTGGATCAGGGAGCGGGGGCTGGTGCGTGCAGCTGCAAGGCGGAGGAAGGAGCCGACGCGGAGCGTCGGTGACTGACGACAACGCGGCAGATGTGCGTGCCGGCCCCCGCGAGCCCGGCATGATCCAAACGAGAGGCCCTAAGCCCTGGGCGCGTTGTCCCGAAGCCGGGCTCCGGCGACGGCACCGAAACCCGCGCGGATGCCGCGAACGGCGCGACGACGACCGGCGGCAAGATGACGTTCTGCAAGACGGCAGACCTGGCCATCGACGCCAGGGACGCCGCGCCCGGCAAGGACTCCGGCAGGATCGACATCACCATGATCAACCGGGGGTCGGCCACCTGCTCGGCGACGGGCTTCGCGGGCGTCGACATCAAGGACGCCGACAACACCTCGAACCCCATCGAGCGCGGCTCCGCCCAGCCGCGTGTCACCACCCTGAAGCCCGGCGACGCCGCTGTCTTCAACCTCGCCTACGACGTCGACAACAGCGGCGACAGCCTCGCCTCACCGGCCGGCATCCTGGTGACGCCCCCGAACGAGACCCACACCGTGAGCCTGAAGTGGCCCGCGGGCGCGGGGGGCGTCAAGGGCGCCTACACCGACGTTGAGGTCTACCCCACGCACACGGCCGAGTAGACGTGAGGCACACGTCCGGTCCCGTCGGCGGCCAACCGCCCTACCCGGCCGGGGACATGGACGTGGACGTCCGGCGTGCAGCCGGAGCCCGCGCCCCCGGCGCTTGGTACGCCGCCCCTTTCGCAGCACGTTCCGGGAGACACCGCCGGACACACGGTCTCGGCTGGCGGCTGCCGGGGCCAGCGCACCGCGCGACGCGGTGCCCGCCCCGTTCCTGAGCGTCACGGGCACCGGGCGGTGCTCCTGCCCCTGCCGTCACGGGTTGAAGAGACCCTCATCCTGGTTCCTGGTGTCCGGACGGCCGGTTTCCACGAAACGGCAGGCCGCGAAGTGCACGTCGCCCATGTCCGCCTGCAGGATGTCGCTCAGCAGCACATTGCCGTCGAACACGATCGAGTGCCCCGCGAGCTGGGGATCGAGTAGCGTGGCCACGTTGATGAATCTGGGGGCTGGGGTTCCCGGGTCGATCTCGACGCTGTACCCGCCTGCCACGGGTGTGGCCACTACGGGATTGCCCCTGATGGTGAGCCCGGAGGGGTAGGAGATCCGGTAGTTGGCCACGGACCGGCCGCCCACCACGGTGCGCGAGGCACCGGCCTGCCGCCCCTGTTCGACGCTGCCGCGCTGCTCGGTGCCCCGCTCCACCTGACCGCCCAGGTCATCCGGGACGGTCTGCCCGTGGACGGTGTAGAAGTGCACCCTCGTTCCCCTGGGCACCCGGAAGTAGCCGTCCACCCGGTCCCAGCCGCCGTGACCGCTCAGGACGAGGCCGTCCGCGCGCACCGCAGCGGCGTTGTCGGCGAACCAGTCGTCGGCCGCGTCGGCGTGATTGATCCAGGGCCGGTTCTCCGAGTCGTTCGCCCGCTGGACCGCCGTTCCCTCGCCCGCCCGCTTCCTGGGGCCGTCGAGGGTGACGCGTTGCACGGCCGGGCCGCTGGACATGACCCTTCGCGCGGTGGCCTCCGCCTCGCGCTCGAAGCGGTCGGAGGGCTCGGAGACCCTGAGGCCCGCCCCGTTGTCGGTGCCCGCCACGGGGCCCGTGCGCTGCTGGATCACGTGGGTCAGCTCGTGCGCGAGCGTGTGCCTGTCTCCGCCCCCGGCGCCGATGACCACATGACTGCCCGAGGTGTACGCACGCGCCCCGATCTCCGCGGCGGAGGCCCGGGCCACGGCACCTCTGTGCACCCGTACGTCCGAGAAGTCGGCGCCGAGCCGCGCCTCCATGTCGGCGCGGGTCGCGTCGTCGAGCGGACGCCCTGCCCTGCCGAGCACCTCGTGCACCGCGGAACGCTGCACGGCGGGCAGCCCGGTCCCGCCGTCCCCGTGGCCGGCGGTGCGCCGGTTCACGTCCTCCTCTCCGAGGTGCCCGGCGGCGCGGAGCATCTGCACGACGGCCGCGTTGCCGAGGGTGTCCTGCAAGCCCATGAGCACGGGCGGCTCTTCGGCCTCTTTGGCGCCCCGGCTCTCCTGCCTGCCCGGCGTACGGCTGGACGCGCGCGCACGGGCCGAGGCGTGCGTGGTACCGGTGCTGGGGTCCTGGGACTTCTCTCGGGCTCGCATAGACCTTCTTCTCACAGGAGGACGCAACCTCCTGCATAGCTGCCGGGCCCCCGCGCGTGCCAGATCCGTACGGACACGCTTCGCTGCCCCGCGAGGACGCCCGGAACGCGGAGCACCTCAGGCCGTGCGGCAGAAGTGGATCCTGAGCGGTGGATGATCCCAGGTCATGGCCCGCCGCTGGAGGCCCCCGTGGCCGCTGAGACGGGCCCTGGGACCGCGACGGGGCCGGATGGGCCGCAAGAACCCGCTTGGCGGACCGCGGCGCCCACTGCTACGTTCCCGGAGGCCGTGCGAGGGATTGAGGAGGTGGTACCCGTGAACGTATCGACGTGGGTGCTCTCCTCCGAGGCCACGGTCGGGCGATAGGCGGTCGTCCGGGAGCGCCGTTCTGCGCACTCCCGAAAGGCACGACCCATGCATGTCACCTCTGAGCGGCATCTCGACGACGGTGTCATCGAGCGCGCGTTCACCCTCGGCGAGATCCCCGGCATCCTGTGGACGCCGATGTCCGCGTCCGCACCGGTGCCGCTGATCCTGCTCGGCCACCCTCCGCTCGGACTGCGCGCGATGTACCCCCGGCTGGTGCGGCGGGCCCGGCACGCCGCGGCGGACGGCTTCGCCGCGGCCACCATCGAGCTCCCCGGCAGCGGTGACCGGCCCCGTTGGCCCGCCGTCGAGCAGGCCCGCGCCGAACTGCGCCGGGCCATGGAGGCCGGCGGCCCGGTCGGCGGCGAGATCACCGACGCCCTCATCCTCCCGCTCGTCGAAAAGGCGGTCCCGGAATGGCAGGCCGCCCTGGACGCCCTTCTCGCGCTGCCCGGGATCGGCGGCCCGGTGGGGTACTCGGGGGGAGTGATCTCCATCGGCATCCGGCTGGCGGTGGTTGAGCCGCGCATCGTGGCCGCCGGTTTGTTCGCCGGGAGTCTCGTGCCCGCCGCCATGTTCGAGGAAGCCCGCCAGGTCACTGTTCCGCTGCACGTCCTGCTTCAGTGGGACGACGAAGGCAACGACCGGCAGGCGGCCCTGGACCTGTTCGACGCCTTCGGCTCCAAGGAGAAGTCCCTGCACGCCAGCATGGGCGGCCACACCGGCGTCCCGCAGTCCGCGGGGGAGGACGCGGCCGGGTTCTTCGCCCGGCATCTGCGTTAGTCACGGGCAGGCCCCCGCCGCCAGACCGCCAGACCGGCAGGCGGCACTGGTCGGTACGCCGCTCACCAGGACAGGCCCCGGCCCTCCTCGACTGCGCGGCCCAGCAGGTGCACAACCCGCCCCCGGCCGGCCGGTTCCGGTCGGCCGGGGGCAACGCTCGCCCGGCCATCAGCGGTACGGCGCGGCACCGGCGCGCTCCGTGACGACGCGCGGGGCCCTGCCCAGCCTCTGCGCACTGAGCGGCATCAGTACCCGCGGCTGCCGGGCGCCGGACCGCCGGAGCCGTCAGGGCCGCCTGCGCGGAGGTCTCTCGCCGGTCACGGTCTGTCCCGCGCCGATGGCGGCAGCTTGCGTGCGGCAGCGTTCCAGCCCCGCCAGCACCTCAGCCTGGTGCGGACCGCCCTTGCCCGCCAGCAGCTCGCCAGCCGTGGTCATGGCTGCCCAGAAAGCGTGAGGTGAGCCCCGCTCGTCCGGGAACCGGGTTCTGGCGAAGTAGAGGAAGATCTTCGTGAGCTCCCCGGTGCGAAACCACCCGAGCAGGCTGCCGGGACAGCCTCCGCGGGCGCTGGCGGCGCTTCCCAGCAGGCCGCGAATGTGCTCGTCGTACTCGTCAAGTACCCGGTTCACGATGAACATGTGCCCGAAGTGGAGAAGGGAGGCGAGGATTTCCTCCTCACCCCTCGCGAATTCCGCGAAGAGCGGCTCGACCTCGCGGAGCCGGTTCTCGGCGTCGGTCCGGGGTACGCCCAGGGCCAGGCACACGGCCAGCGCACAGACACCCCACTCGCCTGTCCTCGCGGCCAGCTCGGCGAAGACCGCCTGCTCGCGCTGTCCTGCGCCGAGCATCTCCCGAGCCTCCAGAACCAGCGCGCCCTCGCCCACCCCGTGATGCATGGTGAGAGGCTACCGCGAGGTGTGACGGCCGGGCCCGGACGTCACGGTCCCGGTGAGCCAGTGCCCCGTTCACGCGCCGCACCGCGATCCGCGCGTCGCGCGCGGTCCTGGAGCGCCGACCGGTGACCGGACCGGTCAGCGAGACCCGTGTCCGAGCCGGACGAGCGGGCCGGTTCGCCCCCCTGCGCGGACGCTCGCTCCCACGAGTGGTTTCGTCCGGCGATAGACCTGATCCTGTGGCGCCCTCTTTCGCTCCTGGTGAAGGTGGCGCTGCGGGGCGCGCGAGCTGCCACCCCGCGTTCCGGCGGAGGAGAAGAGGGAGCCCATGGCTACGTACGAGACCGAGATTCACACCGGAGGCGGCGGTTGGCAGTCGGACGCGCCGCTGTCGCTCAGCATCGCGAACCGCGACGAATCCGTTCCCGAGGACGGCCGCCCCTCGACAGGGACGACCGTCACCTGGAGCGGGGACCAGGGCAACGGCTCCGTCACCTTCTTCGACGAGGGCAGCCGTTTCGAGGGAACGGCCCAGTTCCCCGGCGAAGGCCCCGTCGGCTACCGCGGCCGGGCCCAGGACTGACACCCGCCTCATGGGCGACCACGCGTAGCCCCGCTGACGGGGCGCCGGACAGAGAAATCTGCCGACCCGTCACTGCCATCACGTCGTGGGGTGCCCGCGCCAGGCACCCCACGACGCCCCGCCCTCAACGGCTTCCCGGGACCGACTCCGCCAGCGGGACGTTCACCTGCCGAGTCCGCCGAGTCCGCCGAGTCCGCCGAGTCCGCCGAGTCCGCCGAGGGCGGTGGCCGCGGTATCGGCTGACGGCGAGTCCCTCTCCGCGCGAGGACCGGCCGGCCGCCACGACCCCATCCGTACCGTTCTGGCAGCCGGGGTACAGGGAGAAGGCGTGCTCGGCGCAGGTCTTGCCCGGACCCGGACCCGGACGCCGCCACCGGCGGCTGACCGCTTCACGAAGGGCGGGCCTGGCCCTGGCCGCTGACCGCAGCCGGCGGCCGGGCGGGACGGCGCATCCGGCTGTGCGGACCGGTCGCGGCGGCAGCCACCCCGTCGCCGGCCAGGTACCGGCGCAACCTGCCGATATGCTCAACACGTGAGCGTGCCTTACCCGGTTGAGCCTCCGGAGACGTTCGTCTCGGAGCGGGACGATCGCTGGAGCGGACGGTTCCGGCTGCGTTTTCCGCAGGTCTCGCCGTGGCCCGACGCGCATCGGGCGTTCGCCCGCGTGCGCCCCGGGTGGCGGTCCCTGGTCGAGGAGACGCTCTCGGTGGTGGCCGCCGAGATGCCTGGGCAGGTCTGGCCGGTCCATCTGCTCAACCAGGAGGCCCAGGGCAGAGGGTGGGAGTTCGATCTGGGCCCGCCGGGGGCGGACTACCTCTGCTGGGAGATGCTGTCGGACGTCTGCTACATCGACATGCGCAACCTCCACCGGCTCATCGGCCGGCTGGCCCCCGCTGTGGAGGACACACATTTCTTCGTCTGCTCGATGGGCGATGGGCCCGACCGGTGGGTCGACGAAGTGCGCGTCCGCGACGGGCGCAGCAGCGTCGGCAGGTGGACCGTCGCGGGTGAGGCATGGACGGACTTTCCCGCACTGTGTGCGGAGCTCGCCGTCAGTCGTGCCGGGGACGCGGTCTTCCGCCGCTTCGTCACCTCCCTGAGCGATGGGTGAGCCCAGCCGCGCATCCGATCACGCGGCGGTGCTCTTGATGCGTTCCATGCGTTCCATGCGTTCGATGAGTTCGATCAGGGCACCGCTCTCGGACCTGGAGCCGGAGCACCGCGGAATCGCCGCCGGTCCCGGATCGGCGGGTCGGCGCGGCCGACGTCCTTCGTGGGGCCTCTCATGCGGGCTGCAGGGCGAGTGCGGTGCGGGCTTCGCCGATGAGGCGCAGCGAGCCGAGTACGACGACCAGGCCGCCGGGCCCGGCGATGCCGACGGCCCGGCGCAGCGCTGACGGGGTGTCTTCGGCTGTCAGACACGGCCCTTGGCGGCCGGGGGAGAGCCGGCTGTGCAAGGTGGTGGGGGCCGCGGCCTGGTGTGAGCCGGTGCGGGTGAGGACCAGCGGCCAGGTGGAGGGGAGGGGGGCGAGCATGCCGGGGACGTCCTTGTCCTCCATCGAGGCGAAGACCAGTACGGGCGGGCCCGGTTGGCCGTCGGCGCGGGCGTGGCGCAGGATCTCCGGGGCGACGGTCGCGACGCCCTGAGGATTGGTGGCGCCGTCCAGCAGGACGCGGCCGGTCCAGTCGTCCAGCCGGGCGTGGGGGATCAGCTCAAGGCGTCCGGGCCAGCGTGTGGCCGCCAGCCGTGGGCGGAGGCGTCCGTCGTCCGGCTCGCGGATGTGACCGCGTTCGGCCATCGCGTCCACCGCGGCGATGGCGACCGCGAGGTTGTGGTGCTGGTGCGCGCCCGGCAGGGGGCAGGGCAGATCGCGGTGCACGGCGCGGGGAGTGGTGACATCCACCAGCGTCACCGGACCGCGGTTGCCGTCGCGGCCGACGGGACGGGCCGCGTAGCGGATCTCATGGTCCATGCGCCACACGGACAGCCCCGTCCGTTCCTTGAGCACCCGCTCCGTACTGGTGGCCGCTTCGGGCACCAGCCGCCCGAGAACCACATGGTCGCCGTCCTGCACGGCTTCGATCTTGGCCCGAGCGATCTGGGCCAGGGAGCTGCCGAGCAGCCGGGTGTGGTCCAGTCCGACGCCGGTGAGGACCTTCACGTCCAGGCCGAGCTCCGCGGCCGCGGCCCTGCTTCCCCCGATGCTCGCCTCGGCCACCGCCAGGCCGACGCCCGCCCGCCGGAAGTGCACGGCCGCGGTGGTGGTGAAGATGCCCTGGCTCAGGACGGGCAGACCGCACCGCTCGATCACACGCCAGACCTCGGCGAACGCCGCGGCGTACTCGGCGCGCGTGACAGGAACCCCGTTGACCCTGATCCGCTCCCGGGGCTCCTGCAGATGCGGGCTGGGCAAACTGCCCACCCGTGCGCCGGTCGAGGCCACCGCCGACACGGCGAACGCGCAGGTCGATCCCTTGCCGTTCGTCCCGACCACCAGCATTCCGCGCAGGTCCCGCTCAGGACGGCCCAGCGCCTCCAGCAGTCTGGAGACATGTGCCTGCCGTACTGGCCGGGGAAGCCCGTGGGGGTTCTCGTGCACCTTGGCGAGGATGCCGATGCAGCGTTGGTAATCCACCCGCCAGATCATGCCACCTAACGTGACGGCCGAGAAGCGCAGGGTGAGGGGTTGTGGGAGGGGTTTCCATGCCGTCCGCCGGGCCGACGCCGAGCGGACCGCCGCTCCCTCCGGGCTGCCGCTGCACCGTTCGGGCCCGCGGATCACGCGCGGGGCGCACGGGCCAACCGGTGCCGCGCCCGGCTGCGGGCCGCCGTCCGGGCCGGGCGCGGCAGGGTCGCCCCGGCCCGGACGGACGCGATCCCCGACGCCCGGTCCGCGGGACGGAGCCGTGACCGAACGGGCCTGCGGGGCCTGCTTCTTCGCCGCCCGCGGCAAAGGTCTACCGGCCGAAACCCGAGCCCAGCACAATCGCCCGTATGACGACTACCACGGGTGCGCCGCCGCCCACGCACCACACACCCGTCGCGCTCGCCCGGGGGTTCCTGACCGGTGGCGTGGCCGGAACATCGCTTGCCGCGCTCGTCGTGGGCGGGATCGTCGAGAACGTGCAGCTGTTCGTCACGGGGCTGGTCGTGCCCACGGTCTACGGACTGCTGTTCTTCCTCGCCGGAAGGCCGAGGCGTGCCCGGGAGGCGGCGGTCGTGCCCCGCACAGCACTCGCGGTGATCGAGAGCCTGGAAGCCGTCAGGGGCGAGTCGAGCGACATACCGGTCCGGTTCGCGCTCACCGTCGTACCGGACGACGGGCCGGCGTACCGGGTGGAAATCACCCAGGACATCAACCTCGTGGACCTCTCCGGCTACCGGCCGCGCGGTGTCCTGGTGGTCCAGTACCCGCCGGACAGGCCGTGGCGGGTGCGGATCGTGAAGCGGCCGACACCGCAGTGGGAGGACCGGGCGGCCTCGGCCCGCCTCGACCCGGTGCCCGGGGCGGCCAGGGTGGCCGAGCCTCCGCAGGGCTGTGCCTTCGGCCTTGTCGTGCTCCTCGGCCTGCTGTTCGGCGGGGCCGCCGTGGTCCTGCTCTTCCGTGCGGACCTCTCCGGCCGGGACGGCGCGGCGAAGCCGCCTTCGGCCGCGCGGCCGTCCGTCTCCTCCACGTCGTCCTCCACAACTGTGTCATCGGCGTCTGGAACGGTCGCCCTGGGACCGGGCCAGTCGTTCCTCGGCAAGGGTGAGCTGGACCGTGCCGTCGGCTCGCTCACCAAGGGCGGGGACACACGCCGGGCGCTCACCGTCGTCGTGCAGGAGCGCCTGCTGTCGGTGGTCTTCTCGCCGCCCGGCACGCAGGCCCCGGGGTTCGACCCCGGGGCGCTGCCCTACGATCGTTTCCCCGCCCTGCTCAAGGAGGCCACGACCACCCTCGGCGTCCACTCCCCGCGGACCTGGCAGATCATCGCTGACCGTCTGACCGGCTCCCTCACCATCAGGGTCGTTGTGACCGGGCCTGAAGGCGCGGCGTCACTGGAGGCGGACGGGCAGGGCAAGGTGGTGCGGCGCGCACCCGCGCGGTGAGGTGCCGGGGACAGCGCTGTTCCGGACGGCACGGACGTGCTCGGTGGCCGTCCCCCGAGGTGGCAGGAGGAGACACGGATGGACTGGCACGGATATCTGGTGCTGTGGTGTGGCGTGTTGGGCACGGTCGCGCTGGTCGGGTACGGGAGGTCGCTGGCCGGGCTGACCAAGGCGCAGCGGGAGGTCCGGGCGAAGGGGCTCATCGAGCGGGTGGGGGAGCCCCGGCACGGAAGCTCCCCGAACGACGGCATAGCCGTGGTCGTCTCCTTCCAGGACCCCTCCACCGGAAAGGAGTTCACCGTCACCAACGACGGGGAGCGGGGCGAGAGGATCGGCGTGGCCTGGGTGGGCCGGGAGATCGGCGTCCACTACCCGCGCGGAAGACCCCACGCCTACCGGTTCACGGGTAACCCCTCCGAAGGCGGGCGCGGTCTTGGCTGGCCGACCTTCGCGGTCTTCCTCGTCTACGCCGCTCTGGTCGTCGCCGCCGCGGTCGACCGGGGCTGGCCATGGGCTCTGCTCGGCTTCTGCGGGCCGTGGGCTCTCTCCGGCGTGTACCACCTGCCCGGAAACGTACGTGACAGGAACCGCCGTCTGGACGAACTGGCCGCCATGGCCGCGGTACCCGGCCGTGTCGTCGCCGTACTCAAGAGCGTCAGCGTCGATACCGACGACGGCCACACCTCCACCCGCCTGGTGCCGGTCATCACCTTCACCACCCTCGACGGTACGGCCGTGACGGCCTACTGCGAGTCAGGGCTGCGGAACCCCGCCGGATCGCGGGGCCTGGACGTCACGGTCCACTACGATCCCGGCGACCCGGCCGTCTTCGTTCTGGACGTCGAGGCCGAACGCCGTTCCTGGAAGCGGGACATGGCGGCCAACGTCGTGGGCCTTCTGGCCGTGGCGGCGGCGGCCGTGGTGGGGCTGGTCGCGCTGTGACGCTGCTTGCCGGGACCGTCCGGCGCGGCAGCCGGTGCAAGGACTCCGGCGCGCAGGCGCCAGGGGAAGGGGGCAGGGTGCCGAGGGGGGCTTTCCCGCGGCCGGAACGTGCCTTGCCTGCCTGAACGGATGCACCGGCCCCGGCCCGGACAGGCGCCGCCTGGACCTGGCACCGCAGGAGGCGGCCAGGGCCGGAACCGCGGCGGTCCACGACGGCGGCCGCCGTCGGTGTGATGCGGGCGGACCTGTCGAAGCGCGCGAGTCGGCGCTCGCACCGCACTGCACCGCGTGGGCGTGCTCGCCGACGAGCACGACGAGCACGACGAGCACGACGAGCACGACGAGCACGACGAGCACGACGAGCACGACGAGCACGACGAGATCGTCCATCCGGCCGCAGGCGCGGTCACCGCCGAGGCAGGGCTCCGGACGCCCCGGACCGGCAGGAAGCCGGCCGCGGCTTCGTACCGGCCGTCGGCGCGGAGCGTGCCTGCCGCGAAGCCGCCCCGCCGTGCGCAGGCCCAAGGCCCCGCTCGCGGCCTGCGTTGTCAGAGGGCCTCGTTAGTCTCCCCTCATATCGCAGTTCAGGGACCTCATGGTCCCTGGTTCCGGCTGCGCTGGCATCTGATGGACAGGCAGAGGGGCACGGCTGATGGCGTGGCTGGCAGCGGGTGAGGGGTACGAGATCACCCTCGAGGACGGGCGTGTGGTCGCACGGCGCGCCGGGGGAAGGCAGTTGAAGGCACTGCCGAAGGCGTTGCGCGGCAGTCCCGAGGCCGACCGGCTGAGGCAGCTGGCCGAGTGGCTGGAGCGGCACGCCGCCTCGTGCGTGGCTCAGGTGGATGCCTGGATGGTGTCCTCGCTTCCGGTTCCGACCGAGCTGATCGCGCGGGTGTGGCCGGACGAGGCGTGGCAGGCGGCGCTGCGTGACATGGCCGTCGTGGGCGACGACCCGGACGAGGCCGGCTTCCTGCGGGACGTCACCGGCGACGGGGAGCTCAAGGTGGTCGACCTCGACGGTGAGACCGTGCGGCTCTCGCCGCGCACGGTGACGCTTCCCCACCCCGTCCTCCTGCCGGACCTGGACGACGTACGGGACTTCGCGGCCGACCTCGGCATCACCCAGAAGGTGGAGCAGATCCACCGGGCGACCTGGGCCAGGCCGGACGGGCCGGACGCCGGGCGTCCGGAGACGGCGACGGAGGTACGGGACTACGCGGGCGGGAAGTTCGCCTCGCGGTTCGGTCTCGCGGCGCGCGCCACGGGCCTCGGCTACCGGGTGTCCGGTGGTTACGCCACGTGCAAGGTGCGCGACGGGGGCAGCGGCACGGAGGCGTCGGTGTGGATCGGCGAGCCGTACTGGGACGGGGAGTCGGAGACCGGCGGGCTCAGCTGGCACGACGAGAACGGCCGCGCGGTGCGGCTGACCGAGGTCGGGCCGGTGGCCTGGTCCGAGGGGATGCGCATGGCCGCTGCGCTGTACGCCGGCCGCACGATCGACGAGGGTGAGGACGCGTGACCGGGACGGCTGGAAACGACAACGAGGAGCTGCTCGCGGCAGGCGCGGTCCTCCCCGCCGACGCACAGGACGCGGGCCCGTCAGCGGTCGAGCTGACCGCCCGCGCCTACCGCCACACGGTGCTCGGCGAGGACCGGGTCGTCGTACGGCTGGCCGCGGCCGAACTGGGCCCCGCCGAGGACCTCGCCGCGAGCTTCCTCGGGCTTGAGCCGCAGGGCGAGCCGGCCGTGGTCGGTCTCGGACGGCGCCAGGAACTCGGCTTTCCCGAGTGGGTGCTGGTGCACCACCCCGAGGACGGGCACCACGCCCTGGCGGTCGTACCCGAGCTGGACCGGCTGGCCCGGCAGGCCAGGACCAAGCCCAAGGCCGCCCTGGACGCCTGCCACGAGCTGGCCGGACGGCTCGCCGCGGCCGTCCCGCACTTCCTGCCCCTCTTCTACGAGCAGGCCGCGCGCGTCTTCCTCGGCGTCGAGAACAGCACCTACGCAGGCCAGCTGTTCGGCCGTGCCCGCACGAGCGAGGCCCAGCACGGACTGGCGGTCGACGATAACCGGCTCGACGCCGTGTTCCTGGAGTTCGCCCTGGCCGGCGCACTGCCGGTGAAGGTCCTCACCAGTTACGGCAAGGACCTGTCGGCCCGGCTCGCGCCCGTCGAGGCGTACGAGCGGTTCCGCCGGCTGTGCGTACGCCGGACCGCCGGCGGCCTCGCTCCGTCCGCCCAGGCCGCGGTGGAGCTGAAACGGCTCGCCCGCGCCGCGGCCCTCTCCGGCAACGAGGCGGAGCAGGACCACCTCGCCGAGCTCCTCCCGCTGCCGGCCACCCTGCGGGCCGCCCCCGGCTGGTGGAAGTCGCACCGCGGCGCGCTGGCCGCGCTGGCCCGGCGCGTTCCGTCCGTGCGGGGCACGCTGCTGTCGATGACCCCGCCCGGGGACAACGGGGAGATGACCGAGCTGTGGCTGGGCATCCTCGCGGAGTCGGGGGCCGACGCCGGTCTCACCGACGCCGGCCTGCCGCAGGAGGAGCAGTGCTCCGACGGCGCTGCGGGCTGGCTGGAGCGCTTCCACAGCGCCCGGCACCGCGGCTGGGGAACGCGCCCGACGCCGCCCGCCCTGCTCGGCCTGGTCGGGCGGGCGGCCGCCCGGCTGCGTGCCGACCTGGCGGCCCGGCCCGAGGACAAGCGGTTCCTGCGCATCGGTGTCGAGGACGTGAACCTGCTGGACCTCCTGCTCTCGCTGGAGATCGCGGTCGCCGACCCCGAGGAGAAGTCCGCCCGCCACCAGCGCGGCAACGCCCTGAACCTGTCGGACTGGGCGCGCGGAGAGGAGCCGAGGGACCTGGCCGCGCTGGCGGCCGACCCGCGCTTCCGGCCCGCCTTCGGGCGCGGGGCGGACAGCTACAACAGCGCATCCTCCGGTGCGGACGTGATGCGGCGGCTGGCCGCCTCGCCCGGCGGACGCCCCCTGCTCACCGAGTGGATACGCGAGGTGGCCGCCTCGTCGGTGACGGCAGGGCTGCCCGGACTGCCGAAGGCGATCGAGCGGCTTTCGTGGCTGCCCTCCGAGGCTCTCGCACTCGCGCCGCGGGAGGTCGCGGCAGCGGCCGGGGCCGACCTCGGCGAAGCCGTGGCACGCACGCTCCGGGGCGGCCTGTGGGAGGAGCTGCACTGGCCGGCCTGGGAGGAGGCGCTGACGGAGCTGGCACCCGGGCGCCACACCACCGAGGGCCTGACGGTCTCCGAGGCCTGGCCGTACCTGATCGTGGCCAACGCCGCGCAGGTGCGCGTCATCGACGCCGACTCCACCGTTCTCGTACACGACCTGCGAGTGCCCACCACGTCCGTGTGGCAGACGGGCTTCCACTACGTGGACGGTGCGCTGCTGGTGTTCTGGAGCACATACGGCCGTGGCGAGCCGCAGGGTTACTGGCACACCGCGCCCGACACGGTGTTCCCTCTCGCGGGCGTCGGCTCCTGGGTCATGCGCTCGGACCACCTCAGCCTGCAGCTGCCCGGCGGCGGCCGCGCCACCGGCGGCGGGGTCCTCCACCGCGGCGACACGAAGCTGCCCGCGGAACGCGCGCTGCTGTCCGACGGCACGTCGTGCTGGGTGTGGCAGGACAAGGACGGGGACGACAAGGGCGGCTGGCTCGAATACGACCCCGTGAGCGGTGCGTACGGCCGGCGCTCACAGCCCGGATTCCTCGCCGACGCGCTGCCGGGGCACGCCCCCGGGGCCGAGCTGGAGGCGGGCTCGTGCTGGCTGCGGCCCGCCCCGGCGGTGGCGGGTCTGGCCCAGAAGACATCCGAGGACGGCCTCCTCGGCTGGCGTGTCGTGCGGCTGCCCGACGGCGGCTACCACGGCGAGGACACCACCGGACGGTCCGTCACCCTCCCGAAGGGCGCCGACAGGCCGGTCGCCGCCCTGACGTTCCCCGGTGACGACCGGCCCCGGGCACTGACCCGCCAGTGGCGCGAGCTCTCACTCAGCGACCCGGAGGGCCTGATCACGGCGACGGCCCAGTGCGACCACCGCAACGAGCTCTACGGGACCGCTGCCCAGGCCCTGCCTCCGCTTCCGTACCTGTCCATGCTGCGCGCGCGTGATCCGCAGGGATCGGAGGCGCTGCGGCGCACCGGCACGGAGCTGGCCGGGCTCCTGCTGAAGGCGGCCGTGCGCGCGGAGCGGGCGGCGGACCTGCCCGCACTGGTGAGCGCCGCGCTGCCGCAGGTCTCGGCACCCGAGCTGATCGCCGGAGTGGTGAAGGTGCTGCGCTTCGCGGTGCGGCAGCAAAGGACGCTGGACGCCGTGGCCGCACGGCTCGACCCCGCCACCGCACCCACGGAGACCCGGGCCCAGGGACCGAGCGACCACGCGCTCGCCAAGGCGCTGCACGGCATCGTCAAAGCCGGCTACTACCGCTACGGCGCGGACACCGACGTGACCCACCGCTATCTGGAGACTCTGGCGTCCGCGCGCGCCGATACCACCGCCACGGCACTGCCGGGCCAGCTGCACTTCGATCTGCCGCCGCTGCCCTACTCGGGACTGCCGTTCGTCTCGCTCCTGGACGAGCCGGCCGCGATCGCCTACCGGGCTGTCGCGCCCGGCGGAGACCCCGGACACCGGGCGGTCCTGCTCGGAGTCCTCGGCCTGGTGGACGCACTGGGGCTGGCCTCGACGGCGGCCTCGGCCGGTCACTGGCGCCGGGTCCTGGTCCGCCTGACGCCGCCCCACCTGCACACCCCCGACGGCCAGCGCCGCAACGTCGCGCACCGCAGTGTGCTGCCCCTGGGCGGCGGTGCCGCGCTCGGCTTCACCGAGCACAACCGCGACACCGGCGACGGGTGGGAGTTCGGCGCGCTGTTCCACGACCCGAGCGGCCGGTTCGAGGCGCCCGGCCCCTACACCATGAGCGAAGGCACGCAGGTGGGCGACCGGGCACGCGGCGCCGACTGGCTGGCCGGCTTCCTCGGAGAAGCACACTCCCGGGAGGCGGCGCCCTTCCTGCCGGAGGCCGCCGACGAGTTCAGCCGCCTCACCGGCGTGTCCCGGGCACTGGCCCGGATCGTTCTCGCAGGCATGCCCGACGTCGACAGCTGGGAGAACAACTTCCTGCCGACCGAACTGCGCAAGACGCTCGGCCTGAAGGTGGCCGAGGCGGGACACGCCCGCGCCGAACTGCGCGCGCTCCCGGCCGAGGTACGCCGGGCGGTGCTCGCGGCGCTCCTGCCCGACGACCCGGCACGGCTGTGGAACGAAGGCCCGGACGTGGCGTCGGCGGCCACCGTGTGGAACGAGAAGGTGGGACGGCGCCGAGCGGTGCCCGACTGGCTGGTGGCGGAGGCCGCACGCGCCGCGCGCAGCGGCTGGCCCGCGCACCGGGCACTGCCCGCGCTGCTGGAACCGGCGTCGTCGCCGGAGCTCGGCACCGACGTGCCGTGGCACATCGAAGGCGATCACCCGGCGCCGGCGTCCCCCGCCGACGCGCCGTTCACCTCGGAGGTGCTGACCGGGTCGATGAGCCTGGCGGCCTGGCTGGCCCACCGGCTGCCCGCCGGCGACCCGGTGCGGGCAGCGCTGCCGAGCGCGCTGACCGCCGTGCGGCAACGGCTCGCGGCCCCCGGACTACTGCTCTGCGCCGGGCACTACACAAGCCTCGCGGACTTCCGCAAGGTGGCCGGCGCCCCCACGCAGACGGCACCGGACCACGAGCGCTACGGCGCGGTGCTCATGGCCACACAGGACGGCCAGCCCCAGCCGGCCATACGCCCCGCACTCCTGGACTCCACCGGCTCCGACCCCTACCTGGCGGCACTGCGCGGACCCGATCAGCAGCCCACCGAGGTCGAGACCGCCCTGCGACGGGCATACGACCCGGCGTTCGCACGGCTCCTGGCCGACCCCGGCACACCCGCGGCCGGCGCGGCGGACGACGAAGGCCAGTGGTGGCCGCAGGACCCGTCCCGTTCGGTGCCCGAGCACGTGGCCGAGGCCGCCGAGACGCGCGGTCTGACCGCCGACGCGGCGACGCTGTACCTGATGCTGCTGGCCATGCCGGACCCGACGGACCGCAACACCGCGCGATGGACGGGGTGGAAACCGGCCCGTCTCAAGGCGGCGCGGGCCGAACTCGCCGGGACCGACCTGGTGGTGCCGGCCGTACGGGCCCGCGCGGGACGCTCGCTGTTCCTGCCCGGCGCCTGGGCGGAACAGCCGACGCCCGTCCTGCCCGTCGAGCAGTGGAAGCTGCCGATGTACGGGGTGGCCACGGGCGGGACGCCGGCACTGGGCGCCCTGGTGCCCGTCGAACCGGCCGCGGAGCTGTACGCCCGTGCCTGGCGGCGGATCCTCGAAGGCGACCTTCCCCGCTTCGAGGAGCTGAAGGTGCGGCGCACGAGACGCCGCCGCTGAGGCACCGCCGAACGGCCCCGAGCCGCCGCTGACCGGCCACCCGTCGTCAGCACGGCGCGGCGCGCCCGCCCCGGGCACGCCGCGCCGCCCGTACCCACCGCCGAACCACGACGAAGGAATCCCGCATGACCGTCACCGAGCCGACCCCACCCGTCCGGCAGGGCCAGCCGGCCGAGGAGCGCCACGCCGCCGAACTCGCCTTCCTCGCCGCCCAGGACACCGGCCCGCGCCCGCCCGGCTGGGCGCTCACCCCCCGCGCGGTGGTCACGTTCGTCTGCGGCAGCGACGGCATGGAGCTGACCCTGCCCCGGCGCCGCACGGGTCTGCCGCCGAAGCTGGTGATCGCCCCGAAGTTCGTCGGCGAACGCGCGCTGGTCGAACGCTGCGTGGTCACCCTCGCCGGAGAACGCGGGCTGCTGCTCACCGGTGAGCCCGGAACGGCCAAGTCGATGCTGTCGGAGCTGCTCGCGGCCGCCGTCAGCGGAACCAGCGCCCTGACCGTGCAGGGCACGGCGGGCACCACCGAGGACGCGTTCCGCTACGGCTGGAACTACGCCCTGCTGCTCGCCCAGGGCCCCACCCCGCAGGCCCTCGTGGACTCCCCGGTCCTCGCCGCCATGCGGACCGGACGGGTGGTGCGGGTCGAGGAGATCACCCGCTGCCTGCCCGAGGTCCAGGACGCCCTCGTCTCCCTCCTGTCGGACCGGCGGATCAGCGTGCCCGAACTGACCGCCACCGAGGACGCGGTCGTCCGCGCCGCCCCCGGCTTCACCGTCATCGCCACCGCCAACCTGCGCGACCGGGGCGTCTCCGAGATGTCGGCCGCACTGAAGCGCCGGTTCAACTTCGAGACGGTCGACCCGATCGCCGACGCCGACGCCGAGGCGGTCCTGATCCGCCGCCAGGCCGTCGCCGCCGTGCAGCGGGCGGGCGCGGCCTTCGCCGTCGACGAAGCCGTCCTCGACGCCCTGCTCACCGTCTTCCGCGACCTGCGCTCCGGCCGCTCCACCGAGGGCTGGGACGTCGAGCGGCCGGGCACGGTCATGTCCACCGCCGAGGCCGTCCAGGTAGCGGCGTCGCTCGGGGTCGCGGCCGCCTACCTGCCCGGCGGGGACGTCCTCGACCTGCTGCCAGGACACCTGCTCGGCGTGGTCCGCAAGGACGACCCCGCCGACCACGCACGGCTGCTGGGCTACTGGGACGGCCCGGTGCGCCGCCGCGCGGAGAACGGCTCGGCGATGTGGCGCCGGCTCTGGGACCTGCGCGGGAGCCTGCGTTGACCACCGCCGATCCACGCACCGCCGTGGACGCGCTGGCCGCATCGCGTGCCCCGTACCTGCTGGGAGTGCGCCACCACAGCCCGGCACTGGCCGCAGTGGTACCCGCCCTGCTGGAAGAGGCACGGGCCGAAGTGGTCTGCGTCGAACTGCCGGCCGACTTCCAGCCCTGGCTGGAACATCTGGCGGACCCCGAAACCGTCGCCCCGGTCGCCCTGGCCGGGGCAGCGGAGGGAGGACCGCTCTCGTTCTACCCGTTCGCCGACTTCTCACCGGAACTCGCCGCCGTCCGCTGGGCCAGAAGCCGCGGAGTGGAGGTCGTGTGCTGCGACCTTCCCCTCGGCGACCCGGGCTGGACGGCGGGAGCGCACGGACCGGTACACGAGCCGGACGGGAGCGAGACCGCACGCCCCCCAGCCGGTACCCCCCTGGACACCCCAGACAGCACAGGCGCGCGCACCACCGGTCCGGACACCGGTCCGGACCCTGCTTCCAGCGACGCAACGGCACGGGTACGGCGCCCGTACGCCGGGGCACTCGCCGCCGCCGGGACCGGCCGGGACGGCGACGACCTGTGGGACCGCGCGGTGGAGGTGCTGGCCCCGGGGTGCACCCCGGACGCGGTGCGCCGGGCCGCACTGGGCGTGGGCTGGGCCCTGCGCGCCGACACCGTCGTACCCGCCGCCGACCTGGCACGGGAGGAACGGATGCGGCAGGTGATCGCCGCCGCCACGGCAAGCGGGCGCCGGGCGGCAGCCGTGATCGGCGCCTTCCACGCACCCGCGCTCCTCATACCCACGCAGGCGGATACCGCGACGGAGACCGGAGCCGGGACGACGGACACCCCTCGCGCTACGGGGCAGACGGACATCCCGCCCCAGGCCGGACCGCACGGCGCCAAGCCCCGTACACGAGAGGCCGCTACGGACACGGCAGCCGATCGCCCGGCCGGCCGGACCGGGAAGAACGGCGCCACCGCCACCAGGGCCCCCACGGCCACCTCCCTCGTGCCGTACTCCTTCGACCTGCTCGACTCCCGGTCCGGCTACCCGGCCGGAATCCGCGACCCACTGTGGCAGCAGGCGGTGCTCACCACCGCCGGCGACCCGGAACGGATCCGGCAGGCAGCCGCCGACGCGGTGACCGGCCTGTGCCGTGAGATGCGCCGGAACGGCCACACCGCAGGAACCGGCGAGGCCGCCGAGACGCTACGCCTGGCCTGCGACCTGGCCACCCTGCGCGGACTGCCCGCGCCAGGGCGCGGCGAACTCCTCGAAGCCGTCACCACGGTCCTCGGCCAGGGCGAACGACTCGGCCGGGGCCGGGCCCTGGCCCTGGCCCTGGAGGCCGTGTTCGTCGGCACCGCTCGCGGCCGGATCACTCCGCACGCCCCCCGATCCGGTCTCGGCCCCGCGGTCGAGACCGAGCTCGCGGAACTGCGGCTGCCCCGGCCGGACGACCCCGACCGCCGCGACCTGCGCCTCGACCCGCTCCGTTCACCACTGGACGGCCGCCGGGAAGTGCTGCTCCAACGCCTGCTGGTGATCGGCGCCGCGTACGGCGAACCCCTGGACGTGACGAGCACGGGCGACGGCACCGCACTCGGCACCAAGTGGCGCCTGGCATGGACGCCGTCCGTGCCCGCACGCCTCGACCTCGCGGGCGTGCGCGGAGTGACCGCGGCCCAGGCCGCCGCCGGAACGCTCGCCGCGACCGCCCGCCACGAGGCCGCCGACGGCGGACCCGCCCCGGCCCAGATCCTCACCGGGCTGACCGCCGCCGCACGCTGCGACCTGCCCGAACTGGTCGGCGCACGCCTGCACGAGGCATCCGCCGTACTGCCCCACAGCGCCGACCTGCCCGAACTCCTCCAGGCCCTGGACCTGCTGGAGGGACTACGGCGCGGACACTACCCCGGCACCACGCACGACACCCGCACGCGCGCGGGCACACTCACGGAAGAACTCCTCGAAGCCGCGGTCCGCTCCCTGCCCGGCCTCGCCGGGAGCGACAGCGGCGCCGACGCCGGGGCACTGGTGGCACTGGCCGACCGGACGGCCGCCCGCCACCTGGGCCTGAGACTGGACCGGACGCTCGCCGGGCTCGCGGCCGAGGGCTCCCCGCTCATCCAGGGCGCGGCCCTGGCCGTACGCGTGCTGCTCGACCTGGACGACGCGGCCGATCTGGGCGAGCGCACGGCCGGCTGGATCGACGGGGCCACGGCCCCCGGCACGCGCCGGGCGCTGGCCAAGCGGCTTACCGGGCTGCTCACCGCGGCCGGTCCGCTGCTCCAGGCCTCGCCGGACGCGCTCGCCACGCTCATGGACCGGATCGACACCCTCGCCGACCAGGACTTCCTCGACCGGCTCCCGGCCCTGCGCGGCGGCTTCGACGCCCTGGCCCCGGCCGCCCGCGACAGGCTGCTCACCACCGTGACGGAGCGGCTCGGCGACCGGCTCGACCTGTCACTCGACGCCCCGCCCGCACTGCTCGCCCTGTGGGCGGCCGCCGACGCGGCCGGAACGGCCGCGCTGAAGGCCCTGGGCCTGCCAGGCCCGGATACACCGGCCGCCGCCGGCCCAGGAACAGAACCAGGCCCGGACCCGGCCGCCCGCCCCCGCCCCACACCCGCCGCGGACCGACGGCTCGGCCCCGCCGACCGCTGGCGGCTGCTGCTCGGCCGCCACAAGGAACGGCTCACCGGCGACGCGCGCCGCTACGCCCACGCCCTGGACGAGCTCTACGGCCGCGGGCGCGGCGAAGGCGCCCAGGACCTGAACGGCGGCGCACCAGGCCAAGACGGCGGCCAGGACCCGTCCTTCCCCACCGCACGGGAGTGGGCGCAGGAGCTGGAGGCCCTCTTCGGCACCGACGTACGCGAGGAGGTACTCGCGGAGGCCGCCGATACCGGCCGCACCGACGTACTCACCCAGCTCGATCCGGCGTCGGTACGCCCGTCGGTGGAACTGCTCGGTTCGGTACTGTCCCTGGCCGGAGGCATGCCCGAGACCCAGCTCGCCCGGCTGCGGCCGCTGGTGAGACGACTCGTCGACGAACTGTCCCGGGAGCTGGCCACCCGCCTGCGCCCGGCGCTCACCGGTCTGGCCACCCCGCGCCCGACCCGACGGCCCGGCGGGCGCCTCGACCTCGCCCGTACCCTGCGGGCCAATCTCGCCCACACCCGCCGGACGCAGGACGGGCGACTGGTCGTCGTACCGGAGCGCCCGCTGTTCAGCACGCGGGCGAGCAAGGAGGCGGACTGGCGCCTGGTCCTCGTCGTCGATGTCTCCGGCTCGATGGAGGCGTCGGTGATCTGGTCCGCGCTGACTGCCGCGGTCCTCGGCGGCGTTCCGACCCTGTCCACCCACTTCCTGGCCTTCTCCACACAGGTGATCGACCTGACCGACCGGGTCGAGGACCCGCTGTCACTGCTGCTGGAGGTCCGGGTCGGCGGCGGCACGCACATCGCCGCCGGTCTCGCGCACGCACGTTCGCTGATCACCGTGCCGAGCCGCACACTCGTCGTCGTGGTCAGCGACTTCGAGGAGGGCGCACCGCTCGGCCGACTGCTCGGCGAGGTGCGCGCCCTGGCGTCCTGCGGCGCCCACCTGCTGGGCTGCGCGGCGCTCGACGACACCGGCACGCCCCGCTACTCGGTGCCCGTGGCGCGCCAGCTCGTCGCGGCCGGCATGCCGGTGGCCGCCCTCAGCCCGCTCGAACTCGCCCGCTGGGTGGGCGACCGCCTCCGTGGAGAACCCCGTTGAGTACCGAACCCCTGCCCCCCGTCGCCCCCGACGTCCTCGCCGACGCCGTCGAACAGCTCAGCACACGTCTGCGCAAGAAACTCGACGCGGCGATCCCGGGCTGCGCGGACCAGGCCTCCACCACGGCTGACGGGGCGGTCGAGGTCCGCTTCGGCGAGGACGCCACCGTCACACTGCGCCCGGGTCCGTCCGGCACGGTCACGAACAGGGAACAGGCCGTGTGCACATGCCTGCTGGCCCCGCGCTGTCTGCACCGGGCCGCGGTCCTGGGCGCGGCACCCCTCGCGGACGGGGAAGGCGGCGCGGGCGGCACCGCCACCGGCCCGGACGCCGAGCCCGAGAAGGCCGCACCCCCCACCCCCGCCGCCGACGTCACGGCCACGCCGGTCACACCGGCCACCCTCAGCACGGAGCAGATCCGCGCCGCCACGGCACTGTGGGACGCCGCCGCCGAGGCCCTGTCCGCCGGCGTCACGGCGGGCGGCGCCATAGTGCAGGCCGAGCTGCTCCGCGCCGCCCACACCGCGCGGCTGGCCGGGCTGCCGCGGGCCGAAGCAGCCGCGCTGAGAGTCGTACGGAGCCTGAGGGCCGCACGGGAGCGGAGCGGGGGACAGCGCCTCTCCGACCTCACCGGAGCCTTCCGCGAACTGCTGGCAGTCACCGCCCTGCTCGCCTCCGGGACCGCCGGAACGGAGGCGGCAGGCTCCGCGCGCCGGGCCTACGAACAAGGAGGCAGCCTGCGGGTGTACGGCCTGTGCCGGGAGCCGGTGCTGTCCGCGACGGGGTACGGCGGAGTGGCCACACACCTGGTCGGTCCCAACGGCGCCGGGTACACCGTGTCCGACGTACGCCCCGGCGGCCTCGCCCGTGCGAAGGGCGCGGGGTCCGCGTCCGTGGCACTCGGCGGTGCCGTCCTCGACCACGCAGGGCTGGCGCGCGGGGGCCTGCGGATCGTCGGCGCGACCGTCTCCGCGGACGGGAGGCTCGGGGCAGGCCGGGGAGTCAGCGCGACACCCCTGCGCGGGGTGGACTGGTCCGAGGAACCCGCCGCCGCCCTCTTCACCCGGCCGGTGCGGGAGGCGATGGCCGCCGTGCTCGCCGACAGCGCGCCCGAGACGGGCGGACCCGGCGGCGCGGCCCCGAGCCTGCTGGGCTGCGACGTCGAGGTGATCGGTGCGGCCGACGACTCCGTCGTCGTCCGCGTCGCCGGTGAGGGACCGCTGCTGCGGCTTCGCCCCGCACACCCCCACCCGGAGCTGCCGCACGCCGCCAACCTGCGGCGGATCGCCGAACATCCGGGACTCGCCCTGCGCGTGCTCGGCCGCCCCGACCTGGACCGGGCCGCGACACTCCTGCCACTGGCGGCCGGGCCGGTGCCGGGGGCGTCGGCCACCCTGCGCCTGCCGGACGCGTGGAAGGGCCGCGCCGACCTGGGCTACGACCGGCTCCAGGGCGAACACTTCCCCCGCCCTCCGGCGGGACCAGCGGCCTGCGGGCCGGTCACCGCGGCCCCGGACCCGCTGGCGCAGGCACCCCTGTGGCGTGTCCGGCGCCTGCTGGAGACGGGCGTCGCGGGCGGCCGCCGCGCCGTGGCCGAGGCGGGCCGCGGCACGGACGCGGCCTCGCTCTTTGCCCGCCTGACCCGGGCGGGACTCGGCGGAGCGGCCCACCTCGCACAGGCCCTGACAACGGAGGCGGGACGCCGCCCCCGCGACCCCTTCGGCCGCCTGACCGACCCCTGCGCCGACGCCTACGCGAGGGCCTGGCTCGCCTCGGCCGTGCATGTGGCGGCCGCGGAACGCTCGCTGCTGGCCGCGTCCTGGTCCTGACCCGCCGCCCGGTCAGGCCGGACCGCCCGGACAGTCCGGCGGACCGGGACGGCAGCGGATGCCTACGGCGACCCGACGGGAAACGCTCAGCCGGCCGCACCCTCGCTGACGGGCACGCGCGGGGCACCCGGTGCGCGGACGCGGGCCAGCGGCGCGAGACCGGCCATGAGCACCAGAGCCGCGAGCGGGATCAGGTCCAGGCTGACCGCGATCAGGACGAAGAACACGAACACGAGCACCGGGCTCCACACGGGCAGCCGCCTGGGCCGCACGGCCGCCATCATGATCAGCAGAGTGAGCATTCCGAGCTGGAAGGCCATCGGCCCCGCGAACTCAAGAGATCCGGGCAGCGGAGCGGACTCGGCGAGACCGGAGAACAGATCACCGAGGATCACCCAGACGAAGCAGCCTGCACCGAACACTCCCGCCGCCATGGCGGCACCGGCAACAACTCTCATCCGGACGGTGGCCGCGGGAACGAGGCCGCGCAGCACCACGACGAAAGCGCCGAGCAGGAGGAAGGCGGCGAGGAAGAACGTGTGGCCGAGGTTCCAGGCCACCCCCGGGCCGTGATCGCCGTCCATGCCGTCGATCAGCCGAAGCACGCCGTACAGCAGCAGCAGGAGGGGAATGAGGACGCAGAGCAGTCGAGTGGTGCGTGTGGCCGATGTCATGTCCATACGGTCGCTGCCCGGTACGCGTACGGGCCATCGGGACGATCCCTCAGTACCCCCGGAAAGCCACCGTAGGGGTCGGACGGCCCAACGGCCGGGTTCTCCCGGATACACGGGCGATCACCAGCCGCTGCCACCCGCCGGCCCGGACCCGACGGCGGGGCTCACCGGCGGCACACCGCTCCGGGTCCGTATCCGGCACCCCAGGGCCGAGCACACCCGCCCAGCACGGTCCCGGGGCCGGTCACGCGACCTGTCCCGCCACCGGCAGCGGGACGGCACCCGGCAGCGGACCGTCACCGCGCTGCGGGCCCGCACGGACGCGCGGACCCGACCACCTGCGCCATCAGCACCGACACGGCTCGGGCCCCAGGACGAGCGGCGCCCGTGAAGGAACCCGGGCCCCGGCACGGCCGCCCTCAGCCACCAGTGCGCGAACCCCCTCAGATGCCGCGCTCCCGGGCCGACGCGATACCCGCCCGTACCGCTTCCAGCAGGGCCTCCAGGCCCTGCGCCCGCTGCCATTCCTCGGCCGAGTGGTGCCAGGTGTGCTGCGTCGCCGGGGCTTCGGGAGAACCGGCGACGACCACGATGGTCCGCCTCCCCTTCCGGTCGGGGCCCATGACCCGCAGATCCATGTTCCGGACGTGGAACCGCTGCGGATGACTGCCGAAGACCTCCAGAATCCGGCCGTCGAACGTGTAGAACTCTCTGCCTGCCCTGGCCGTGGTCTCGTCGGTCATGGAGCGACGCTACACACGGGGCCCCACCACTGCCAGGCCCCGTCCGCCAGCAGGCCCGTCACCGCTCCCGCCACCAGACGGCGCGCGGGAACGCGAGACCGGGGGAGCGGCCACGGGCCGCGCCGCGCCGCCCGGCCCTGGGGCAGTTCACCCAACCGCTCCCCGCACGTCAGCCGTAGGCCCGGAAGCGGCCAACCAGCCCATGAAACCTTCCACTTGACATGCCACGGCGCCACACCCCGCCGTGTTCGGGCACAGGCGGTGGTACGCGTGCCGTAGGCCGGTGACCCGCCCTGCTGCACCTGACGTACCACCAGTTCATGCCTCACGGCGATGCGCGCGGGCGGAGCGCGCTGGAAGGCTCGACCTGCCCGGCCCGGACACTCTCCGGACCGGCCGTGTCCGTCACCGTCAGGAGAAGCACCATGATCACCCCCGGCACCGCCGCACGGCGCGCCTCGGCTGTGGGACTCGTCCTCGCCGCCGGCCTCACCACCGGCCTGGTCACCCCATCCGCCACCGCCGCGACGCCCACGGCCTCCGGCGCGGCCCCTGCGGCCGGGCTCGGCCGCTACTACCAGCAGCGCCCCGACTGGCACGGCTGCGCCCAGGGTGCCGACGACGAGACGGGCCGCGCCCTCGACGCCGCGGGCGCACGCTGCGCGGACGTGACCGTGCCGCTCGACTACAGCAAGCCCCGCGGCCGGACCCTCACCGTCGCCGTCTCCCGCCTGAAGGCCACCGACCCCCGTCACCGGATCGGCTCCCTCCTGATCAACCCCGGAGGTCCGGGCGGACCGGGCCTCGGCACGGGGCTCGCTGTGCGCCCCGTGATGAAGGAGACCGGCGCCCGCTACGACCTGATCGGCATGGACCCGCGCTTCACCGGCCGCAGCACCCCCCTGGACTGCGGCCTGTCCTCCGGCCCCGGCCTGCTGTCGGCCGGCCCCGACCGGGCCGGATTCGACCGCCAGACGGCCCGCGCCAGAAACGTCGCGGAACGCTGCCGGGCCACCAACGGCACCCTCCTGCCGCACGTCACGACACGCAACACCGCCCGCGACATCGACGTCGTCCGCAGCGTCCTCGGCGAGCGGAAGATCTCCTACCTGGGCTACTCCTACGGCACGTACCTGGGCACGGCCTACACCCAGATGTTCCCCACCCGCCACGACCGGGTGGTCCTCGACAGCGCCCTGGACCCCGACCGCTACAACCCCCGCCTCCTGAAGGGCGCCGACGCCGAGAACGAGAAGGCGTACGACGACTGGGCCGACTGGACGGCCGCGCGCCACGGCACCTACCACCTCGGCCGCACCCGCGACCAGGTACGCGCCACCCTCGACGGCGTGATCGCCGCCTCCGCCCGCCGACCGCTCACCGTCGGCACCGCCCCCGACGTCTTCCGCCTCGACGGCAGCCAGGTCCCCGCCCTGCTCTTCACCGAACTCGCCGACGACACCGACCCGGCGCGCGCCTCCCTGGCCGAGCACATGTCCCTGCTCGCCCGGGCCGCCAAAGGCCGCCCCACCACCCTGACGCCCGCCTTCGCCGGCCTGCTGCGCAGCGTGTTCACCCCGGCCGGTTCCTCCGTCGCCAGCGCCCAGACCGCGATCCTGTGCGGCGACGTTTCCGCCCCGCGCGACCCCGAGACGTACTGGCGTGACATCGAACGGGGCCGCGCCGACCACCCGCTGTTCGCCCCGCTGACCGAGAGCATCACCCCGTGCGCCTTCTGGGACCGCCCGCGCGAGGCACCGGTCCGGGTCCGCCACGACACCCGGGCCCTGATCGTCGCCTCCACCGGTGACCCCCGCGTCCCGTACGCCAACAGCGTCGCCCTGCACGACCGTCTGCCCAGCTCCCGCCTCCTCACCCTCGACGGCGCCAACCAGCACGTCAATTACGGCGTCTACGGCAACGCCTGCATCGACTCCACCGTCAACTCCTACCTCGCCACCGGCCGCCTCCCCGCCCGCGACCGCACCTGCGCCAAGTAGCCCGGCAGCCGCACCACGAGCCCTCGGCCCGGACGCCGTTCGACGCTCCGGGCCGGGCGCCACGCCCCGCCGTCCGGGCGCTCAGGCGCCGCCCACCCCCGCGGCCGGGCTCCTGGACCAGGTCCCGTGCGGGCGCGGGCGGGCATCGCGCCACCCCCCGGTCTCCACCCCCCGGTCTCCGCCGTCGGCACGGCCCGTGGTGCCCGGACCGTCCGGGCCCGGCACGACGAGGCCAAGCCCTCCCGAGGCCCTCCGGGGCAACCGCACCCGGGCCCGAACCCGGCGAGCCCGCGCGCCTGTCCGGCCGCCCCGCCCGCCTCGTCCGCCGCCCCGCCCAACCCGAGCCATCCGGGGCGCCGGGCGATGACCTGTTCCCGCTCGCGGCCCTCGGCGGCCCCACGGAACCGAACCGGCCCGGCAGCGTACGGCCCGCCCGGCATCTGAACCGGCCGGCGAGCCGGGCCTCGTGCGGCGCCCGCGTCCTGGACTCCCGCTTCCTTCTCCCCGCCCGGACAACCGTGCCGAACGGCGCTGTCAGTGGCGCGCGGTAGTTTCGGGGCTGTTCGAGATCACTGGATGAGAGAAGTGAATTCGTGGGTGTCAGGCATGCGTTGAGCGTCGTCCTGGTCGATGTCAATGACGAGGTGGTGACAGCCTGGCGGTCCGCGTTCGCGGACACGCCGGAGGTCGGGATCAGACGGGGTTCCCTTCTCGACGTGGACGCCGACGCCTGGGTTTCCCCCACCAACGAGCGTGGCCGGATGGACGGCGGGGTCGACGCCGTCGTCAAGCGGTACCTCGGTGCGGGCATCCAGGTGCGGGTGCAGCGGGCGATCCGCGACCGGTTCGCAGGACGTCTGCCGGTGGGCAGCGCGGTGTGTGTCCCGTCCGGGGCGGACACGCCCCGGTACCTGATCTCGACACCCACCATGCGCCAGTCGTCGCAGAACGTCAGCCACACGATGAACGTGGCCCTGGCCTGCGCGGCCGCCTTCCAGGCCGTGCACCTGCAGAACCGGGCGAAGCCGGGCAGTATCCGCTCGGTGGCCCTCGTCGGGATGGGCGCGCAGACCGGGCAGGTCCCCGCGAAGGTGTGCGCCAACCTGATGTGGACGGGCTACACCCTCTTCCACGACCACGGATTCGCGGACTACGACGAGTTGCGGGCCGCTGTACTGGGGCAGCTCGACGACATCGAGGGAGCGGGGTCCGCACGGCGGGTCCGGATCAACGTGCCGCAGCGTCCCTCCTTTCGCCACTGACCCGCAGACCCCGCAGACCGGTGCCGCCCAGGGCGCGGACACCGGCGACGGCCCTGCCACACCTGTTCAGCACGCCGGGGCGCCCGTGGAGGCGTCCGGCCCGAGTACCGGGAGTCCCACCCTCGTGAGTGAAGCCGATGCGAACGCCGCGGACGGCGCCGCGTCCCCGGCCGGGGATCCGCTCGGACTGGCAGGCCTGTTCACCGGTGGCGGCGAGCCGTGGCTGCCGCTGCTCGGACCGGTGATCGAGGCACAGCCGGGAGCCGCCGACTTCATCGGCCCGAAGCGCAGCCCGGAGGTCGTTCCGGTGCGCGAGCTGACGTTCCAGGCGTTGAAGCCGCACCCGCCGGAGAAGTGGAAGGCGGTCGTCTTCGGACAGAACCCCTATCCGCGCGCGGAGAGCGCGACCGGCATCGCGATGTTCGACAACACCTTCAGCGACTGGAAGGACAGCCAGTTCGGCCGCGTCGTCAGCATCCGCTGCCTCATCAAGGCGGCCGCGATGTGGAAGTACGGCATCGCCAAGAAGACCCCGATAGCCGACGTCCGCGCCCTGCTGAAGAAGGAGGACACGGTTCAGCCGCCCGAGTGGTTCCAGGCGATGCTGACCCAGGGTGTGCTGCTGCTGAACGCGTCCCTCACGGCGAGCGCGGACGGGGCGATGGCGACCGACCGGCACACGTCGTTCTGGCGCCCCGTGGCCGAGCAGATCGCCGAGGAGATCCTCCGGGCGAAGCAGAACGCGGCGGAGGAGGACGACCGGGGCGTGGTGTTCGCCTGGTGGGGCGCGCACGCCCGGAGTCTGAAGAGGGTCGTCCAGCGGCTGGAGAAGAAGTACCCGGGCGTGCAGGTCCGTCACCTGGACCACGCCAACCCGGCCGCGCAGGGGGATCTGTTCTGCGAGGGCGAACACTTCGCCCAGGTGAACGACGCCCTGGCGGCGGTGGGAGCCGAGCCGGTCGACTGGCTGCCGCAGAAGGGCTGGGACCAGGGGACGGGCGGGGACGGCGGGCCTCAGGCCGGTGAGGTCGCGCAGCGGATGGGAGCGTTCATCACGTCCACGATGGAGTTGCACCAGCTGTATCTGGAGCGGCTCACCAGCGTCAAGGACGAGGGCCTCGCCCTGCCGCCCGTCACCGGGGTCTTCGACACGCCGCTGATGGATTTCCGAAAGGCCGTCGAGCCGGTCTCGCAGGTGCTCGCGCACCTGGACCGGCACATCGACCTGTCGAGCCGTTTCGGAGCGGCGAAAGCCGCAGAAGAGGCGTCCGCGGGCGCGCGGTCCAAGGACGCCGCGGGCACCTTGTCGGCCGACGCGATTGCGGCCCTCTACCTGTACACGTGCGAGTCGGGCTTCTACCGCGAGATCAACGCCGTACTGCGCTCGTCGGACCGCGAGCGCGTGGTGCCGTACCTGCCGTACCTGCGGCTGCTGTTCTCGGCGATGGAGGCGCTGCCCGCGCAGGCGCGGCCGCTGTGGCGCGGTGTGGCGCTGGACCTGCGGTCCCAGTACCCGCTGGGGCGGACGGTGACGTGGTGGGGCGTGTCGTCGTGCACGTCCGAGCTGGGCGTGGCCCGCGCGTTCCTCGGCGGGCGCGGCCGGCGGACGCTGTTCGAGGTGACGCCCGCGCGCGCGGTGGGGATCCGGCGGTTCTCCGCGTTCACGGGGGAGGAGGAGTACATCCTCGCGCCGGGGACACAGCTGAAGGTGACGGAGGTGAAGGCCGAGCGCGGGGGCCTGTGCACGGTGCGGCTGACCGAGCTGGAGGGAGCCGGCCAGGTGTCGTGACCGTTCGTGCCGCCGCCGCGCTCGTCTGCGCGAAGGCTGCGAGTGCGGCGGGGGACACGGCCGCCATCCCGCGGCGGGGAGAGAGAGGGCCTTCCCGCCAGATGAGCCGGGGTCTGCCGACAGGGCCTTCCACGAGGCACTGCGGGACGTTCCGCGTCCTGGCCGGCTGGACGGCGCACCAGCATCCGCGGGCGGCGGCTGACCGAGTCGCCTGGGGCGCCGTGGCCGCGGAAGTACCGGAAGACATCCGCCAGTCGGGCACCGGGCTGCGGGAGCTTCGCGAACCCGTGGACTTCCCGCCGTACTGGCCGTCACTGCGGCGCGGCCGTGGTGGTCGACGGCCTGCTCTGTCACCAGGCCGGACCCCGTCTGGCGGGCTCGGTGCTCCCCGGAGCCGGGGGGCTCGGATGCCCTGGCGGGCGCTGGTCTTCCGCTTGGCCGCCTCGGGCGTACTGGCTGGACGCGGCGGTGCGCTGGCTGAGGACGAGCTGAGCAGGTTCGCTTCGTGTGTCTCAGCTCGTTGAAGAGCGGACCGGCGGGGGGGGGCATTCCTGTGATGCGGGCCGGACCCGGGCCGATCGTGGTGGCGATCCGTGGTGGTGACCGTGTCGCGGGCCTCCGGCGGTACCGGCGCTCCGCTCCGGCGCCACGTGCTGGACACGCTGGCTGGCGCGGCGGGTGACTGTACGGCCCGGGCGCACTGCGGCCCGGGTATGCGGAGCGCGTACCCGGGCCACGGCGGGGTGCCGCGACGGCTCTGGTGTCAGGCGGAGAGGGTCTTGTGGAGGGCGTCGAGGCCGTCGGCGTAGATGCCGGTGAAGAGGTCGACGACTTCCTGGTCGGTGGCGGTGCCC
>NZ_JBHVVM010000042.1:0-46879 GCF_042883525.1 Streptomyces sp. NPDC058195
CCGCTACGACAAGACCGCCCAGTCCTACAAAGCGGCCGTCACCCTCGCATCAATCCTGATGTGGGCCTGACACTTTGACGACAACTCCTAGGGCGTTTCGTTTGGATCAGCGGGCAGACCAGAGGAAGATGCCTGCGATGTGAAGTCCGGCGAGGTAGTTGGTGGCGGTCTTCTCGTAGCGGGTGGCGATGCCGCGCCACTGCTTGAGGCGGTTGATGCATCGCTCGACGGTGTTGCGTTGCTTGTATGCCTTGCGGTCGAAGGATGGCGGTCTGCCGCCTGCCTGTCCGCGCTGCCGCCGGTTGGCCTGCTGGTCGGCCCGTTCCGGAATCACCGTGCGGATGCCGCGTCTGCGCAGGTGGCTGCGGATCGCGCGGGAGGAGTACGCCTTGTCGGCCAGGACCACGTCCGGCCTGGTGCGGGGCCGTCCACGAGGGCGGGGAACACGCAGGCGGGCCATGACGTCCGTGAAGGCGGGTGCGTCGCCGGCCTTACCGGCAGTGAGGACGAACGCCAGCGGCCGGCACCGGCCGTCGGCCGCCAGGTGGATCTTCGTGGTCAGTCCGCCGCGGGACCGTCCGATGGCATGATCGTCCGGCTCGTCGTCCGGGGCCCCTTTTTGCGGGCTCCGGCAGCATGCTGATGAGCGCGCACGATGGTGGAGTCCACGGACACGGCCCAGCCGACGTCTTCGTCCGCGTCTGCCTGGGCCACCAAGGCGGTGAACACCCGCTCCCACGTGCCGTCGACGGCCCACATCCGCAGCCGGTTGTAGACACCCCGCCAGTTGCCGTACTTCTCCGGCAGATGCACCCACTGGGTACCGGTCTGGAACTTGAAGGCGATCGCGTCGACCACCTCACGATGGTCCCTCCAGCGGCCACCCCGCTTCGGCGTCCGGTCCGGGAGCAACGGCTCGATCCGCGCCCACTGCGCATCAGTCAACGGCACATCCAGAACAACGACCAGCTGATCCAAACGAAACGCCCTAGCGCCGCGCCAGGCAACGTTTGCCCTGCTCTGATGCTGCTGGACAAGAGCTGACGGCACCAGTTGATCAAGGATCTGTGCTCGTATCCTGTGTCGCATGGCTGACATGAATATCGAGCGCTACCGCCATGAGACTGTGGAGCTGACGGTGGGGGAACTGCGCGAAGCTCTCATCGGGTTGCCTGCCGAGGCGCCGGTACGGATCGATGTGCCGCTGAGTCCAAGGTCAGAAGAGATGCGGGACTCGGTCGACTCAGGGTGTCACCACTTCGTGGTGAGCGGAGTCGTATTGCATGACGCTGACTACCTCAGGCAGGACGAGGTCGTCCTTCAGGCGGATTTCTCCTCGGAGTGGTACGTCCGTCCGGTCGAGCCGAGCGACGAGGCGTGACCTGGCCGGCGCCGTAGTGGCAGATCAGGCGACGTTGGCCCTGCTGATGACCTCGCGTAGACGCTGATCGGCGGCGTTCTTGTTCCGCCAGATAATGTAGCGGCGGATCATGCTGCCCTGGGCCTTGTGGCTGAGGTGGTCGGTGCCGTCGAGGGCAAAGTAGCGCAGGGCGGTGAACTGTGCCTCGATCCGGTTGAGCCAGGAGCTGTTGGTTGGGGTGTAGACGATCTCGACGTTGTTCGCCGCCGCCCAAGTGGCCACCCACTGGCACCGCTTGGTGGTCAGGTGCGGGGAGTATTTATCGCAGACGATCGCGATGCGCACGTCTGCCGGGTGCAGCGAACGCAGGTAGCGGCAGAACTCCAGGAACTTGGACCGGTTCTTGGTCTTCTTGATGTGGCCGTAGAGCTGGTCCTTGGCGAGGTCGTAGGCGGCGAACAGGTGCCTCACCCTGTGCGGGCGGGTGTAGGTCGCCCGTCGGCGGGTCCGGGTTTCACGTCCGGGGGCCTTGTGCCGTCCACCGCGTTCGGCCCACTGCCGGCCGGGGTGGGGCTGGAGATTGAGCGGCCCGAACTCGTCCAGGCAGAAGACGACTTCGGGCTCACCTTCCTCGGGTATGACCTCGCCGTCGGCGATCGCGTAGAGGTGCTCGACACGGGCCTTCTTGGCCGCGTAGTCCGGGTCGCGGGAGGTCTTCCAGGTCTTCACGCTTTGAAAGGAGACGCCCTCCTCGCGGAGCAGGACCCGAAGGCCCTCGTGACTGATGTCGTCGACCACCCCCTCGGCGACCAGGAAGTCGGCCAGCTTGGCCATGCTCCAGGTCGATAACGGCAGGCCGTGCTCGGCCGGCTTGGACTTCGCGATCTTCTTGATCTCCCGGCGCTCGGGAAGGGTGAACGTCCTCGGCCGCCCGCCCCTGTATTTCGGGTAGAGCGACTCGAAGCCGTCGGCATTGAAGTTGTGGATCACGTCGCGGACCCGATCCGCGCTGGTGAACGTCACCTCAGCGATCTTCACCGCTGGCATGCGCTGAGCGGACAGCAGTACCATCTGGGCCCGCCGCCAGGTCACCACCGACCCAGTGCCCCGGCGGACGATCCGCAGCAGCCGTTTTCCCTCGTCGTCATCGATCTCACGGACCTGCACGCGTTCAGCCACGTGATCATTCTGGCCGTCCGGTGCCGCCCGGCGCAGCAACCGGGCGACACGTCACGACGGGGCGAACGTTGCCTGATGCGGCACTAGCTGCGTCTCATTTGCTGATAGGCCACGTACATGCGAGCCATATCCTCTCGGCTGTCGCGCACCTCCAGAAAATCGAGGACCTGGGTGAACAGGTGGTCAACCGCTCGCTGTTCCTGCTCAGACTCCATGGGTTCCCGCCACTCGCCTGGCCGTACCTCGGGGACGGCTTCACGAAAGATTTCCTTGAACCAGATGAAGCTGGACAGTTCGCTTTTCTGGACGCACAACCATTCTTCGAAGCCGCGGAGTAGCCCTCCCGACATTGCCAGGTTCATTCCGTTCAGCAACATGGCGGTCGTGTAGTACCGACCGTCCAGTCCGAAGCCGTCCTGCGATTCCCGGATACGTTCGATCAACTGCTTTTCGTACACAATGCCCCCCGTGGCGGCAATCAGAGATGTTATTCAGTTTATCCGAGAGTCGGGAGGGGTTTCGTGGCTCCACGAGGGGCCGTCGGGGAAGAACGATGCGAAGCCGTCGGTGTTGAAGTTGTGGCTCACGTCCCGGACCGATCCGCACTGGTGAAGGTGACCTCGGCGGTCTTCGCCACAGGCATACCCTGCGCGGAGCAGCACCGTCTGGGCCCGGCGCCATGTCACCACCGAACCGGTGCCACGGCGGATGATCCGCAGCAACCGCCGACCCTCATCGTCATCGATCTCACGGACGCGTACCCGTTCAGCCACCCGCTCAGCTTGACGGGCTTGACGGCCGCACGCCTCACGAGACCGGACTCAAGCGACGCGTCATGTCACAACAGGGCGAACGTTGCCTGATGCGGCACTAGATTGCGGATCAGCTCTTGGGACTACCGTCCCCGCTGCGTCAACTCCACTCCTGCACCGACTCCTTGATGAGCCGGATGGAATGCCCCTGAAGACCGTCCAGGAACTTGGCCCAGCACTGGAAGAACACGTGGATGCTCTGACCAGCCCGGCGCGCGCACGCGGCAGAATCCACGCCGGAATGCGGTCAGGATAAAACCCGTCAGCGGGATCTTCCTGCCACGGTGCGACACTGTGCACCACACCCCAGCGAACGGCGTCCCGCGCCTGTCGTACCTCCGTTCTTCGGCGATGTCCGGAGGGGCCGTTGCCGACACGTCGCCGCCACGCGGTCCCCGCCAGCTGCCGCGCGCCCCGGGAGGGGCACCAGGGTCGTCGTCACGCTCTGTGGCAAGGGGGCCTGTGCGGTCGCGGCCCCGGCGGCTCGCATCGCTCGATTGGCGGACCCCGTGTGCGGCCTGAAACTGCTTGCCGTCCGCCGTTATGCCCCATGCTGATCCGATGCGTCATCGAGGAATGAAGAGACTGGTCGCTGCCGTCTATATCGCTTTCCTGGCAGGCATACTCGTCTACTTCCAGTACGCGGGTCCGGAACTGGCCGACCAGAAGGCCAGCGTGATCGGTGCGTTGATCGCGCTCCTCGGTGTCCCGCCTGCCGCGCGGGCGTTGTGGCTGATGTGGCGGGGAGAACGCACGGCCGAGCAGTCGACCGCCGTCCTGGAGGAGGCAGCGAAACAGCTCAAGGTAGCGGTACGCAACCAATGGGATGCCGAGTCCGCGTTGCGGCGGATCAACGACCCGTATCCCCTTCCGGTCGCCTGGCGGGCCGCGGACGAGGAACTGGTGGCGCCCTGGAACGAGTTGGGCGAGCTGGCCCTTTCCTGGCCGGGTGGACCGCCTGGGGATCCGGCGCTCTGGCCGCAGGACCCGGCAGCTCTCGGCCGCCAGGACGGTGCGATCGAGAAGGTGTTCACCGACCAGATCCCCACCCGTCGGCTGGTGGTTCTCGGCGGGCCCGGCGCGGGCAAGAGCGTGCTGCTGATCCGGCTTCTGCAGGACCTCTTGTCCGACCGTGACCGGGACGGGCCCGTACCCGTCATCTTCTCCCTCGCTTCCTGGGATCCGCATCAGGCGTTGCGGACATGGCTGGTCGGTCAATTGCATCACCACTACCCCGGACTGCGCGACACCGTCAGGTCGCCCATCAGCGGCACGCTCGGCGATCTCGCCGGAGCGCTGTGGGAGAGCGGACGCATCCTTCCGTTGCTGGACGGCTTCGACGAACTTCCCGAGCGGTTCCAGGCCGCTGCCCTGGACTCCCTCAATCGAGCCCTGCCCGCCCGCAGCCCGCTGGTGCTGGCCTCGCGCCTCGCCGCCTACCGGGCCGCGGTCGACGGCCCTGGACCCACGCTCCGCCTCAACGGCGCCGCCGCCATCGAGCTTCTGCCCCTGGCCCGCGAACATGCCGCCGCCCATCTGCGACGGGACGCGGGTGGCCCGCACTCCTCCGGAGCGAGCCGGTGGGACGCGGTGATCGACCAGTTGGGCACCGAGAGTCCGGTCGGGCAGGCACTGAGCACTCCGCTGGGGATCTACCTCGCCCGCACCATCTACAACCCCCGCCCCGGCCCGGGCCCCCGCGGGACGGCACCGCACCCGGACGAGCTCTGCGAACGACAGGACTTCCCGGACCGCACCGCCGTGAACCGGCAATTGTTCCAGGCGTTCGTTCACGCCGCCTACGCACCCGACGGGCCCCGGCCGCCCCGCTGGAGCGCCGCCGAGGCCCAACGGGCCTTCACCTTCCTCGCCCGCTTCCAGGAATCCCGCCGCCTGGGCAGCCCCGATCTGGCCTGGTGGGAACTGAGAGGGACGGTCCCGAAAGGCATTCCATGCCTTCTGGGCGGGCTTTTGCTGGGCATCCTGTTCGGGATTCTGGGTTTCATCGGAGGGTATTCCGCACTCAAGGTACTGAGCCCGGTCGTGGGGGGCGCCGCAGGAGCGATCATGGGATGGCGGACGTACGGAAGCGCCATCCGTACGTGTCTCTTCGGGGCGATCGGCATCGTGGTGGGCGGCCTCGCTTTCGTACTCGGGGCTGTTCTGGGTTTCCTTTCCCCAGTGTTCGCATCACCGACGGCACAGTACGTGCCCGAGGGTTTCGTCACCGGGGTCGTGCTGGGGTGCCTGACGTTCCACCCCCTTGGCCGCTTCGTCGTCCCGAGCACGGTTCGGCAACTGCGCGAAGTGCTCGGAGGCGGGCTCTGGGGGCTCGCGGTCATCCTGGCCGTGGCTGTGGGCCATGTCCTCACCGGAGGAGGGCTGGAAGCGCTGCTGACCCTCGGGTCCTTGGCAGGGCTTGTGGTCAGCATGTTCTGGCCCGGCCGCGGAATCACACCGCGGGCTCCTCGCCCGACGTCCAATCCGGGGGCGTCGAAGCTCCTGGCGCTCGACCGACGCGAGTTCCTTCTCGTCAGCGTCACCTTTGCCCTGATGGCCGGAACCGTGTTCGCGTCCGTGTACAACACCCCGATCGGGGACGAGTTCGGCCTGGGGTCCGCTATGGGCGAGGTCGGCCTCGGCCTGAGAATCGCCCTCGGCGTTGTCACGGGACTGGCGACCGCCCTCGTGATGGGGGTCGTATCAGCGACCTGGCCCCACTTCGTGATAGCGCGCACCTATCTGGCCCTGCGCGGACACCTGCCCCGCGACCTGATGGAATTCCTGCGAGACGCCCACGAGAACCGCGGCATCCTGCGCCAAGTGGGCCCGGTCTACCAATTCCGCCATATCGACCTGCAGCGCCACCTCGGCAGACAGCATTGACCATCGGCTCACCCAACCCTTGACTGCGCGAGCACACGGGCCGCGCGGCGCGCTCGTTCAAGGACTGCAGAACCCGCCACCTCATCAGCCGTGCGCGGCGGCCCCGGATCCGCCGCGGCGGCCCTCTTTCGCCCGCCGCCGGGGTGGCGGACCCGACCCAGCGGGATGGCGGCGGCGGAAAGGCGCTGTCCCTTGCGTGTACCGGTGGGATGTTCAGGCCGGGCGGGTCGGCTCGACGGACTCGCCGCTCGCCCGGTGCCGCAGCAGAGCAAGCCCTGCCCGGAGGCCTTGAGGATCACTCGCGAAGGTACTCCCCCGCTTCCCGCCCCGCACGGATCCACCAGCCCTGCGCATTGCCCGTGCACAGGACAGCAATCAGGGCCACAGCGTCTGCTTGGTCCACCCGTCGGATGAAGACAGGTAGATGAGCCGGGTGTGGCGGCGCTGTTTGTCGCCTTGCCAGAATTCCACCGCCTCCGGGCACACCGAGTACAGCGTCCAACCCGGCGCCACGAGGTCCGGCTCGCTCGTGATCCGCGTGAGGGATGCCTCCACCTGCGCATCCCTCACGGACAGATCCGCGAGTGGTTGCGATTGCCGACCGAGCAGAGCTTCCGCCCGTGCACCCGCACTGCGGGCGAGGAAGTCCGCAGCGCACAGTTCAGGGGCCGCTCGTACAACCGGTCCGCGCACCCGGACCTGGCGGCCAAGCGATGCCCAGTAGAAGGTCAGCGCCGCATAGGGGCGGGCGGCGAGGTCGCGGCCCTTGGGGCTGCCCGCGTCCGAGGCGAACTGCCAGCCCTCCGGGCTCACGTCCTTGAGGATGAGTACGCGGGCGGTTGGCTCACCGCTGGCGTCCGCGGTGGCCAGCGTCATGGCGTGCGGCTCCTTCACCCCGGCACTCAACGCGTTGAGCAACCACTCGGTGAACAGTTCGAACGGCGTGTCTGGCGCAGTCGATGGGTCGAACTCGGGAAGCTCGCCAGCGAAGACCTCGATGTCCCGCAGTGTCTGACGCAAGTTGGCCGCATCGGTCACGTTCCACTCCCTCAGTCGTGATCACTACGTCGACCTGAACCTACCAATCCGCCTCACGCATAAGCTGATTGAGGCTGATCACGCCACCGCAATCCAGCGGCGTTCGGCAAGGTGACCGCTGACGAAGCGGGCTCCAGCACGGACGAGGGCGACGAGGCGGTGTGCGGTGACCGCTCGCCAGCGGGCCTGGGCCGACTCAAGGAGTGTGAAGACGATCGCGAGGGCCGCGGCCGGGCTGCCGGTGCCGCGGGGGGGCCGTGGTCCGAGGCTGCACGGCGGAGAAGGCCGACCCGGCTGGATTCGTCGTCCTGAGATGGATCCAGTGCCTGGCGGGGAAGCCGTAGAACGCCAGCTGCGCGTCGGCCTCGCCGGTGATCTTCTTGACGGCCTTGGGGGAACTTCGCCGCGTACACCTTCTCGAACGCGGACTCGATGCAGATCCCGATGTCGCAGGCGTCCTACACCGGGAACGCACCGGTGCCTCGGGCCGCGCCGCCACCCCCTCCGTGGAAGGCCAGGAGGCGCATCATGCCCGCTTGTACTGAACTTGAATGCGCGATGCCGGGGTGATCGTGGTCAGTCGTCCAAGGTCAGCCCGGTTCCCGCGAGGCCCTCCCGACGTCGGTCACCATGTCGCCCTTCGCGTATCTCACAGTCCAGGGCTACCGGAGCCGACCGGGAGCCGTCAGGTGAACGGCTCCGGCATCAGCCCATCAATGTTCAGTACTCGCTTCGAGCCTTGTCGAGCTTGGACGCCAGCACGGCCATCCCGTGCAAGTGGGTGAAGTACGTGGTTGCGTACTCGTCATCGTCGATGGACGGAAGGATTCCCGAGGACCGCGATGCGCTTCCGCAGTATGCCCTGGTCCCGGTCGCCCAAGGGGCCGCTCAAGACTGAGGAGACACAGTTAGCGAGCATCAGGTCCATCATCACCATGCATTCGCCCTCAGGCTCTCGCTGGTAGAGACCCGGGGGAAAGCCCATGGACCTGAACTCACGCCACAACCGTGCCAGCTGATCCGAATCGGCTTCTTTCATGTTCGTGATCGCTCCTCATGGTCAGGTGCCGGGAAGTGCGCCCACGACGAGCTGGTGCATGATAGCGGGTGATATGTTCTTGCTGGTGGGTGACACGATCCGGATGTGGCGATCGCGCTCAGTCGGACGGTTCTCACGCGTCAGGTGTTCACAGAGGTCTTACGGGGCATCTGGCCTCCCCGGTGGAGGAGTTGGCGGGGCCTTGACCGTCTGGGGCCAAGGGTCGTCGTCACGAAGCTGGCAGCGGAGCCAGGAAGCGCGAGGCAGGAGCCGGTGCCCGATACCGGCTGGTGTGCGTCGAGCGGCTCGTGGCCACGCTGATTCTCTGCGGCACGATCTGCCCCATGCGGCGTTGGCGCTGCTCTTCGGCGTCGGCCTCTCCGCCATTGCCGTGCGATCGGTGAGAGGCGAGGGCTGCCCCGCAGTCCTGCGCTGAGCCGAGTCCCGGCACCCTGCCGGTAGGGTTGATCAGCTTGGGGTGGCCTGCGCATGGAGCGGGGCCTCGGTTGTGATGGAGGCCGCGCGATGCGACTCGCTTGCCGGAACTTTGGTGTGTCCGATCTCCCGATGCGTGGACTCATACCGTGCGAGGCCCCGCTGGAGGTCCTGCTCCTGGACATCCACGCGGAGCTGAGTCTCTGGGACGACGAGTACCGGCTGCTGTGCGAGGACATGTTCCCCGTCGCCGAGCTGGCCTACCGGCTCACCCAGTGGCTGCAGAGTCCTGATGCCGGGGCAGGGGACTTCGAGCTCGAATCGATGTCCGCGGATCCCGGGCTGATCCGGATCGCGGGGTCCGACGAGGGGTGGCGTGTGGGATCCGTCCTTGAGCCGGACGTGTGGACCACCCCCGTGGCGTGGAGCCTCCTGGTGGAGGAGATCAGGAAGTTCGTGCAGTCCGTGCGCGCAGGTGTTGGTGCACTAGGCATCGACCCCGCCTTCATCCCCGAGCCCTGAGCCGGGCTTCAGCACACCGGCCGCTGGGGGGATTATTTGGGACGGCTGGTGTGCTCACGGCGTGGGCGCCGTCCTGGAGACCCGTCCGCCGGGCCGCGTCCGCAGCGGTCCGCAGCAGTCCGGGAAGCTCATGGCGGTTCCGCGGCGCGAGGGTGCAGACGCGACCCGCGCCGGCACGCGCCTGATCGTCGTGGTCAGCCGACCGCCCGCCAGAATCCACAACGACCGCAAGGGGAAGAGCGGGGCCGCGGCGGCCCGGGGAACGCTCTCGCGCGGATGCCAGAATCCAGGAGACTGTCCCGGCCCGTGGGCGCGGGATCCTCCGTGTGCGAGATGTGCGGAGCCGGAAGGCTCTTCCCGTACGGGCTCCGCTCCCTGACAATGGTCCTCAACTGTCTGGCCTTGGGGGGCTTGTGTCAGATCACCATTCCGATCCTGTTCCGTCCTCTATGCGCAGAGTCGCGCGGGAATTCGAACTGGGTTCGCGCCAGGGGCTGGTGTGGACCGAGTCCCATCGGTTTCCCTGGATCGTGGTCCTGCTGCCGGCGTTGGTAGGTCTCCCGGTGCTCTGGCTGGGCATCTCGTCCGCGGTGGAGCAACAGCGAAGCCAGGGCGCCTGGTACTACGCTCTGCCACTGCTGGCGCTGGGGGCCGCCATTGTCGCCGCAGCCGGGTACTTCCTCTTTCTCGCGCTCGCGAGGCGGCAGCCGCAGGTCTGGGTGGGCCACTACCGGCACGGCATCGTCCGGGAGGTCGCCGGCCACGTGCCGGAGGCATACTCGTGGGACGAGATCGACGGCATCCGGTGGCGCACCACCAAAGTGACGACCGGGATCACCAGCACCACCACACACGAACTCTGGGTGCGTCCCCGTGAGGGCGCCGAGATCACGGTGACTGACGCGTACAAGGGGGCTGTCCGGTTCACCGAGGAGCTGGACAAGACATTCACGCGCGTCCGCCTGGCGCAGGACGGCGACCGGCTGAAGGCGGGCGAGCGGATCGACTTCTTCGGGGCCTACCTCGATCCCGCCGGTGTCGGGCACCTCGACCACCGGCTCGGCTGGCCCGAGGTCGACCGGGTCACGGTGAAGAAGGGCTGGCTGGAGATCCATCAGCACGGCCGCGGTAAGCCGTGGGCCAGGCTCCCCGTGGAGATGGTGCAGAACCTCTCGGTCTTCCTGGCCCTCGCCACAAGGATGAGCCAGGAGGCGGCCGGAAATCGACGGCGGCCGGACGGCCCGGACTGATCCGGCCTGATCCGGCGAAGGCCGACGTCAACCGTGCCACGACCCGACCGGAACACGGCATCACGCAGTGGCGCTGCCTGCGATGACGCCCGAGGCCCCGGACGCCGCAGCCCTTAGCCCCGAAGCCCGCTCGGGGCGCTTCCGCCGCAGTCCAGCACCCCGGTCACGACGGCGTACAGGTGGCGGCGGAAGCGGTCGAGTGAGGCCAGGTCGCGTGGGCCGAGCCGACGTCCGGCGGGGTCGATGACTCCGGCCTGCCCGAAGGAGTGAGCGGTCCAGACGATCGTGAAGACCAGCATCTCGACGTCGACCCCGGCGCCGATACCGGCGCGGTCGAGCACCGTGCGGACCCCGGCGGCGACCTCGGCGACGAGTGGACCGGCGAACTCGGTCTCGATCTCCTTCAGTTCGGCCCCCTCGGAGAGCCAGCGACGCATCCACAGCGCGGGAACCTCGGGGTGGCTCAGGCAGAAGGAGAGATACGTGTCGACGAAGCCGAGCAGCGCGGCGCGGGTCTCGTCAGCCGATGGGCCGCAGGCACGCAGTTGCTCCAGTGCGGCAGTGGCCACGTCCCGCTGGGCGAGGTGGGCGCGACGCATCACCGCACGGTACAAATCAGGCTTCCCGCCCACGTGATAGGCGACCGTCGCGATGTTGAGGCCGACGGCCTCCCCGATCGCGCGGGTACTTGTGGCGTCGTACCCACGTTCGGCGAAGAGCCGGGTGGCAGCCTCCAGGATGCGTTCGCGGCTGGTTCCGTCGTCGGCATGGGTGCTCATACGCCCGAGGCTACCCGACACGCCTGAACGGTTTCAATCAACTGCTGGATGACGAAAGGGCAGGTCAGAAGGGATTGTGCTCCTCTCCATCATTCGATTGAATGAGCGCCCTCACGGAAGGGAGGGCGTGGCATGGGTGCGACGAGGGTTGCGGTGATCGGCGCCGGGGCGGCGGGACTGGCCTCGGCCAAGGCGCTGCTCGACGACGGTCTGGACGTCACGGTTCTGGAGCGGGGCGACCGGCCCGGCGGCCTGTGGGCGCCGGACGGCGACGGGACGTCTCCGGCGTACGACAGCCTGCACCTCAACACCAGCAAGGGCCGTACCGAGTTCGCGGACTTTCCGATGCCGAGGCGGTGGCCGGACTTCCCGTCGGCCGCGCTGGTGGGCGGCTATCTCGCCGAGTACGCGGACACCTTCGGGGTCACCGGGCGCATCCGGTTCGGCTCCACGGTCAGCGCCGTGCGCCACCGTGACGCGGGGTGGGAGGTCACAGCCCTGCGCGGCACGGACAGGACGACGGAGGCGTACGACGCCGTCGTCGTCGCCAACGGGCACAACCGCGAGCCGAAATGGCCCGCGCCCGCCTACCCGGGCGCGTTCGACGGCACGCAGCTGCATGCCCACGACTACCGCAGCCCGGAGGCGTTCGCCGGGCTGCGGGTGCTCGTCGTGGGCATGGGCAACTCCGCGATGGACATCGCCGTGGACGTCTCGTACGTCTCCTCGGGGCCCGTGCTGCTGTCGGCCCGGCACGGCACGCACATCGTCCCGAAGTACCTCTTCGGCCGCCCCGCGGACGCGACCGGCGGAGCACTCGCGGTACTGCCGTGGCGCGTCCGGCAGAAGGTCGCGGAGGCGGTACTGCGTCTCGCGGTCGGCACGCCGGAGAGCTACGGGCTGCCGCGCCCGGCCGGTGGGCTCTTCCAGAATCACCCGACGGTCAGTGACACGATCCTGCACCGGCTCACCCACGGTGAGGTCATCGCCCGTCCTGGCGTCGAACGGCTCGACGGAGGCCGGGTGGTCTTCACCGACGGCACCGCCGAAGACGTCGATGTGATCGTGTGGGCGACCGGCTACCACGTGACCATGCCCTTCCTGGACAGCACCTGGCTCGGTCACGACGCCGAGGCGATGCCGCTGTACCAGCGGGTCTTCCACCTGGACGACCCGACGCTGTCCTTCGTCGGCCTGATGCAGTCCACCGGCGCAGCTCTGCCGGTCGTCGAGGCGCAGGCCAAGCTTGTGGCCGCGCATCTTTCCGGCCGGTATGCCCTGCCGTCACCGGCCGATCAGCGCACCGCGGTCCGGCGCGCCCATGCCGCGGCGGTCGAACGGTGGGGTGACAGACGCCCGGCGATGCGTATCGACTTCGACCGGTACGTCGCCGCCCTGCCCCGCGAGATCCGGGCAGGCGCCCGCCGGGCGGCTCGCGGCGCCGCCGTCCACACTCCGACCTCGAAGGCACACGCGTCGTGACGATCTCCTTCCTCGACCGCCGTCACGATGCCCGTGGACGACGGGTCCTCATCACCGGCGCCTCCGGCACCCTTGGCCGGGCCCTGGGCGAGCGGCTGACGCGCGCCGGGGCGCAGGTGGTCGGCCTCGACCTGCGACCCCGTGGCGACGAGCCGTTCGACGTGATCCGCTGCGATGTGACCGACGACGGCAGTGTGACGTCGGCCGTCGCGGACGCCCTCGCCGTGCTCGGTGGGCTCGACGTCCTGGTGAACAACGCCGGAGCCGGCGGGCCCGCGCCGGCCGAGTTCGCGCCCGGCGCCGAGGTGCGCCGGCAGCTGGAGCTCAATCTGCTCGGTACCTGGCGGGTGACAGCCGCCTGCGTCGGCCCGTTGGTCGCGGCGCGCGGCCGGGTGGTGATGGTGGCTTCGCGGATGGCGGTCATGCAGCTCCCGCTCGCCGCGGCGTACGGCGCCTCCAAGCGGGCCATGGTCGCCTACGCCGACGCACTGCGCCTGGAACTCGGCACACATGTCTCGGTCAGTTGCGTGTACCCGTCCGCGGTGCGCAGTCCGATCCACGACTCGACGAAGGCGGCGGGCCTGTCGCTGGAGGGCATGAGCGTGTACGAGCCGCTGGACGGCGTGGTCGACGCGCTCTCCCGAACGGCGCTGGCCAAACGGCCGCGGCGGGACGTGACCACGACCCGCCGGGGTGCGGTGGAGTTCTTCCTGGCACGCCATCTGCCCGCGCTCACCGACCGTGTCGTGGCCCGCACGCTCGCCGCACGGGCCCGCGCGGGTGTCTTCGACGGGGCCGCGCTCGCCGAAGGCGTGGTCGAGCGGCACCGGAGCGGGACATGACGGCCGCTCAGCACGCCTCGCCGCGGGCGGGCCGGGGAGCGCTGTCCGCGTACGCGGCCGGTTCGGTGGGCATGGGTGTGTGGGTCACCGTGCCGGGGCTGCTGCTGCTCTACTTCCTGACGGACGTCCTCGGTGTGCCCGCGTTCACGGCCGGTCTGGCTCTGCTGCTGCCCAAGGTGGTCGACATCGTCGTCCACCCGTTGCTGGGATCGCGTTCGGACCGGGAGGCGCGCCGGTCCGGGCACCGGCGCCGGATGATGCGGGCCGGGGTGCTGCTCGGCCTGGCCATGGTGGCGATGTTCAGCGTGCCGCCGGGGCTGACCGGCGGGGCGGCGGCGCTGTGGGTGGGCTGCTGGTTCGTGGTGGGCAACCTGCTGTTCGCCGCCTTTCAGGTGCCGTACCTGACGACACCGTCCGACCTGCGGGTCGGGTACCACGAGCGGACCCGGGTCTTCATGTTCCGCATGGTCCTGCTGACCGTCGGGCTCCTGGGCGCCGGCGTCGCCGCACCGGCGCTGGCCACGGCGGGCGGTCGGGGCGACTACGCCCGCATGGCGCTGCTGCTCGCGTCGGTCATGGCCGTATCGGCGGTCGTCGCGGTGGTCGGCGTACGGCGGCTCACGGAGGAATGCGGCTTCCGGACGCCCGACGCGCAGGCCGGCTACTCGCCCCTGGCCGACCTGCGCGTCGCGTGGAGGGACCGGGACTACCGGGCGCTGGTGCTGTCGTATCTGTTCACGGGCACAACCACGCATCTCTTCCTCGCCGCACTGCCGTACGTGACCGAGTACGTCTTCGGCGAGCCGCGGCTCACCGCGCTGTTCATGGGGCTGTTCCTCGGACCGGCGCTCTTCGCGGGTCCGGTGTGGACGGCCTGGTCCCGGCGGCACGGGAAGCAGCGTGGGCTGCTGCTGTCCCAGGGCGTGTTCGCGGCGGGATCCCTGGCGCTGCTGCCGGGCTCGGCTCTCGACGGGGCGGTCGGTGTCGTGGTCACCGCCGGTGTGGTGATGGTGATGGGGGTGGCGTTCGCGGGGCTCCAGCTGTTCGCGTTCTCGATGGTGCCCGATGCGATCGCGTCGGCGGGATCGTCGAAGGCCGGGGCGTACACGGGGGTGTGGACCGCCACCGAGGCGACCGGCACCGCCGTCGGCCCGTACGTGTACTCGGCGGTTCTCGCGATGGGTGGTTTCGTCTCCAGCACGGCGGGCGCGCCCGCCGTGCAGTCCGGCACGGCGCTGACCGCGCTGCTCGTCGGCTTCACCGGCGTGCCGGCCGTGCTGATGTCCGCCGCCCTGTGGCTCCAGCGGCGCTACACCCTGGACGGCGCTTCGTGACCATGACCGAGCAGGTGGCCGTGGCCGCGGTCGCGCTCGGCGCGTTCGCCCAGGCGGCGACGGGGATGGGCTTCTCGCTGGTGGCGGCTCCGGCGCTGATCGCGGCATTCGGGCCGCACCGGGGTGTCCCGATGGTCCTGGTCCTCGCGGTGCTGGCCTCCTTGCTGCCGCTGTCGCGCGACTGGCGGCACGCCCGGCCGCGCGACGCCGGGCGGCTGCTGGTGCCCGCGGTGCTGGGAACGCCGGTGGCGGCTTGGCTGCTGGGCGCGATGGACACGCGGCTGCTGGCCGTCGCCGCCGGGTGCGGGGTACTCGTCGGCGTGGCGCTGCTGGCCCGGGGCGTGCGCTCGTCGTTCCTGAGCAGCCCGGCAGGCGCCTGGCTGGCCGGCCTGGGCAGCGCCGGGCTCAACGTCATCGGCGGCGTGGGCGGGCCACCGATCGGCCTGTACGCCGCCAACGCCGACTGGCCCGCACGCGAGACCCGGGCCACGCTGCACGCGTTCTTCCTGGTCCAGAACCTGGTCACCGCCGCCGTCCTGGGCTTCGTCCTCCCGTCCTGGCCCGCGGTGGCCGCTCTCGTCGGCGGCGCGGTCACGGGCGTGGCGCTGGCGCCCCGGCTGCCCGCGAGGGCGGCACGTCTCGGAGTCCTGACGGTGTCCTGCGTCGGAGGACTGACGTTGATGGGCAGCGCTCTGACCACCTGAGTCCTGAAGGAGGATCGCGGCGCTGCCGGATCAGGACGGGCCGAGGCGCGTCAGAGCCTCCGCCAGCATCCTTGCCGGTCCGGCCTCTCCCTCGCCCGGTCCCGTCCCGCGTCCCCGAGCCCAGGCCCCGGCCGCGCGGCCTCCGGCGCCGCTCGCGACGCGTCGATCGCGTCGGCACACGCGAGCTGAAGCTCCCGCACGTGTGCCCCATCCTGTCCGAAACCATCCTGGCCACCGAAGCCGAATTCCGGGGGCCTCGCGTGACGATGGCAGGACTGCGCTGCGCAGCCGGGCCCGACCTGCGGGAACAGCGACCGGACAGGCAGGAATGGTGACAGGAAGTTCATGTCCGAAGCCTTGATACGCCATCTTCTACGCGCGTATCTTCAGCCACTGGATCTGTGCGAGACGCTCTCAAGCGTCCCTCGCCACCACTTTGACGATCCCTCACTGGCCTTGGCGCCGCCGCGGCGACCGGGCTGTGTCCTGCCATGAAGGAGTGCCGCAACGGTGCCCAGTCCCCTCCCCGCCCGCCGCTCCCGCCGCACGCTGCTGCGCGCCACTCTGCCCGCCGCGGTCACCGCGTCGCTGGTGCTCGTCCCGCTGCCCGGCGCGGTCGCCGTCCCGTCCACGGGCGTGGTCATCGCCGAGGTGTACGGCGGTGGCGGCAACTCCGGCGCGACGCTGAAGAACGACTTCATCGAGCTCGCCAACCCGTCCGGAGCCGCCTTCGGGCTGGCCGGATACAGCGTGCAGTACCTGCCGGGCAGCCCCGGCGCCAGCAGCAAGTGGGGGGTCACCCCGCTGAGCGGCACGGTCGCCGCCGGCGCCCGCTACCTGGTCGCCGAGGCGGCGGGCACGGGCGGCACCGTGGACCTGCCGACCGCCGACGCCGCCGGCAGCCTGGCCCTGTCCGCCACCACGGGCACGGTCGCGCTTGTCCAGGGTGCCGACGCGCTGACCTGCAAGACCGCTGCGGACTGCGCCGCCGACCCGCGCGTGGTCGACCTGGTGGGCTTCGGCACCGCCGTGGTCCACGAGGGCTCCGGGGCCGCCCCCGGCGCCTCCAACAGCGCCTCGGCGGCCCGCGCCGCGTCCCTCGCTGACACCGACGACAACGCCGCCGACTTCCGTCCCGGCGAGCCCACCCCGGTCAACGGCAAGGGCGAGACCACCCCCGGCGGCCCGGGTGGGGGCGACACTGGCCCGACCGAGCCCGGCACGGTGCGCGTCCACGACATCCAGGGCGCCACCCGCCTCTCGCCGATGGCCGGCAAGACGGTCACCGGTGTTCCTGGCGTTGTCACCGGCGTCCGCACGTACGGCACCAAGGGATTCTGGATCCAGGACCCGAACCCGGACGCCGACCCGGCCACCAGCGAGGGCGTCTTCGTCTACACCGGCGGCGCCGGACCGGCCGTCAAGGTCGGTGACTCGGTCCTGGTCACGGCCAAGGTGACCGAGTACTACCCGAACAGCTCGGGCGGATCGCAGTCCCTCACCGAGCTGTCCAGCCCGAAGTTCACCGTGGTCTCCTCGGACAACCCGGTGCCCGCCCCGGTGGTGCTGGACGGTTCGGCCGTCCCGGCGGCGTACGTCCCGGACGCGGCGGGCGGCTCGATCGAGTCCCTCCCGCTGCGGCCCGGCAACTACGCGCTCGACCTGTACGAGTCGCTGGAGGGCATGAGCGTCGAGGTCCGCGACGTACCGGTGACACAGGCCAGCAACGCGTACCACGAGCTGTGGGTGAACACCCGGGAGCAGGACCCGCGTTCGTCCCGCGGCGGTTCCGTGTACCTCGGCTACGACCAGCAGAACTCCGGCCGTCTCATGGTCCAGTCGCTGGGCGCGGCCGCCGACTTCCCGGTCGCCGACGTCGGCGACCGGCTCACCGGCGCCACCGCAGGCCCGCTGGACTACACCAGCTTCGGTGGTTACGCGGTGCAGGCCACCCGGCTCGGCTCCGTGCAGGCGGGCGGGCTGAAGCGGGAGGTCACCCGGTCCGGCCTGCCGAGCGAGCTCACGATCGGCACGTACAACGTCGAGAATCTCGACCCGGGCGACCCGGACGAGAAGTTCGCCGAGCTGGCGGCCGGTGTCGTCACCAACCTGCGCTCGCCCGACATCCTGGCCCTGGAAGAGGTCCAGGACGACAACGGCCCGGTCAACGACGGCACGGTCACCTCCGACGCGACCGTCGCCACGTTCGTCGAGGCGATCAAGGCGGCTGGCGGCCCCGCCTACGACTGGCGCTCCGTCGACCCGGTGAACGGCAAGGACGGCGGCGAGCCGGGCGGCAACATCCGCCAGGTGTTCCTGTTCAACCCCGGCCGCGTCTCCTTCACCGACATACCCGGCGGCGACTCCACCACCGCCGTGGGCGTGACCGGCACCGGCAAGCGCACCTCCCTGACCGCCTCCCCGGGCCGGATCGACCCGGCCAACGAGGCCTGGAACAGCAGCCGCAAGCCGCTGGTCGGCCAGTTCACCTTCCACAACAAGCCGGTCTTCGTGATCGCCAACCACTTCAACAGCAAGGGCGGCGACCAGGGCCTGGACAGCCGCTTCCAGAACCCGGCACGCGGTTCCGAGGTGCAGCGCGCCCAGCAGGCCGAGGTCGAGCAGGCCTTCGTCGCCAGGCTCCTGGCCGCCGACCCCGGCGCCCGGGTGGTCTCCCTCGGGGACTTCAACGACTACCAGTTCTCACCCGCGCTCCGGACCCTCACCAAGGACGGCGTCCTGCGCGACCTGGTGAACGAACTGCCCGCGTCCGAGCGCTACTCGTACGTCTACCAGGGCAACTCGCAGGTGCTCGACCACATCCTGGTCAGTCCCGCGTTCAAGCCGCAGCAGACTCGCTACGACGTCGTCCACATCAACAGCGAGTTCGCCTCCCAGGCCTCCGACCACGACCCGCAGGTGGTCCGCGTCAAGCCCTGACCCGGCCCCTGCACCGTGTCTCCCCCGTCCGGTCCCGACCGGGCGGGGGCTCGCTGTTCCGCCGGCGTGTGCTTTCACCTGGTCCGGAGACGGCACCGCGATCCACAGCTCCCCATGGACGCCACCGTCTACGACCGGGACGGGCCCGGTAGTTGGCCGCCACGGCCTCTGCTCCTCCCGGGGACCGTTCCGCCCGGGACGTGCCGATGGTCCGCCGACGGGCCCGGAACGCTCCGCCGCCCTCACCCCTCCGGTGGCGAGGGGCGTGCCGTCGGGGAGAGTCTGCACACGACGCTTCCGAGCAAGCGGTCAGCCGGGAAGAAGCCGAGCTGCCGGGAGTCGACGCTGACGGTGGCGTTGTCCCCGGCCAGGACGATTCGCCCTGGCGGCACCGGTTCTCCGGTCTGTCCCGCGAGCGCGGGAAAGCCAGTCGCGGGTACGGGACCGCCCGGCAGGGAGACCAGGCGTTTGATCATCCAGTGGCGGCCGGTGACGACGCGGGAGGACGCCGCCAGGGGCGGCGGCGCGAGGAACCTCGTGGCGTCGGGCACCGGTTTCTCGACGACCACCACCTGCCCCGGCGTCAGGGAAGAGCGCCGGTGGACGAGCACCCGTTCGCCGTCGTGGTAGAGCGGTTCCATGCTCTCGCCGCGTACGGTGACGACCACCAGCCGCCGCCCGAGCACCGTGTGCAGGGCCGCCCCGGCCAGGGTCAGTGAGGCGAGCAGGCCGCACGCGACGGCCCACTGGGCGCGGACACCGTCGGCGGGCGCTTCGTGGACGCGCCTCATGCCGCACCCGTCACGGAGGGGGCGGCCGGCTCCGCGGGCCGGTAGCCGGATGCCTGCAGCGCGAAGAGGCGTGCGTATTCGCCCCGGGCCGCCATCAGGGAAGCGTGGTCCCCCTGTTCGGCGACACGGCCGTCGCGGAGGACGACGATGATGTCCGCGTCCCGCACGGCGCCGAGCCGGTGGGAGATGAGCACGCTGGTGCGCCCTCGGCGATGCCGTACGAGCGTGCTGTGGATCTCCTCCTCGGCCTGTGCGTCGAGACCGGCGGAGGGCTCGTCGAGAATCATCAGGTCCCGGTTGTCGCGCAGCAGCGCACGGGCGAGGGCCAGGCGCTGCCACTGGCCGCCCGACAGCAGCACGCCCGTCTCCGTGTCCCCGCCGTTCGCCTCCATGAAGAACATCCGGGACAGCAGTGTGTCGTACCCCCGGGGAAGCCCCATGAGTGTTCCGTGCATCCCGGCCCGTTCCGCCGCCGCGCGGATGCGCCGGGGGTCGGACAGCGCCGTCAGATCCCCGAGGGCGATGTTCTCGGCCGCGGTCATGTCGTACTCCATGTAGTCCTGGAACACCACGCTGACCCGTTCGCGGATCTCCTTCACGTCAACGTCCCGGAAGTCCACGCCGTCCCAGAGAACAGCCCCTTTGGTGGGGTCGTACAGGCGGCAGATCAGCTTGACCAGAGTGGACTTGCCAGCTCCGTTCAGGCCCACGAGGGCCAGGGTCTTGCCGTGCGGAACGTGGAGGTCGACGCCGCGCAGCACCCACGGATGCGTGTCGGAGTACCGGAACCACACGTTCCGCAGGCGCAGCCCCTCGGCCAGGGCGGGCAGCGGACGGGGGTCGGGGGGCGGGGGCAGGTCCGGGCCCGCCGAGGTGACCACGGCATAGTGCTCGAACATGAGCAGGGCCTGGTGCGAGCGGGCCATTTCCCTGGCAGTGGCGACGAGGCCGCTCTGTACGCCCGCGACCGCCGCGATGAAGACCGTCACATCGCCCACGGACAGCGCACCCGTCCGTGCTTCCCGGACGGCCCACAGCAGTCCCACGCCCGCCATCAGGGCGGCGAGGAAGCCGAGGGCGGCCTGTGTCACGAGTTCCCTGCGGTCCAGGCGCCGTTTCGCCGCGTTCGTCGTACGGCGCTCCGCCAGCATGCGTCCGCGCAGGAAGGCACCGGTGCCGAACAGCCGGATCTCCTTGGCCGCCTCGACGTCGGACAGCAGGTTCGCGTAGAAGAACTCCCGTCTCTCGGCGGGGCCGATGTCCCAGAAGACCCTCGCCCTCCGCCGCGCGAGCGCGATCTCCGCGGTCAGCGCCGGGAGCCCCGCCAGCATCACCAGGATCGCCATCAGCGGACTGATCAGCACGAGGGATCCGACGAAGCCGAAGGCCGTGAGGAGGGAACGGGCCACGCCCAGGAGGCCGTCCACCGTCTGGCTGGGGCTCGTCCGGCCCGTCTGCTGGGCAAGCCGCAGGTGGTCCAGGAATTCGGGGTCCTCGAACCGGCCGATGCCCGAGAACCGCTCCACCGCGGCGAACAGCCGGTCCTGGGCGAGCAGACCCACCCTGCGGTCCATTTCCGCCCGCAGGTACTGGGCCGCCTGCGGAATCAAGGCCGCCGCGATCCCCACCCCGGCGAGCCCCGCACCCATCACCACGAGGGCCCCGGCGGGGGCGTCGTGGAGCAGACCGTCCAGCAGGGCCTTCGTCAGCCATGCGAGGGCCACCGGCAGCCCGCCCGCGGTCAGGGTGAGGAGGGCGTAGAGCGCCAGGGTGCCGGGGGCCGCCGCGAGGGCGAGGGAGCAGGCGGCGAGCCCATGTCCCAGCCCGGGGCGGGAAGCCGGACTCACGTCAGCGCCGGGAACGGCTGGTCCAGGTCGATCTGGTTCTCCGCGACGACGAGCCGCCCGTCATCCTCGGCCGTCACCCTCAGGAGCGTCGGGTAGGCGGCGGTACCGAAGGCCGTGTGAAGGGGGCCCTGCCGGTCCTCGGCCACGACCCGCGCTACCGGCGAGAGGCGCTCGATGAACTCCGCCCCCTCCTCCGCGCTGCCCACCACGACGGCGAGCACCTGGCTTCGTCCTCCGGGCCGGGACCGTGCGTACGCGGTGAACTTCGGCAGCTTCTCCTTGCAGGGCTGACAGGTGGGCGAGAAGAAGGCCACCACGGTGTCCGTCGGCGTCAGCTCCGAACTCACCACATCACCGTCGACCGAGGCGGCGGTGAAGTCGCCGACCTCCGTGCCGACGGCCACGGTGACGGGCATTCCGCCGGCACCCGCCAGAAGTTCGGTGTGCTCCCGCAGGCGTTTGACCACGCCGAGGGTGAGGACCAGGTCGACGAAGGCGATGAAGCCCACAAGTACCAGAACGGCGGTCAGAACAGCCATGACGTCTCCTTCTTCGATGCGGCGGACAGGCGGCGCCCGCCTGCACTCCCCGGTGGGGGAGGCGCGGGCCAAAAGAGGTCGAGAATGGGGTCGGAGGCCACCACCAGCCAGGCCAGCAGCAGACCGGCCGCCAGTGCCACGGCCGTTCCGCCGGTGCTCATACGGCCATCGGCGGAGCAGGCCGCGGCCCCGGCGAGAGCGAGCGCGGCAAGCGTCACGTTCCGTACGACGTGCCGATGGCCGAGCGGTGTCCGCGAGACGCCGAAGCACCGGCACGGCTCGCGTGCGCCCCGGCGTACGGCTCCGGCGATGCCGAGCGCGAACGACAACAGCGCCCCGGCCGCCAGCACCAGGCCGACGAGGGTGGCGCGCTGCCCCGGAACGGCGAGCAGCAGACATATAAGAAATTCCGATGCGACGACCGCCGCGGCGACCGGAGCGACACGTGTGTCCGGCAGAATACGCATACCTCGTACCGAGGCAACGAATTCCCCAAACGAAGTGCGACGGCTTACCTTGGTGAGAAAAGAGACCAGGAAAACGCCCCCCACGAGAAACCGCAGCATCAGGGCCAGATACAGCACCGTTTACTCCTCAATCACGCACGTGGAGCCCATTCCTCATGCGGCTCCCGGCAACTTTTTTCCTGTCACGTCACCCGGCGCGCGCTCGCGGCACGGGCCGGAGAAGCCACGTCGTCCTGCCCTGAGCCCTCGGCTTCACTCAGGCAGGGGAGAGCGGACTCCGCTTCCTGGTCCGGTGGTCCGGGCGAAAGGCCCTGGCGGTTCTGTCCCGGGAGGTGTGCTGCGCGTGCAGCAGGTCCGGTGCCGGACGGCACCCGTGGGAACCGTCCGGCACCGAGGGCGGAGATCAGGAGCAGCGCACCTCGGAGCAGCCCGAGCCGTCGCAGCAGTAGCCGCGGCAGGGACCGTAGTTGCACTCCATGCACTGCGGGAAGTACTTCCAGCCGCAGGCCGTGGTGGCCGCCGATGCCTCGGTGCCCGGCACCAGACGGGTGAGGAGCCGGCTTCCTATCGCTTCCAGCTTGCTGAACATCTTTCTCCTCCGAATGGTCTTCCGGGATTCTTCGGACGAGGAGTTTCCCGTCCGATGACTTTCCCGCTGACTCGATTCTCCTGGAAAGCTTGCGGCCCGGTCTTGTAAAAAATCGCCCCGTTGCTCAGCGGAGTGCGGCAGCCAAGTCCGGCCGGTCGGCGAGGAAACCGTACGATTGGCTGTTCTCGCCCTTTCTCGCGCAAGCGGTGAAACGGCGCGGGCTGAGGCCGGTCATCTTCCTGAATTCGCGGCTGAGGTGGGACTGATCGTGATAGCCGGCCTCTGCCGCCGCGTCGCAGACGAGCCAGCCCTCCAGGAGCAGCCGCACGGTGTACTGCAGGCGCATGATGCGGGCAACCACCTTGGGGGAAAGTCCTACCTGCTCACGGAAGCGTCGTTCCAGCTGCCGCTGACACCAGCCGACTTCGCGGGCGAGACCGGGCATGGGGGTGTCACCACGGCTGCGGGCCAGCCGCCACCACACCTGTTCCACCGGCTCCGCGTGTGCCGGGCCTTCGGACATCCACCGCGCCAGGACCCCGTCGAAGTGGCGGAACCGGGCCTGCCGGTCCGGTGCTTCCCGCAGCTCCCGGACCAGCGTGTCGACCCTGGGGCCGAGAACCTCGAAGGCGGGGACGACCGTGTTGGCCAGCCCGTCCATGGGGATTCCGAACAGGGTGTACGCGACCCAGGGGGCGAGGAACACCCCGATCCCGGTCAGTGCGTCGTCGTGGTCGTACACCAGGGCCCCGCTGTGCGAACCGGCCACGAAGGAAGTGAACCCGGCCGTGGGGCCTCGAACCGTGGCGCCGGTCAGGTGGATGCTTCCCGTGAAGGCGAGGCCCAGGGCCACGGCTCCCGTCGGCAGCAGGAGGCGCGGAGTGCTGTCGGCCCCCGCGTACGGGAGGTCGTGGTAGCCCCAGATACCGCCGCGCGGTCCGGCCCGGGAGGGGCTAACCATGGACCTGGACCGACTGACCGGTGATGCCGTGCGCGTCCGGGCGCAGGAGCAGCAGGATGGCCGCGGCGATGGCGTCAGCCCTCGCGTTCCGTCCGGGTACGACGGCGTTGACCGTCGTTCCGGCCGGTGGGAGGAGAGCGGACCAGCCCGCCACCAAGGAGCTGGTGCCGCCGGCGAGGACCGCCCCCGCGGGCCACCAGGCGCCCTGGCGGTGTGTGGGAGTGGTGAGCAGCACGATACGGGCGGGCCGGAGCGGGGCAGGCAGGGCGTGCAGGGCCGTCTGGCCCAGCCGGTACATCCCGGCCAGTTCGGGGTAGTGCGTCTCCCCCATGCCGAAACCGGTGGCCTCGGGCCCGGCCGGGCTGGAGGCGGTGGCCGCGGGTTCTGCGTCGGCGGCCGTCAGGCCCACCACCACATCGATACGGCCCAGGTCCGTGAGGACGTCCTCAACGGCCCTGTCCACACTGGCGCCTTCGGTCAGGTCGGCGACGTAGGGAAGGACAGGTGACTGTTCACCGGCGAGCGACTCGCCGTACAGCCGGGCGGTGTCCGTCGTGGACCCCGCCACGGCGGTCGTGAAGCCGTCGCTGACCAGCCGCTCGCACAGGATCCGCCCCACCGGGCTGTAGCCACCGACCACCAGCGCCACCTTGCGGGCCGGGCCGGACAGCGGCTCAAACACCGGCTGTGACGGGGGCTACCGGGGTGCCGGGGGCCGGTGTGGGCGCCGGCCAGGTGAAGTCCACCGTCGTCGTCCGGGTGACGTGCTCACGCGTGTCGTGCGGGCCGGAGCCGGGAGCGGAGGCCCTCTCGCCGAAGGACAGGCCGATGACCAGCACAGCGACCAGAGTGAGGCCACCGGTGGCGGTGCGGGTACGGAACGCTCTCATGAGTCCTCCTCGGAGTACCGGACCGGCAACGGTGGGGCACGGTGATGCCGGTTTCATCGAGAAGGGAGTCAAGCAGCGGGTGCCGGAGCCGGTAAGCCCATGTGTGCGGCATACAGATGCCATGCAGTTTCCTGTCAGCGGGGCGGCAGGACGGCGGGGCGACGAAGAGGCGGGGCGACGGAATGCGGACAAGGAAGGGAGTGTCCGATTCCTGGCAGGTGCTGGTCCGTGCCCTGTGGGAGCATGACCGCCCAGACGGAGCTGTTGGAGGCACGGGAAGGACGCGTCCACATGGCAGAGCCCTCGGCACTGAGCGCGGAGGACCTCGCCGTCTATCGCGCCATACTGCTTCACCGGCAGCACGACGTGGGACGCCTCGCGGAGAGGCTTTCCGTGTCCGAAGCCGAGGTCCGGGCCTCGGTGGAGAGGCTCGTGGGCTTCTCCATGCTGAGGCCCTCCTGGGAACACCCGGACACGGTCAGGGCGGTGAGCCCTCGGATCGGTCTGGAGCTGGTGCTCCAGCGTGAGCAGCAGGAACTGGCGTTACGGCAGGAACGCATCGGCCAGACGCGGGCGGCCCTGGACGCCCTGGCCGCGGAGTACTCCGCCTGCGAGGAGAGCGGCGGTTACGAGGGAAGCGAACTGCTGCTGGGCATCGACCGCATTCGCACGTATCTGGAGACACTCGCCAGCGAGTGCGCCGAGGAGGTCCTCTCCTTCCTCCCCGGCGGGACTCTTCCCACCGAGGCCATCGCGGCGGGTCAGCCGCTGAACGAGAAGGCCATGCTGCGCGGAGTCAGGTTCCGCAGTCTCTATCTGCAGAGCGTCACCAAGGACCGTGTGACGTACCGGTACGTGCGGCGGGCGCGGGAACTCGGCAGCGACGTCCGGCTGGCCCCCGCCCTCCCCATGCGCCTCCTCGTCGTCGACCGTGAGATCGCCGTCATCCCGGGCGATCTGGTGGCGGCGCGGGCCACCGCGCTGGTCATCCGCAGCGCTCCGGTGGTCCGCGCCCTGCTCGCACTCTTCGAGGCGCACTGGAAGGACGCCGAGCTGTTCGAGGAACCCCCTGGAAGACCGTTCGACGGGATCACTTCGCAGGAGCGGGAGCTGCTCCGTCTGCTGGCTGACGGTGAGAAGGACGAGGCCGTCGCCCGGCAGCTCGGCATCTCCGTGCGCACCGAGCGCCGGATGGTCGCCGAGATGCTCTCCCGGCTCGATGCGCGCAGCCGGTTCGAGCTGGGGGTCAAGGCCGCCCGGATGAACTGGGTCTGACCGGCCACTCCTCTTCCTGAGGCGCCCCTCGCGCCGACGGCCGGATTCAGGATGCCTTGAGGCCATGTCCCAGGGGCATCCGCGTCTCCCCCGCGGAGTCCGTCACGGCTCAGGAGCTGCTCACGGCTCTCGACGGGACCGGGTGGCACGGTCGGCGGAGTCGCGTGTGCGGCTGGAATCGGCCACGGAACCGAGAGCACAGGTGTGCCGCAGCTCCCGCATGGGGGACTGTCCCCCATATCCTCGGCTCCCTGGCCGGTGAGGCAGCGGGGTGCACGGAGCACGGCGGCGTCAGCGGAGGACCGGTCGCGGCCGCGGCGCCCGACGAGGCAGGTCAGCGCCGTACGTGGCTGACGGCGGGGCCGGGTACGTCCGGGCGACGGGGGTGCCCAGGTGGTGGGCTCGGCGGGCATGTGGGGGGCATACGCGACGTGCCCTGGGGGACACACGCGCCCCGGCCGCCGCTGCACGGCCCTGTCTGCCCGCTCACTTGTCGTGCGGGCCCGGGACCTGGCTGGTCACCCGGCTGCCGTGGACACCCGGAAGCCTGGCCGGCCGTCCGTTCACACCACATCGCACCGCTATGCCTGTGCGGCCTCCGCCTGGTCGCGTCCGCCGACGAGCACGGAAGGAAACGCTTCGGCAGCCTGTGAACAGGGCGCCGTGCGTGAAACGGTCCGATCCGGTGTGCTCCGGCCACGGGAGACCGGCCCACTGAGGCCCGGAAGCCATCCGCGAGAGCGTTCTCACCCGCTCCATGGGTGCGTGCCCCGAAGGAACTTGGGGGATCACCCCGCATCCGCCGTCGCTGCGGCAGCCGATCTACTGGTGTCCGGCCGACGGGTTCCCGCGGTGACGCCCCGCAGGGAGCGCCGCCGGTCCGCACTCAACTCATGTCCCACAGTCAACAGGTGCCGTACGACAAGACATACAGGAGCGCACGACATGCGGACCTCTCTGGATATCGACTCCGTCGCACGGAGTGTGTACATCTCGATGGTCGACCAGCCCAGCGCGGAAGTGGCCGAACTGGCCACGCAACTGGAGGAGACCGAGGAAACGGTCCGGGACGGGCTGGAGCGGCTGTCCGCCCTGCTGCTCATCGTTCCGGGGGACTCCGCCAGCGGCTGGCGGCCGGTCGATCCGGAGGTCGGGCTGGCCGCGATACTCACCCGGCAGCAGGACGAACTGGCCCGCCACCGGCTCCAGGTGGAGGGCAGCCGCCTGGAGGTGACGCGGCTGTTGTCGGAGCGCGGGCGCGGTGGCAGGCAGAGCGTTCCGGATGTCAAGTGGCTGGCTGGCGCGGACGCCGTGTGGCGGCACGTCACCTCTCTCGCCGATGAGTGCGCGAACGAATGGCTGACCGTCGGACCGGCCGAGCGGCCGGACTCGGCGGCCTTCGAGGCCGGCCATTCGCTGGACGAGATCCTGCGGCGACGCGGTACGCCCGCCCGTGCCATCGTGCTGGAGAGCGTGCGCAACGACCCCGAGGCTACGGAGCGCCTGCGCCGGAACGAGGAGTACGGCGGCGCCGTCCGCACCCTGCCGTCGCTGCCCGTGTGGATGATCGTCTCCGACCGCAGGCACGCTGTCGTGCCGGTCACCAGCGGCCCCAGCGTGGTCGGTGCGATGGCGTGCGGCGTCGAGTCGGTCACGGAAGCCTTCGCGACCCTGTTCGCCCGGCTGTGGAAGGAAGCCCTGCCGCTCGCGGAAGCACGCCCCCGTACGCGCGGCAACCTCTCCCTCCAGGAACAGCACGTGCTCCGGCTGTGGGCCCAAGGGCTCACGGACGCGGCGGCGGCCCGCCGGATGGACGTCTCCCTGCGCACGGTGCGCCGGCTCTCGGAGAAGCTGACCGACCGGTTCGGCGCCCAGAGCCGCTTCCAGCTCGGCGCCCTCGCGCTCGCCAGCGGTGGCATCCGCGCCGAGGACATGGCCTGAGCCGTCCCCCGGCGCACCGGGCCGTGAAGGGGCCGGACCTCGGCGACGAGGTCCGGCTCCTTCACGGTGTGGCCCCGGGTGCGGTCACCTGGACGGCGCGAACTGGGCTGTGATCGCCGCCATCATCAGGTCGGCGATGCCCTGGGCGAGTTTCGCCGGGGTGGGAGAGTCGAACACGGATCGCACCGGTACGTCGACCCGCAGCGCCTTCCGCAGCCGGGACGCCACCTGTGTGGCGAGCAGCGAATGCCCGCCCAGCTGGAAGAAGTTGTCGTGCACGCCGACGCGGTCGATGCCCAGCAGGTCCTCCCACACGGCGGTGACCGTCCGTTCGACGGCGTTGCGCGGCGCCGTGTACTCCTTCCCCAGATCCGGCCGCTGGTGGTCCGGCACCGGCAGGGCCGCCCGGTCCAGCTTGCCGTTGGCGGTGAGCGGGAGGCGCTCCAGCGTGACGAACACCGCCGGGATCATGTAGTCGGGCAGGAAGCGTCCCAGATGGGCGTGGAGCTCCGCGGTGCTCGGCGCGTCCGCTCCGGCGGCCACGAGATACGCCACGAGCCGTTTGTCGTCGGGTGTGTCCTCGCGGACGATCACACAGACCTCGCCGATGCCGGGGTGGGTCAGCAAGGTGGACTCGACCTCGCCGAGTTCGATGCGGTTGCCCCGGATCTTCACCTGGTTGTCGATCCGCCGCAGGAACTCGAGCTGCCCGTCCGCCCGCCACCGCACCAGGTCACCGGTGCGGTAGACCCGGGTGCTCACCCCTTCGGCCTCGTACGCGACGAACTTCTCCTCGGTCAGCTCCGGCCTGCCGCGGTAGCCGCGGGCCACCGGAACGCCTCCGACGAGGAGTTCCCCGGGCACCCCGACGGGCACCGGCCGGTCGTGCTGGTCCACCACGAACGTCAGGGTGTTGGCGATGGGCCGTCCGATCGGCGGGACCACCTCGCCGGGTTCGATCACCGTCGAGGTGACGATGACCGTGCTCTCGGTGGGTCCGTAGTTGTTGACCACGCGGAACGGCAGCCGTGCCCGCGGTGGCATCCGCAGCCGGTCGCCGCCGGTCAGCACGTAGTCGAGGGTGCTGTCCGACGTCCACGGCAGCGCCGCCAGGGCCTCAAGCATGGGTGTCGACAGGAACGTGGTGTAGATGCGCTGCTCGCACAGCCAGTCCCGCAGCAGATGCGGGGTGAGCCGGATGGTCTCGGTGGTGACGCAGCAGGTCGCGCCGCGGATCAGGCCGAGCCACAGCTCCCACGCCGCAGGGTCGAAACCGATCCCGGCCATCAGCGCGATCCGCTGCCCGGGTTCCAGCCCGTACTCACGCGCCGTCCAGTCCACCAGGTTGACCAGGCTGCGGTGCTCGACCTGCACACCCTTGGGGTGGCCGGTGGAACCGCTGGTGTAGATCAGGTAGGCAAGGCTGTCCGGTGCGGCGACCGCCCGGGGATCGGTGTCCGGCTCGTCGGCCAGCGTCGCGGTGTCCTCGTCGAGCAGCAGCAACGGTACGTCCGGGGGCAGCTGGCCGGTGTGCGCGGAGCCGGTGAGGACGACCGGGGTCTCGGTGTCCCGCACCATGTACGCCAGCCGCTCCGCCGGATAGTCCGGGTCCATCGGCACGTACGGCGCCCCCGCCTTCAGGACACCCAGCACAGCGGTGATCAGGTCGGGGCCGCGCTCCAGGCACACCGCGACCGGCGTGTCCGGCCGCACTCCGTACCGAGTGCGCAGGTGATGGGCGATCCGGTTGGCGCGCGCGTTCAGCTGACCGTAGGTCAGCGTGCCCTGCGGCCCTTCGACGGCCACCGTGTCCGGCTGCTGTGCGGCGCGTGCCTCGAACAGGCCGTGCACCGTGGCGGTGTCCGGGAAGGGGGCCGCGGTGCCGTTCCACTCGACCACCGTCCGCCGTCCCTCCTCGGCGGTGAGCAGGCACAGCCGGGACAGCCGTGCCGCGGGCTCAACGGCCACCTGCCCCAGCAGTGTGCCCAGGTGGCCGGCCAGCCGGGTGACCGTGTCGCGCTCGAAGAGGTCCGTCCGGTACTCCAGGGTGCCGCGCAGTCCGCCGCCCGCGTCCTCCGACATCATCAGGGTGAGGTCGAACTTGGCGTCCGGCAGCGTGACCGTGAACGGCTCCACGTCCAGCCCGGGAAGGCTCCAGCCGTGCTTGTCCGGCGTGTTCTGGAACACGAACATCGTCTGGAACAGCGGGTTGCGGGACGGGTCGCGGTCGGGGGCGAGTTCCTCCACGAGGCGCTCGAAGGGCAGGTCCTGGTGGTCGAAGGCACCGAGCGCGGTGTCCTTGACCCGGTCGAGGAGTTCGGTGAAGGCCGGGTCACCGGACAGGTCGGTGCGCAGGGCGAGCGTGTTGACGAAGAACCCGATCAGGTCCTCCGTCTCGGCGCGGTTGCGGCCCGCGACCGGGCTGCCGACGGTCACGTCGTCCTGGCGCGTGTACTTGACCAGCAGCACCTGGAAGGCGGCCAGCAGCACCATGTACAGACTCGCGGTGCCGCTTCTGGCCGCGTTCCTCAGCCCGGCGGCCACTGCCGCGCTCACCTCGAACGTCACGGTGTCGCCGCCTCCGGTCCGCCCCGGCGGACGGCGGTGGTCGGTGGGCAGTTCCAGAGGTTCCGCCCCGGCGAGCCGGTCCCGCCAGTACGCCAGTTGTTCCTCCAGCACGTCACTGGTGAGCTGCTGTCGCTGCCACACGGAGAAGTCCGCGTACTGCACCGGAAGTTCTGTCTCCTGGGACGGAACGCCGGTCGTCGCCGCCCGGTATCCTTCCCGCAGTTCGCGCGCCATGACCGGCTCCGACCAGCCGTCGCAGGCGATGTGGTGCACCGTCAGCAGCAGGTGCGCCTCCTCGTCGGCCAGCCGCACCAGGTGCGCGCGCAGCAGCGGTCCGGCCGCCAGGTCGAAGGGGCGGGCGGCCTCCGCGCGGGACAGGTTCCGGGCCGCCGCCAGGCGTTCCTCCTCGTCGGCGATGTGCCGCAGGTCGTGGAGCGCCGTGCGCACCGGCGCCGGGGGACCGACGACCTGCGTCGGCTCACCATCGTCGTCGGCGACGAACCTCGTCCGCAGGATCTCGTGCCGTGCCAGCATGCGGGTCAGCGCCGCGTCGAGGGCATCGGTGTCCAGCGCACCGCTCACGCGCAGCGCGAAGGGCACGACGTACTCCGCGCTCCCGGGTTCCAGCTGGTCGAGGAACCACAGCCGCTGCTGGGCGAAGCTCAGCGGCAGTGGTCCACCGGTCCGGTCGGCGGGCGTGATCCGCTGCGTACCGGCCTTCCCGGCGGCGGAGAGCTCCGCCACGGCCGAGGCCAGCCCGACGACGGTGGGTGCCGCGAACAGCTCCCGCACCGGCACCTCCACGCCCAGCACGTCCCGCAGCCGTGACGTCACCTGGGTGGCGAGCAGGGAGTGCCCGCCGAGCTCGAAGAAGTTGTCGTCCACGCCGGTGACCTCGGTGCCCAGTACCTGGGACCAGGCCTCCGCGATCGCGCGCTCGACCGGGGTACGAGGGGCCGGACCGCCCGCGCCGGACGCGCGGGGCTCGGGCGCGGGCAGCTCCCGTCGGTCCACCTTGCCGTTCGGGGTCAGCGGCAGCCGCTCCAGTGCGACGAACGCGGACGGCACCATGAAGTCGGGCAGTTCACGGCGCAGCCGCCCGCGCAGGGTCTCGCCGCGCACCGCGGCACCCGCCGCCGGGACGACGTACGCGACCAGCCGCCTGTCGCCGGGGGTGTCCTCGCGGACGACGACGGTGGCCGCGGAGACATCGGGGCCGGTCAGCAGCACCGCCTCGATCTCGCCGGGCTCGATGCGGTGCCCGCGCAGCTTCACCTGGTCGTCCAGCCGCCCCAGGAACTCCAGCTGTCCGTCGGCCAGCCAGCGCACCCGGTCCCCGGTGCGGTAGACGCGGCGTGGTGTGCCGTCGACGTCGGCGGTCACGAACCGCTCCGCCGTCTGGCCCGGCTGCCCCCGGTATCCGCGCGCCAGCCCGGCGCCGCCGACGAGCAGTTCGCCCGGCACCCCGGTCGGTACCGGACGGCCGTACCGGTCCACCACGTACACGAAGGTGCCGCGCACCGGGCGGCCGATCGGCGGCACGGCCGTGCCGTTGACGACCTCGGCCGAGGTCGCCACCACCGTCGACTCGGTCGGCCCGTAGTTGTTGACGACGCGGAAGGGCAGACTCAGCCCGGCGGGCAGGCGCAGTGCGTCACCGCCGGTCAGCACGTACTCCAGAGAGGTCGGCTCCGACCAGTCGAGGGCCGCGAGCGACTCCAGGACCGGCGTCGAGACGAAGGTGCCCGTGACCCGCCGCTCGCTCAGCCAGCGCTGGAGCAGCGCGGGCGTCAGCCGCACCGTGTCATCGGGTACGCACACGGTGGCACCCGTCGCCAGCGCGGGCCACAGCTCCCACGCCGCCGCGTCGAACCCGACCCCGGCCAGCAGCGCGACACGCCGTCCCGGAGCCGCGCCGAAGGTGTCGGCCGTCCAGCGGACCAGGCCGGCCAGGCTGCGGTGTTCGACCTCGACGCCCTTGGGCCGGCCGGTGGATCCGCTGGTGTAGATCACGTACGCCAGGTCGTCGAAGGACGCCTGAGGTTCCGGGTCGTGGGCCGGCAGGTCAGCGAGGGGCGGCCAGTCCCGGTCGGTGAGGAACCGGCCGGGCCCGGCGGGCAGCCGTGCGGACCGGGCGCTGTCGGTGACCACGAGCGCGGCCCGCGCGTCCGCGACCATGTAGGCGAGCCGGTCGGCGGGGTGCTCCGGATCCAGCGGCAGGTAGGCGGCGCCGGACTTGAGTACCGCGAGCAGTGCGGTGATCTGCTCGGGTCCGCGCTCCAGGCAGACCGCGACCGCGGCCCCGGGACCGGCTCCGCGGACGGTCAGGTGCCGGGCGAGCCGGTTGGCCCGCGCGTTCAGCTCCCGGTAGGTCAGCTCTCCGTCGGCCGAGACAACCGCCGTCGCGTCCGGCCGCAGGGCGGCGCACTCCTCGACGAGCCGGTGCACCGTCGCCCCGGCGCCGGTGTCCGCGGCGATCGCCGTCCCGCTCCACTCGGCCAGCACCCGGCGCCGCTCGCTGCCGGCCAGCACCTCCAGCTCGGACAGCCGGCGCTCCGGGCCGACGACCGCCGCGCGCAGCAGCGTGGTGAAGTGCCCGGCCAGCCGCTCGGCGGTGTCCGGTGCGAACAGGTCGAGGGCGAACACCAGATCGCCGTCGAGCGAGCCGTCGGGCCGCTCGGTGAGGATCAGGGTCAGGTCGAACTTGGCCTCTTCCTCGCGGACGGCGAACGGCTCCACCGTTGCTCCGGACAGCTGCCAGGCGTGGCTGTCGGGGGTGTTCTGGAGCGCGAACATCGTCTGGAACAGGGGGTTGCGGGACAGGTCCCGGTCGGGTGCGAGTTCCTCCACGAGGCGCTCGAAGGGGAGGTCCTGGTGGTCGAAGGCGCCGAGCGCGGTGTCCTTGACCCGGTCCAGGAGCTCGGTGAACGCCGGGTCACCGGACAGGTCGGTACGCAGGACGAGCGTGTTCACGAAGAACCCGATCAGGTCCTCCGTCTCGGCACGGTTGCGGCCCGCCACCGGGCTGCCCACCGCGATGTCGTCCTGACCGCTGTACTTCGCCATCAGCAGCTGGAACACCGCCAGCAGCGACATGAACAGGCTCGCCCCCTGCCCCGCTGCCAGCCGCCGGGCCGCGCCGGCCACGTCGGCGGGCACCGAGAAGGACACCGTGCCGCCCCGGCCCGACCGCTCGGCCGGCCGCCGGTGGTCGGTCGGCAGCTCCAGCGGCCGTACTCCGGCGAGCCGCTCCCGCCAGTACGCCGACTGCCCCGCCAGCGCCGGACCGTCCAGCACCTCGCGCTGCCAGCTCGCGAAGTCCGCGTACTGGAGGTCGAGGGGGGCCAGGGTGCACGGCTGGCCCGCCAGCGCCACGCGGTACAGCTCGCCCAGCTCTCTAGCCAGGATGCCCTCCGACCATCCGTCGGAGATGATGTGGTGCACCGTGAGCAGCAGCAGCCACTGCCTGTCGGCCACCCGCACCGCCATCGCCCGCAGCAGCGGCCCGGCGGCCAGGTCGAACGGCTGTCCCGCCGCCTCGCGCAGCATCTCGCGCGCGGCGTCGGCACCGAGGTGCCGGGCGTCGTGGAGGTCCACCGCCACCTCCCGCACCGCGTCGACGACCTGGAACGGACGCCCCGTGGCGTCCGCGAGGAACCGGGTCCGCAGGATCTCGTGCGAGGCGGCCAGGGCAGTCAGCGCGGCGCCGAACGCGTCCGGCGCGAAGTCCCCCTCGACCCGCAGTCCCACCGGGATCGCGTACTCGGCCCGGCCCGGAGCCAACTGATCGAGGAACCAGAGGCGTTGCTGTGCGAAGGACAGCGGCAGGGCGCCCGCCGACCGGTCGGCCCGCGGGATCGCGGCGCAGGTCCCCGGGTCCAGCGCGTCCACGGCCGCAGCCAGCAGCGCCGGGGTCGGCGCGTCGAACAGCGTCCGGTACGCCACGTCCACCCCGAGGTCCCGGCGAAGCCGGGAGGCGACCCGGGCGGCCAGCAGGGAGTGACCGCCGAGCTCGAAGAAATCGTCGTCCGCGCCGACCTCGCCGACGCCCAGCAACTCGGCCCAGATGGCGGCGACCGCCCGCTGCGTGGGTGTGCGCGGCGCGGCGAACGCGGCGGTCACGTCCGGGCGGTGGCCCTCGGGCGCGGGCAGTGACCGCCGGTCCACCTTGCCGTTCGGGGTGAGCGGCAGCCGCTCCAGCACCACGTAGCGGGCGGGGAGCATGTGCGCGGGCAGCTCCCGCGCCAGTGCCGCGCGCAGCCCGGCCACGGCCACGGCCGTGCCGTCGGCGGACACCAGGTACGCCACCAGCCGTTTGTCGCCCGGGACGTCCTCGCGGACCACGACCGTGGCCGCCGCTACGGCTGGCCGGGACAGCAGTGCGTTCTCGATCTCTCCGAGCTCCACCCGGTGCCCACGCAGCTTGACCTGGTCGTCGATACGGCCCAGGTAGACCAGTCGCCCGTCCGGCAGCCACTTCACCAGGTCGCCGGTGCGGTACACCCGTGCCTCGGGATCGGCCGAGAACGGGTGGGGTACGAACCGCCGCGCTGTCAGATCGTTCCGGCCGAGATAGCCGAGAGCCACGTTGACACCGCCGATGAGCAGCTCGCCGGGCACTCCCACCGGCTGGACCTCACCGTGCGCCCCGACCACGTACACCTCGGTGTTGTCGATCGCCCGGCCCATCGGCACGTGGTCCGCTTCCGGGTCCACCGACACGGCCCGGCTGACCACGTTCCCGACGGTCGCCTCGGTGGGCCCGTACTCGTTGACGATCGCGCTCTCCCCGGTGCCCAGGGCCAGCACCCGGTGCGCCAGCGCTGGTGTCAGGTCCTCGCCGCCCGCGACCACCGTGGCAATGCCGTGCCGGACGCCGTCCTGCTCCAGCCGGGCGGTCAGCAGCTCCAGATGCGAGGGCGTCGCCTTCAGGAAGCTGACCGGGACACCCGTCGCGATGATGTCCACGGCCGCGTCGAACACGCCGCGTCCGGGCTCCGGCCGCGGCACCACCAGGCACAGCCCCTGCACCAGCGGCAGGAACAGCGCGGTCACCGTCAGGTCGAAGGCCGCCGACGAGCACAGCAGCGACCCGATCCGCGCACCGGGCGCCGGAGGATAGTTCCGGTCGCACCAGTGCAGGTAGTTGACGACACCCCGGTGCCCGACCCGCACCCCCTTGGGGAGGCCCGTCGAGCCCGAGGTGTAGATGACGTACGCCACGTCGTCAGGTCCCGCGGCGGCGACGGGGACGGTGCCGGTGCCGGTCGGCCACTCCCGGTCGGCCAGCAGCAGCGCGGTGCCCGGCGTGAACAGGTCCGCGTGCGCGGACTGCGTCACCACCACCGGGGCGGCACTGTCCTCGACCATGTAGCGCAGCCGCTCGGCCGGGTAGACCGGGTCCAACGGCACGTAGGCGGCACCCGACTTGAGCACGCCGAGCAGCGCGCACACCAGGTCCGGTCCGTGGTCCAGGCACACCGCGACCAGGGCGCCGGGGCCTACGCCCCGCTCCGCCAGGTGCCTCGCCAGCCCCTCGGACCGCTCGTCCAGTTCCCGGTAGGTCAGCTGCTGCCCACCGTGCTCCAGGGCCACCGCGTCGGGCTGGAGCGCGGCCCGCTCCCCCACCAGCTGGTGCACGGTCGCGGTGTCCGGAAACGCGGACCGCGTCCCGTTCCACTCGGTCAGGATCCGGTGGCGTTCCGGCTCCGTCAGCATCTCCAGCGCGCTGAGCGGATTCCCGGGCGTGTGGGCGGCGGAACGCGCGAGCGTCGCGAGGTGCCCCGCCATCCGCTCCGCCGTGGCCCGTTCGAACAGATCGGTCCGGTAGCCGAGGACGCCGCTCAGTCCCCCGCCGTCCGCGACGACTTCCAGCGTGACGTGCGCGTCCGGCGGGAATGCCGCGGTCTCCCCGCCGCCCGTGCGCCACGCGAACCACGCCGCCGCCATCGTGCCGTCGGCCGCGTCCGCCGTCAGCGCGGGCGGTACCGGCCCGCGGGCGACGGCGTCCGCCATGCCCCGCGCGACGTGCGCCAGGGCCTCGGTGAACGCCGGGTCACCGACCGGGCCCCGCACCACGGCCGCCGGCTCCGTGTCCCGCGTGCCGTCCGCCGGCACCGCCACCGGGACGTCGCCCCGGCCCGCGTGCCGCGCGAGCAGCGTGTGGAACAGCGTCAGCATGACCGCGGGCAGCTCCACGCCCCGGTCGCGGGCCAGGGCGGCCAGCGCGTCGGCGGTGCGGGCGGGCACGTCGAACGGGATCTGGTCCGCGAGGCCCGGTCCGTCGTCCGAGGGCCGGTGGTCCGACGGCAGTTCCAGCGGCTCCAGGCCCTCCAGTGCGTGCCGCCACTCCCCCAGCTGGTGATCAGCCACCGTTCACTCCCCATCATCAGGACATCGTCAGCGCTACAAGAGGTTCACGGGCGGCACGCCGTACGGCGCGCGGCGAGGGCAGGGCGGAGGCCTCCGGGCGGGCCGGGGACCGTGCCGCCGACACGACCGCGGCCGTCGGCGCCGAATGTCCGCGACGAGCAGGCTAGGGCGCGGGGACGAGCGACCCCAGTGGACACAAATGACGCCCCTCGGGATGGTCACAACTGCCCAGTGCCGCCCACGATCACCACTGGCCACCATGGACGGCGTCATGAGCGCACAGCCCGGACGCCCCCATGGAGGGCGATTTCACGGGTACCCGGCCCGATCGCAGCGGTCGCGGCCCCATCGGTGTCGAGAGGAAAAGCCCGGTCGTGTACCCGCATCGCCAGCCCCCGGACAGCCCGCGCCACGCAGTCCTGACCACCATCGCCTCGGACTCACACACCTGGAACCTGCTCTTCCTGCAACTCCTGCTCGAGGAACAGGGCTGGGAGGTCACCAATCTCGGCGCGTGCGTCCCGGTCGACGTCCTGATCGAGGAGGCCACGGCCCGCACGCCCGGTCTCATCGTCGTCAGCACGGTCAACGGACACGGAGCCGAGGAGGCCGCGGGCCTGGCCCGCGCGGTCCGCGCCGTACCGGCGCTGGTCAGGGTGCCGCTCGTCGTCGGAGGCAAGCTGGACACCTCGGGCACCCTCGCCCCGGACGTCCACGCCTCGCTCACCGAGGCCGGCTTCGACGCCGTCCTGACCGGCGCGAACGCCATCCCCGGACTGCTCGCCCTGCTCGACACCCTGCCCGAGCACCGGCACGGAAGGCCCCAGGTCGATGCCGTCCGCTGAACCCGCCCCCTCCGGCGGCTCCTTCCACCGCTTCGTCGCCGACGCCGCCCGCACCGGCCGCCTCGTCGTACAGCCCCGTATGGGCTTCGCCGACCCCGCCCGGATGCGCACCGGCCTGATCGCCACCCGTGCCGCCGACGCCACCACCGTCGGCACGCTCACCCTGGACAGCTTCACCCGCGTCGGCGATCACGCCGCCGCTGCCCGCGCCGTCGCCCAGGGCCACCACCTCAACGGCTATCCGCTGGTCAGCATGCCCCTGGAGACCACCACCGGTCTCCTCGACGGCGTCCACGGCCCCGCATTCCCCGTCCAGGTACGGCACGGCTCCGCGCAGCCCGGCCGGATCGTCGAAGCCCTCATCGCCGCCGGACTCGACGCCACCGAGGGCGGGCCCGTCTCCTACTGCCTGCCCTACGGCCGCACCCCGCTGGCCACCTCGGTCCACGCCTGGGCCGAAGCGTGCCGCACGCTCGCCGCCCTGCGCGAGACCGGCACCGAACCGCACCTGGAGACCTTCGGCGGCTGCATGCTGGGCCAGCTCTGTCCGCCCTCCCTGCTCGTCGCCCTCTCCGTCCTGGAAGCCATGTTCTTCCGCCAGCACGGTCTGCGCAGCGTCTCCCTCAGCTACACCCAGCAGACCAGCCGCGAACAGGACGAGGAGGCCGTCCACGCGCTGCGCGCCCTCGCCGCCGACCATCTCCCGGACACCTCCTGGCATGTGGTCGTCTACGCGTACATGGGCGTCTACCCGGAGACCTGGGACGGCGCGCTGCGGCTCGGGGCGGACGCCGCACGGCTCGCCGTGCGCACCGGCGCCGCCCGGCTCATCGTCAAGACACCGGCGGAGTCGGCCCGTATCCCCTCCGTCGAGGAGAACGTCATCGCGCTGGAAGCCGCCGCCGCTGCCGCCCGCACCACGCGACCGGCCGCTCCGCCGCCGTCCACCGGCGTCGAGGCGGAGGCCCGCTCCCTCGTCGAGGCCGTCCTGCATCTGCACGACGACCTCGGCCAGGCGCTGATCCGTGCCTTCGCCCACGGATACCTCGACGTCCCCTTCTGTCTGCACCCCGACAACGCGGGGCGCACCCGCAGCTTCATCTCCGACCACGGCCGCCTGGAGTGGTCCCGCACCGGGTCGCTCCCGCTCGGCCGGCCGACCGCCGCACAGCCGTCCCGGCGGCTGACCTCGTCCGGACTGCTGAAAGCGCTCAACCACGTCAAGGACCGCTACGACGACCCCGCCGCCCGCCTCGACAGGGCCAGCTGATCCGAGCGGCCCTCGTCCCGGCGCCCCTCCGCCACCGGTGGCTGGTGCCCCCGAACCGGCAATGACAGGACAGGACACGACAGACATGACACTCCAGACAGACCTCCCGTCGGCACCCGAGGCCGTCGCACTGCCCTCACCGCTGGAACACCTGCGCGACCCGCGCACTCACGCGGCCTTGCGGATCCAGCAGGCGCTCATGGCCGGTGCCCGTTCCTTCCTGCGCTCCGACGGCGCCGTGGAGATGGCCCACCCCGTCATCGGCCCCGTCACCGACCCGGGCTCGCGCGGTGCCAAGCAGGTCGACGTCGACTACTACGGCCACCGCTACAAGCTGATGACCAGTGCCATCCTCTACAAGCAGGCGTCGCTGCTGGCCTTCGACCGCATCTTCCTCATCACGCCCAACGTCCGCCTCGAACCCGTCGAGACCAGCAGCACCCGCCGCCACCTCACCGAGTTCCGGCAGATCGACGTCGAGTACGCGGGGGCCACCCGGGACGACGCCATGGGCATCGCCGAGCGGCTGGTCCGCCACGCCGTGACCGCCGTCGTCGACGAGTGCGGCGACGACCTCGCCGTCCTCGGCCGCGACCCCGACGCCCTGCGCCGCCGCGTGGCCGGGCCGTTCGCCCGCGTGCCGCACGGCGAGGTCGTGGACGGCCTGCACCGCGACGGGTACCCGCAGGCCGCCGGCACCGAGATCGAGTGGGAAGCCGAGGAGCGCATCTCCCGCCAGGCCGACGCCCCGTTCTTCATCGTCGGCTACCCCAAGGGCTCCCGCGGCTTCTACGACAAGGAGAGCGCCGACGAGCCGGGCACCCTGCTCAACTTCGACCTCATCGCACCCGAGGGCTGCGGCGAACTGTGCAGCGGCAGCGAACGCGAGTACGACTACGCGGCCCTGGTCACCCGGATGCGCGAAACCGGCGAGAACCCCTCCAAGTACGCCTGGTACCTCGATGTCGCGCGGCACGGGATCCCCAGCAGCGCCGGATTCGGCATCGGCCTGGAGCGCCTGACCCGCTGGGTCACCGGCCTGGACTCCGTCTGGCGGACCACAGCCTTCCCGAAGATCGCGGGGGTCGTGTCGCCGTGACCCAGCTGGCTGCACCCGGCCTGCCCGAGGAATCCGTCCGTGTCCGGGCCCGCGACGGCGCCGCCGCCGTCTTCCCGCCCCTGAACAGCTACGGCACCGTCGTCTTCGGCGCCGACCTCGAATCCACCGGCGACGAGATCGACGGACTGCGCCTGGCCCCGCCCGTCTTCATGCCGGGCCGCCTGGCCAAGCTCATCGACCTCGGCCGTGAACCCCTCTACTCCGACGTCCGTCTCGACACCGCCCTCGGCGGCTTCACCTCCCCGCTGCCGGTCTACCTGTCGGCGCTCGGCTCCACCCGCGTCACCGGCACCGGCCTCGCCCTCAGCCGCCAGGCCGGACGGCTCGGCATCCCCATGGTCATCGGCGAGAACGTCGCCCCCATGAACGGCTTCCGCTCCAGCGGCGACGACCACCGCAAGGGCCTGCTGGAACGCGTCCAGGCGTACTGCGAGGAACTCCCCGACGGCGTGGGCGGCATCTGCGTCCAGCAGAGCACCGAGGACGCCGACTCCGAGGTCTGGAACCATGTCTACAGCGACCCCGCCGTCACCGGCCTCCTGACCACCGGCCGCCTCGGCTTCGAACTCAAGGTCGGCCAGGGCGCCAAGCCCGGCCTCGGCGGCCTCACCATGATCAGCGAAACGGTCGCGGCCGATCTCGCCGGACAGTACGCCGTCGAACGGCTGGGCCCCCACTCCTCCTCGGTCCTGCGCTGCGCGAGTCCGGGCACCTTCACCGACGAGATCTTCCGTCGGCAGATCCAGCTCATGCGCAACAACTACCCGCGCGCCCGCTGCTGGGTGAAGCTCTTCCCCGGCCGCGACATCGGCCAGGCCGCCGCCATCGCCTGGGACGCCGGCGCCGACGCCGTGGCCGTCGACGGTGCCGAGGGCGGCACCGGCTGGGCACCGACCGGCTTCCTCGGCCACGTCGGACTGCCCCTCGCCGAATGCCTGCGCCGCGTCGACCCCGCCGGCCACACTCTCCTCGCCAGCGGACGGGTCTGGGACGGCATCCGCGCCGTGAAGCTGCTCGCCCTCGGCGCCCGCGCCGTCGGCCTCGGCCGCGCCGCGCTGATCGCCGTCGACGAGGACCCCGAGTACGGCCTTGAGCGCCTGCTGGACGCCATGGCACTGGAACTGCGAATGGCCGTCAGCGCGCTGGGCCGCTACGCGGCGGAGGAGACCGGCCCCGAAGACCTCTGGGAGCCCAGGTCATGATCTACGAGCACACCTACGAGCTGGTCACCGACGACCTCTTCGTCCTGCTGCCCCGGGTGGTACCCGGCTCCGACCTCTTCCTGAAGATCGAGGGCCTCAACCCGGCCGGCTCCGTCAAGCTGAAGACCGCGCTGAGCCTCATCGAGGACGCCGAGCACCGTGGTGTCCTCAGGCCGGGTGCCCGCGTCATCGAGTCCTCGTCCGGAAACCTCGGCATCGCCCTCAGCTCCATCTGCGCCACCAAGGGCTACCGCTTCACCTGCGTCGTCGACCCGAACACCAACGCCGCCAGCATCGATCACATGCGCGCCCTGGGCGCCGAGGTGGTCGTCGTCGACACCGTCGACGCCAACGGCGGCTTCCTCCAGTCCCGCATCGCCCACATCCGGCGCCACATCGAGGCGGACCCAACGGTGGTCTGGCTCAATCAGTACGCCAACCCGGCCAACCCGCGCGCCCACTACGAACAGACCGCGCGCACCCTGCTGAAGACGGTCCAGCATCTCGACTACCTGTTCATCGGTGTCGGCTCCACCGGCACGTTCGTCGGCTGCGCGCAGCACCTGCGCGAGTTCTCGCCGCACACCCGGATCATCGCCGTAGACGCCCTCGGCTCCGTCATCTTCGGCGCCGCACCCGGCCCGCGGCGCATCCCCGGACTGGGCGCCAGCCGCATCCCCGAACTGTTCGAACCCAGCCTCGCCGACGACGTCGTACTGGTCGCCGAGGAGGACGCCATACGTGAGTGCCGGCTGCTCGCCCGCACCCACGGCCTGCTCACCGGAGGCTCCACCGGCTCGGTCCTGGCCGCCGTCCGCCGCCGCGCCGACACCATCCCAGCCGGCTCCCGCATCGCCGCGATCTCTCCCGACCTCGGCGAGCGCTACCTCGGCACGGTCTACAACAACGACTGGGTCGAGCGGAACTTCGGCATCCTCACCTGATCCCGCCCTCGAAAGGCAACCACCGATGTCGACCTTCCATGTGATCGACGGCTCCGTCGCCCAGGATGTCATCGGCTCCGCGCCGTCGGACGTCCTGGACCTCGTGCGGGAGACCTATCTCCAGCACAGCCGCGGTGCCACCGTGAACCCCAACAGCCACTTCCTGCGCTTCCCGCACGATCCCGGCGCCCGGATCATCGCCCTGCCCGCCCACCTCGGCGGCGACACACCGGTCTCCGGCCTCAAGTGGATCGCCAGCTACCCGCAGAACGTGAGCCAGAACCTGCCGCGCGCCTCCGCCGTGCTCCTGCTGAACGACGCCGAGACCGGCTACCCGTTCGCCTGCCTGGAGGCGTCCGGCATCAGCGCCGCCCGCACCGCGGCGTCCGCCGCGCTCGCCGCGGAGACCCTCGCCGACGGCGACAGCCCGAAGACCGTGCTCTTCGTCGGCGCCGGTGTCATCGGCCGGACCGTCTCCGACTTCCTCGCGGCACGCGGCACCAACGTCCGTGAATGCCTGGTACACGACCACGTCGACGCGTACGCCGAGACCTTCGCCTCCTACACCGCCGACACGCACGGCTGGCAGGCCCGCGCCGTGACACAGATCGACGCGGCCCTGGCCACCGCCGACCTGGTCGTGCTCGCCACCACCGCGTCGGCGCCCTGGCTGTCGGACCAGCAGACCCTCCTGCCGGGCCAGCTCATCCTGAACCTCTCCCTGCGCGACATCCATCCCACCGTCATGATCAAGTGCCACAACGTCCTGGACGACATCGACCACTGCCTCACCGCGCAGACCTCGCCCCATCTGACGGAGATGGAGTACGGCACGCGCGACTTCATCAACGGCACGCTGGCCGACGTGCTGCGCGGCGAGGTCTCCCTGACCCACGACCGCCCCACCGTCTTCTCCCCGTTCGGCCTCGGCGTCCTCGACCTGGCCGTCGGCCACCACATCTACCGGACTGCCCTGCGCACCGGCCGCGCCACCGAAATCCCGGGATTCTTCCCCGAGTTGAAGCGCTGGTGAACCAGGCGGCACCGGCCGCGACCTCCGGCGCCCCGGTCTCAGGCTCCCACCGCACACACGGTGGGGCCACGAGACCGGGGCGCCGGTCTGTGTGCCGAGCGGGGCAGAGAGAGAGGGAGTGCGGACTGGACGCAGACGTCATCGCCCGAGGGGCCCGGGTCGGCGCCCGGCAGGGAGACCTCGAGGTTCCGACGACGAGGAACGCTTCCCCGCCGCGGGCCGCTGCCGCCAAGGCGCCAAGATCAATCTCGTTGATACTGGCCGTTCCGAAAATCCCCAGGCCGTAGATGTGCCCCATACTCAGGGAATAGCAGAGGGCCGGACGACTGGAGACACCTTTGCGGGACAGTTCTTCCGATGGATTCTTCACGAGGCTGGCACACCAGACGCATCCGGTGGACCTGATGTGCCTCTATCTGCTCCATGGTTCGGTCGAACACGTCCCTGGCCTGCTGGCCGATCGGGAGTTCCTGTCATTCGCCTACCTCACACGTCAGCACGTCCGAGCCAGCCGGTGGAACCATGACGACACGGACACGTTCTCGCTGTACGTCAAGAGGAAGGTCCGCGGGCGGCTGTACGGCTTGGAGTTCAGAATCTATTTCATCGCCGGCGAGCCCTTCGGTGACGCGGTGATTCCATTCGGCGCCACGGTCGACCTGCCCCGGCTTATGCACCACTTTCGTGCGCACTACGCCTCAGGGGGAGTTCGGGGCGACTGGGACTTCGACGTGTACACCCACGCGCGCGACCTTCGCGAGAGCGTCGTACTGTTCGGCAACCGGCGCGAGGTCTGGTTCCAGGTCAACCGCGGCCCGGTCACAGTCGGCCAGAGCACGTTGATTCCCCGGAGCCGGAGCCGACTGACAGCCACCCGTTTGCAGGGGAACCAGTTCGGAACGAACACCCCCGTACTGGACGCGGGAAGTGCCCTGTTCCCTGACCACCATGCCCTCATCACGAGCACTTCGGCCGAGGCGCGGGCGTACCGGCGATATGTGGCCCGGCTCCGCAATCCTCTTCCCTTACGGGTGGGACGGCCAGTCCGCCCGGCGTTCGGGACCAGGATGGCGCCGCGCTCTACGAGCTGACTGATGACACGTCACGCGACCGGACGACTGACACCACTCGGCTGCGCCCGCTCCTCGGCCGCCCGGGAGTCCTCCGGCGCACCGCCCGACCACCTCAGCGGCGCCGGGAGTCACCCGCGTCTTCTCGGAGAAGGTCTCCACCCGCGCCCCAACGTCCCGAGCTGGAGGCCGCCGTGACGCTCGCCGGGGAGAACGGGTCTCCGGCATGGCCGTCTCCCTCGTCGTCCACGAGCGCACGCGACTCAGCCCCGGCATCGAACTCACCCTGACCGCCGGGGAGCTCAAGGCGAGCGGCGTCGTCCCGGAGTTTCCGCACCGGGAGCGATGGGCTCGCACCGCCCCGTCCGGCATCGTGTGCACCGTGCTGGCGGCCATGCCCGGGATGGTGCGTGAGGACCATCCGCGGCCACACCCCCGAAGCCACGAGTCCGCCCGCAAGCGCGGCAGAACCATCGGCGGCGCGGACGGAGCCACCAGCGCTTCCATGCTGTCCATGGCCCACCATCTGAGCGGCAAGGAGGTGAGCCTGCGCGGCGTCGCCGAGCGGCTTGTCATCGCCACCGGCACGTACGAGGGCGAGCACCCTTCGCCCCGCCACCGTCACGCAGACGCGCACGCTGCGCAAGCAGGACGATCAGACAGCCGCTTGCTCCATGGAATCCATGCTCTGACCTGCGGCTCAGCCCGTGGCGTTGCACTTTCGGCAAGACTGCCGGGGCCCCACGCACATGACGAGGGGCCCACCACGTTTCCTGGGTTCCAGTGGTGGGCCCCTCGTCGGCTCTGTCGCCTCCCGTGCTCCAGCGGCGAGCTACGGTCAGACCTGCAGCAACGCCCCTTTCCGGGAGGTGGCGTCGGCCGTCGCCGATTCCTTCAACACGGACAGCACGGCATTGAGCTGCTCGGCGCCCCTGACCATCTCCTGGTGGCGTCCCGGCATCGCCCGCTGGGCCAGACCTGCCGGGTACAGCCCGCGCCAGTGGGCGAGGTACTGGGCTTCCGGTACTTCGTCGCCGCTGCCGTCGCGCACGGTGTCGCTGACGAACAGCGTCGCCCTGGCTGCCGAGCGGCCGGGCCGGTAGGCGGCGAGCGAGCGCACCTCGGCCTCCAGCACCGCGAAGGGAAGCCACTCGTCGAGCGTGACCAGGCTCTCGTCGAGGTTCATCTCCGGGGCCAGACGCCGCAGCTCCCGCTCCGTCGCGGCCCGTTCGGCGCCGCGCTCGTTCTGGCCCCGGCGCCACAGCTCGTTCACCCGGTGGTACACCTCGGCGTGCCGCTGGAAGCGGTCCCGCTGACCGTCGCCGGTCACCGCCGGCTCCAGCAGATACAGACCGGCCACCTCCTCCGGGGCCTGCGCACCCATCGCGTGTGCTATCACCGCGCCGGTCGACCATCCGAGGATGGCGCACGGGCCCGCGGGCCGCACGCGGCGGATCTCCCGCCAGTACCGGTCCGCGATCGACTCGATCCCGACGAGCGGCACCTCATCCGCGTTCAGTCCCGGCGCCTGGACGCCGTACACGGTGAACCTGCCCTTCAGGCATTGCGCGAGAGCCCGGTACGGGTGAGTGCTGCCGCCGCCCGGATGCACACAGAAGAGGACGGGCAGCTCCGGGTCCGCCACGGACGACAGGAGCACGACCAGCCCGGCCGACGCCGACTGCGGGACGTCCAGCTCGGCCGCCAGCTGGGCGACCGTCGGGTGCCGCACGAACTGCTGGAGGGAGACGCCCAGTCCGGCTTCCCGCAGCCGGGAGACCACGCGCACCGAACTGATCGACTGTCCGCCCAGGTCGAAGAAGTTGTCGTGGATGCCGACGGTGTCGATGCCGAGGACGTCGGACCACACACCGGCGATGGTCTCTTCCGTCGAGTTCCGGGGGGCGGTGTAGGTGGTGGCGAGTTCGGGACGGTGGTGGTCCGGTGCGGGGAGTGCCTTGGTGTCGACCTTCCCGTTGGGGGTCAGCGGCAGCTGGCTGAGAGGGACGTAGGTGCTGGGAACCATGTAGTCGGGAAGCTGCCGCTTCAGATGAGCACGCAGTTCGTGCGTGGCGGGGCTGTGTCCCGCCGTGGGCACGACGTAGGCGACCAGGCGCTTGTCCCCGGGGGTGTCTTCGCGGGTGGTGACGGTGGTGGCGTGGACATGGGGGTGGGTACCGAGAGCGGCCTCGATCTCTCCGAGCTCGATCCGGTAGCCCCGCAGCTTGACCTGGTTGTCGATCCGGCCGATGAACTCAAGCGTGCCGTCAGCCCGCCACTTGACCAGATCCCCCGTGTGATACGTACGCGGATCAGGAAACGGCGGAGAAAGAGGATTGGGAGTGAAACGCTGCTCCGTCAGATCAGGCCGGTTGTGATAATTCCGGGCCAGACAGATCCCGCCCAGCAGCGCATGCCCCGGAACACCGACAGGAGCAGGCTGATTATGATGATCGACAACATACGCGGTCGTATTCGTGATCGGCCGCCCCAGCGTCGTCGTCCCCCCATGCGGATCAGGCACCGTCGTCAGGCTCATCACATTCGCCACGG
>NZ_JBHVVM010000043.1:0-19794 GCF_042883525.1 Streptomyces sp. NPDC058195
CATCAGGCACAAGATCAGCAGACACCCAGCAGATCCTGCCGACACAACACTCAACTGCCAAGCCAACACACCGATCTCATTCTGAAATGATCAGTGAGCCTTGATGAATTCGAGGATGCGGGCGGTACTGCAATAGCGCACTGAGCCCCCACCGAACCAAGATGATCTTCGGCTACGAAAATCTTGCCAGAGCCACGTTCACTTGTACGCCGACAGCAGGCGTCGCAACGGATGCTGTGGACTCGACGGCCTGGATGGCCCCAACCTTGTCTGTGGCAATTGCGGAGCGGAGGCCACGACACAGCAGTCGGACTGCTGGTCTCAGCAGCTGATTGCTCTGATCCCCAACGCGGTGACCGAGATGGCCTCCCCATCTGCTTGACGTTTCGGCAGCACCTCGCACGGGTTCGCCGGAACATGTGCCAGGCGGCACCGAAGCATCACGGGTTCGGGTTTCAGCGCCTATCTGCGATGCGAGGAAGGATGGTGCTCTGGCATGATGCTCCGCGTGAAGCGATTCAGAAAGGACGATGCCGCGTAGGCGGCCGTCACGGCTCCGGTCCGCAGCCCGTCACCCTCAGAGCCAGTCGCACGGAGCTTCAGGACCTGGGCTTGCACGCGGTTCCGGCAAGCTCGCGAGCGCGGTTGCCCGGCTAGAACATGACCGGCTCTGGCCCGGCGCGGTAGCACAAGCTCTACGGCGGTGGTCGCGGGTCGCCCGCCAGCCGGGTCTTGCGTTCTCAGGCGGTTGTGGCTGCCCACTGTGCAATCCCTTCTACACGACCGACGAGCGCGCGGTACTCGAACTCGCCCTCCACTCCTTGCCGCGCCGAGCCTCACGTGAACTGCGAGGGTTGGTCGAACCGCTGGACGATCTCTACATCACACGGACTTGGCCTGACCCGTTTGCCTCAGCAGATGACGGATGGTGGGCCCGACGGTGTTGGGGCTGATGTGCCATCGGGTGCCAGATTGTTCTGGCTGGCCGCCAGGGCCCCGGACCAGCTTCTGAGGCCCGCGAGCTTCACATTCGGTGTGCCGATGACCTTGGCGAGGGGATGAATGACGACGGCGGCCGGCGCGAGAGCGTAGGTGGCGGGCAGATACAGGACCGTGGCAGGGCGACGAGGGGGTTGGGAGGCACCGGCGCCTTGCCCCCGGCGGCGCGGCCACCGTTCGTATGCTGTGCACGGGCGATGACGGCACCCCCCCCCGGGACGGCGCCGCGCGCCGCGGAAAGGGGGCGTGGACATGCGGAGGAGGCGCGCGGCGGCCTCGTCTCTTACCTACTTCCTGCTGGGCGGTGCGTGTCTGCTGGTCGCCGTGGTGATGGCGGCGGGCTTGGCGACGAAGTGGGCCCACGTGGGGGTGGAACATCTGGAATACCTCATTCCGGTCCTGCTCCTCGGCGCGCCAGGTGTGGTGCTGACGTTCCGTGCGCCGGTGTTCGGCGTCTCCTACGGGTCGGCAGGGGTGAAGTACTCCGGGCTGCTCAACTCGCGCTCCTATGTGTGGGCGGACATCCGGGAGGTGCGGGTGGCCGTCCTGGAGGGCAGGGTCTACTCATCCGACGTCCCGGAGCTGGTGCTGGCCTCCGGCGGGACGGACCAGCTGCACATGCTGGCGGGCCATAGATCGGGCCGGACCAACAAGCGGGTCGTACGGCTGGTGGCCGAGTTGGAGGCGGCGCGCGCGGCCGCGTCCTGACCCCACCGGCGGCGCGCGGTACCGGCACGGTACACCCCATGCCGACGCAGCGATTCGGGTCGACCAAGCAGTGTCACAGATTGCTGTCCTGGCGCGGAGCCGCAGTCGGTCGAGTGCTGCGGCGTCCATCGCTTCCACAACGGCCCGGGACCACTGGGAGGACGTCACATCCGGCTCGGGGATGAGCTCGGTGTGCCGGGCCCACCGGAAGGCCGTCACGGCACTTTCAGGCGCCTGGCGGCCTGGCCCGCGTCGTACTCGGTTCGCCGCATGAAATCACCTTCCGCTCACCGGCAGGCACTGTTCCCCGGATCATGTTCGCAGTCACATGGCGAGGGCTGCGAGTGTGACGGTGCCGAGGTAGATGTAGGCGCGTTTCTCGTAGCGGGTGGCGACGGCACGGAATCCTTTTGCGCTCGCCGTCGAATCCTGTAGGCCGACCGCCTCGGGATGCCGGGTTCTTGCGATTCCTTGGCTGGTCGAGACGTTCGGGGATGGTGTGCCGGATTCCGCGGCGTCGCAGGTAGCGGCGGCTCTTCCGGGACGTGCCGGCATTGTCTGCCAGGACCTGGTCGGGCCGGGTACGAGGCTGGCCGGCTCCGGCCGGGGGTACGGAGATCTGCTCCAGCACCCGCTCGATCTGGGGCCCGCCACCGTAGTGTCCGGGTGTCAGGATGAAGGCGAGGGGCCGGCGCCGTCCGTCGGCAACGAGGTGGATTTTGGTGGTGAACCCTCCGCGGGAACGTCCCAGGCATTCGCCGATCTGACCACCTCCGCCAGCCGGACGACCAGTTTCCCAGTACCGGATCGGCCTGGTCCGTCCCCCGGACGATCCCCTTGTGGGGAACGACGGCCGGTGGTGCTTTCCGCGCGCCCGCGTGTGCTGGTGAGCCCGGACGGCTGTCGAGTCCACCGAAACGTTCCAGTCGATCCGGCCCCGGAGTCCTCCGCGGCCTGGATCCTCAAGAGCGGTATTGCCCACGTCCTGTCAGCTGACCAGCAACGATGCCGCTTACAGGCCGTCTCCCACGGCCCGAACCGCTCCGGCAGATCCCGCCGCTGCGTCGGGGGAGTGCGTCTTCAGCGGGTGAACAGATCGCCGCTGGATGAACCGATCTCGCGCTTTCGGTTGAAGTAGTCGTTGATGATGGTGCGGTAGCGGTCAGCGTCGGGCCGGGCCCAGTTGCGCATGAGCTCACATCCGAACGCGAGTGAGGTGATCGGCTTGGCGCCGGCCTGGATCATCCGCTGGATCGCCGTCTCGTGAGTGACTGCCGAGACACCGCCGACCGCATCGATCACGGGGTACACCTCGTAGCCCTCCAGCAGCATGTCGAGGGTGGGGAAGGCAAGGCAGACTTCGGTCCAGAGTCCGGCGATGACAACCTTCTTGCGCCCTGACGCTTCGATAGCCGCCCGGAAGTCGGGGTCCTCCCATGAGTTCACACCAGTGCGATCGATCTCCACAATCCCGGGCAGCTCTCGCGTAAGCACGGGAACCGTATTCTCGTTGACCCCCATTCCGACGGCGACGGTGCTCAAAACGGTGGGGATCTCGTACGCATGGGCGAGCTTCGCCAGCGTTACCGCTCCCAGATCGATTTCCGCACGGCTGGTCGAGCCCACGGTTGCGTACTGTCCCTCCTGGTAGTCGATCATCGTGACGAGACAGTTGTCAGGGGTGAGCAGGTGATCGGTTTGCGGGTCGCGAATGGGCTCGGGGGCGATCTTGGGGGCGTTGGCTGGAAGTGTCACGAGGTGTCCTTTCTTGCCCGACGACCAGGTGGCTGCCGGGCAACGGGAGAGCCGGCGGATTCCTAGCGGTTCTGGAACTGCGGGCGAGCAGTAGCCTTGCGGGTAAGGTCGACGAAGTCGGGTTCGAAGCCGTCCGCCGCCTTGACGGCTTCCCACAGCCGGGCGGCGCCGGCGTGCGAGATCGGCAGCTGGCTGGGCGGGTCGTCCACGGAGGACAGGAGCGTGTCGTCGTCTTCAGCCGACCGGCGCAGCGGGCGTGGGTTCGTCGTGTCCAGCGCTCGTGCGACAACGGGAGCCATCGGGCCGACCGACATCAGTTCCAGCGCCGTGCCGTAGTCCTTGCCGAGCAGATCGGCCAGGTCCAGCGCTTCACGGATCCCTGCCTCAGCGGCCATGATCGCCACGTTCGTGATGAGCTTATAGGCCACTCCGGAGCCGAACGCACCAACGTGCTTGGCGTGTCCGAGGGCTTCCAGTGCCGGGCGCACGGACGCGAACGCGTTCTGCGTCGCACCGACCAGAAACGTGATGCCGCGTTCGCGTGCGTACTTGACGCCGCCGACGATGGGGGTATCGACAATGGTCACACCCTCGGGGGCCGCCGCATCCACGGACTCAAGGATCGCCGGCGTGGTCGTAGAGCACACCAGCACGAAGGAACCAGGCCGTGCTCCGGCGAGAATGCCGTCGTCCCCGAAGTATGCGGACGTAATGTCGTCTGACATGACAAGGCCCAGCGTAATTCCAGCACCACGTGCCGCGTCAGCCGCTGTAGCGCATACTTCGGCCCCGGCCTCCCCGGCGCTGCGCAGCTTTGCGGCGTCGACGTCGTACACCCGCACGGCATGCCCAGCGCTCAGCAGATGCGGCACCATCTGCTCGCCCATGTCTCCGAACCCGATAACTGCGATTGTCTCCACAAGGCCACCTGTCTACTGGTTCTGAAACGCCGAGAAAGTGTCTCCTCGACCCAGAGAGCCGGGATCATTCGAAACTCTCAGCTCTTCACATGCGTCCGACCTCCTCATTTCAGTAGATCACGACTTCATTTGGCTGCCGTGAACTCTCTGTGGACCGGATCCTGTGTCGCCCCGCATGTGCAACAGAGGCAGCAGATCTGCGGAAAGGCTTCAGGAGAAGCCCATTCTTCCGTTCGCGCCACTTCGGGCATTGCGGCAAGGTTCTCCGGCCCCGTGCAAGGGGCGAACGGCTCGCCCGCGGTTCTGCTGACGGTCCTGCATTTCGGATCCGGAAAACTTTGCGCCTGCCAGCCATTTCACAGGCTGTTCATGATTCAAGTTTCGGTTCCGGGTCTCCTCCGCTGAGTGCCGATGGCCGCCAGCCAGGCGGCCTTTGACCCCGTCGGCAAGGCCAAAAGAACCAGGCGCGCCACCGGGGAGTCGGTAAAGCGGACAGGGGCATCCCATTCGGTTTGTGAGCGTGGTTACATGAGCTAGTGACCACGAAAGCGAACATCCGGGGCGTAACGGGCGGCCCTCTCGGCAACTCCACGTTCCGGATGCTCTGGGCCGCTCAGCTGGCTTCGGCCATCGGGGGCTGGATGCAGACGGTGGGCGCCCAATGGACACTCGTCCAGGAACCGGGCGCGGCCACGTGGGTCTCGCTCGTTCAGGCGGCGAGCCTGCTGCCGGTGATGTTCGTATCGCTTCCCGCCGGAGTGCTCGCCGACGTAACAGACCGCCGCAGACTCCTCATCGGCGTCCAGAGCGCGATGGTGCTCATCGCCGGACTCCTCACCGCAATCACCGCCGCCGGACACACAAGCCCTGCCCTGCTCATCGCCTTCACCCTCCTCCTCGGCAGCGGACTGGCTCTCGGCAATCCCGCCTGGCAGGCGATCCAGCCCGAGCTCGTGCCCAGAGACCAGATCCCCGCCGCCGCCTCGCTGGGCAGCCTGAGCGTGAACATCGCCGGTGCCGTCGGGCCAGCCCTGGGCGGACTGCTCCTCACCGTCACCCCGGCCTGGGTGCTGTTCGCCATCAACGCCCTGTCATTCACGGCCGTCCTGGGGGCCCTTCTGCGGTGGCGCGGCACCGAAGAGGAGCACACGGCACCCGAAACAGTTGTCGCCGCGCTGCACGCGGGAAGCCGCTATGTGCGCAACGCCCCCGGAGTACGCCGAATCCTGCTGCGAGCAGCCCTGTTCGTACTGCCCGCCAGCGCCCTGTGGGCCCTTCTGCCCGTCGTCGCCACCGACCACCTCCACCAGGGCTCAGGCGGGTACGGACTACTGCTCACCGCCCTGGGCGCCGGCGCAATGATCGGAGCACTGGCCATGGGCCGGCTGCGCCGCATCCTGACCTCTACCCAGATTCTGCTGGGCGCAGGGCTGCTCTACGGCAGTGGGATGCTGACCACCGCCCTGCTCACGAGCCTGCCCGCCGTCGCCGCGATGTCGCTGCTCACCGGAGTGGGATGGCTGGCCACGCTGTCAACCCTCAACACCGCCATGCAACTCTCCCTGCCCGCCTGGGTCCGAGCCCGCGGTCTCTCGGTCTACCTGATCGTGTTTCTCGGCGGCCAGGGCCTCGGATCACTGCTGTGGGGACTGGTCGCCCGCCCACTGGGAACCCAAGGCGCCCTCCTGCTCGCCGCGACCCTCGTCCTCGCGAGCACGGCGAGCCTGCCCCTGATCGCGCTCCTGCCCGACACCGGCACGCTCGACCGCACCGTGACCGCCAACTGGCCCGAACCAGCCCTCGTCTTCGACGACACAGGTCAGACGCGGCCCGTCATGGTGGAAGTCGCCTACGACGTCGATCCGGCCGACCTGCCCGCATTCCTCGAAGCGGCCACGCCACTATCCAGATCCCGGCGGCGCACCGGAGCGATCCGCTGGCAGTTGCACCAGGACACGGCCACCCCCCAGAAGCTGTACGAGATCTTCGAAGTCCCCTCCTGGGAGGAGCACCTGCGCCAGCACCACGACCGGACCACCGGCTTCGACCAGCAGATCTTGGACCGAGTACGCAACCTTTCACGCACCGAACCCCAAGTGCGGCATCTTCTCCGGCTACGTCCTCACTGAGCCGCCTGTCGTGCAACGACGTTGCCCAGTCGTCCGTCCGATGCGCCGAAGGGCGCTCAGCCCGGCCCCTGAGACGGTCCCGCTGGAACCGGGTTCGCTTTCGGCTTCACCCCGCACCACCCCTTGCTGCTCCTGCCCCGCCCGCCCGGCCCGGTGACCTTCACCGCCCGCGCGGAACCCGGCCCATTCCCCGGCAGGAGCACCTCCAGGACGAAGGCCGCCGACACCATCGGGACAGCACACCAGTGGACAGCCCACGACCCCGCCGCCCTGGCCAGGCGGGTCGCCCACGACCTCAAGCTGCTGTGGCCGCACCTCACCGGCCCGGAAGGGCCCTGACATGGCCTCATACGCGAAGGACCCGCGCTGCACCGCCATGGCCGAGCCCTCATACCCCCGCTGCGCCGCAACTGTCCGGAAGACGCGGGCGGATTCGGCGGCTCGTTCCAGGCGAATCTGGATGACGAGGAGGCCGTCGGCCTGGGCGGGGCGGAACTGATCCGCGCCACGATGCGCAAAGCCGCCCGGCAGCTCGGCTGGAAGGTCACCGCGATCGGGATGGCCAGCACCCGCCACGGCACCATGGCCGTCGTCCAGGACGCGCGCGAAGTGCCCGAGAAACACCAGGCCATTCACAACGACGCCATGAACGACCGGATGCGAACCGCGCTGCACAAAGTGTGGGGCGAGCAGGGCCCGGCCCCTGCCCAGCACGGCCCGGTCGCCCTGATGACCCAGGAGTTCCGCGCGGCCGTCGCCACGGGCAGCGCCTAACGCTGTACCGGAGCCTGAGCGGCTTGTGTGAAGCGCAGCACGACGGCTCTGGCTCCGGCGGCGACCCTATCGACCAGAGCGTCGCTCCGCGGGTCGGCCGCATGGCGCGTAGCCCAGATCACGGCGAACTTGATGATCTGGTCGATGCCGCTGGGACGCAGCAGGATCGCATCGCCGGCGTGGAGCGGCTCGGGCCGGCGGTGCTCCCACAGCCGGTAGAAGCGGCCCTCGTCCTCGTTGAATCCCAGGTGCCGGTCGCCGTAGGGGTTGATCAGGTGGGTGGCGAAGGGCAGATCGTTCGGGCCCGGCTGCCTGGGCTGCTCCGGCTGGCTCAACGTGTCCTCCGTCGGTGCTCGGTGATCACAACGGTGCCGAGTCCTCTCAGCGGCCGGCGGGGGCGGTCGGGCTTCCGTTCGTCCCGGGCCGGTAGAGCGCGACCAGGAGCACGGCGCCGGCAGCACGAGACCCCGGGCGGTGTTCCCGGGGTCTCTCTGTGTTGTGCCGAAACAGACGGTTAACGGCCAGGGCCGGTGTCACGCCTGCTGCGTTGCCCGTCAGGTGTACCGGCTCGTGGTCAGCTGACGCTGGCCGGTTCCCCGTCTCGGTTCTTACGACGCGGAGGCGTATTCCATCTTGCTGACGGAGCAGGTGTTTTCGAGTGTGTCCTTGGATCCGTATTCTCCCAGGCAGACCTTGTAGCGGATCCACCCGTTCTCGGGGAGGTTCAGGTTGTGGTCGACCTTTCCGTCGCCGTCCGAGCCGGAGTGGTTCCACTTTCTCAGCTTCAGTCCGTCGGACCGTGATCCTTCGACAACGACGGAGTGGCCATCGGCCTCGTTGTCCCAGATCAGCATGTGGTCCCCCACCTTGACGAAGGACGCTGACCCGTCACACGCGGTGTAGTTGTTGCTGGTGCACAGGTCGCCGACGTGCTCGGCTGCGGCCTGTGCGATGGCCGGGGGGAAACCGACCGCGACCGCGGCGGTGAGCGAGGAAACCGCTAGGGCCCATTTCCTGAGATTCCATTTCCCGTTGCCGCCGCCATTGGTGTCGGTGGCACGTTCGGTTTCAGCGGATGCCGCGGAAGCCTTAAGTGAGGGAAATTTGACCACGAGGTTCCTCCTGCGGGCCGGTTTCAACGCATTCTGACTCAATCGATGATGGCGGAGACAGGCACGCCAGGGATACATTTCGGCGGTGACCGAAGCGTATATGGAGAGGGAGAATCGATGATACGGATACATTTTTCAGCGGATGATATCGCCCGCACGCGGCTTGTTGCGGCTCCGAGCCAGTTGGCAGTGACCACGTTGAGCATGTTGTCCCTGGCGCACCCGAAGCCGACGCCGGTCGGCTCCTGGCATCGGACCGTTCGCAGCAATCTGCGGCACGCTCACTCCACCCGCCCTCTGGTAACCGCCATCTGTGCACTCGACGGCCCCGTCCCCGCCTTCCTCCTGAGTTCCCGTCAGGGGCGAAACCTGGAGGATGAACTGGAGCAGCTGCTGTCCACGCCACGAAGGACTCTGCAGGACAACATGGAGCACGTCGCTGACTGGGGAGCCCTGCCTGGACCGTTACGGCATATCGCCGAGGGACGGGGAGAAACTCTTCAGGCGCTGGCCGGGGCCATTCGCGGCTACTACCGCGTTGCCGTCGATCCCCACTGGCCCGCCCTCCACGCCTCCCTCAGCGCAGACCTGGCAAAGCAGACCCGGACGCTGCGCGAAGGCGGAGTCGAGCAGCTCCTGAGTGCTCTGCACCCCCGGATACGCTGGCGATCGCCTGTACTTGAAGTAGACAGCCCGATCGACATCGACCACCGCCTCAACGGGCGGGGTCTGCTACTTGCACCCGGGCCCAGCGCCTTCCCTTCGTATGTGCCGTGTGACCCTCTGGACGACCAACCGACACTCCACTATCAAGTCGGCGAAGACCGTACCTTCCAGGAACGCGCAGCAGTTCAGAATGACTCACATCTCGCGCTGGGCAAACTGCTCGGGCACGGCAGAGCAGCTGTACTGGAAGTATGCGCCGAAGGCGGTTCAACCAGCCGGCTGGCCGAAAGAAGCGGTCTTTCTCCCTCCACCGTCAGCGAGCACCTCACCGCTCTACGCCACGCCGGCCTCATCAGCACTGTCTCGGTGGGCAAAACCCGTCACCACACGCTCAACGAACTCGGCACCCAACTGCTGAGAGGGCATTAGCCTCGATCTTTCGTGACGGCCCGTCGGTTCGTTCGGCGGGCCGTTTCGGTCCTTCGGGGCGGTGGCAGGTACGGCCCGGCTGTCGCGTCGGGTGGGCACCGGGTTCCACGGCACTGACGGTGCGTAACGGCCGGATATGAAGCGTCGGTTATGCAAACCCGGCCCGGGCCGGTTGCTGCGCCGGGCAGCACCGGACGGCCAGAATGATCACGTGGCTGGGCGCGTGAAAGGCCGGAAGGGGCACCGCGCACAGCGGCAGGCGGGACGAGAGCCACGGCGTCGCCCACTCCGAGCACGACCTCGTGACGCTCCTCGAACGCGCGGCGTCGGCGACCCCGAAGGCGCCATCGATGACCCCCAGTGGGCGGAGTGGCGCGAGGGAGACCCCCGCAAGTACAGCGCTGCGCCGCCCTCGGAGCGCGCCCGCGCCCGCTGCAGCCCGGCGGCAGCCCGCGCGGGGCCTGCTGCGCCCGGCCCTACGCCGTCCGTCGTGCCCAGGATTTCGCGACCCCGGCCGATCCGCGTGGCGAGCGCGTCGTACCGCTGCCGACAGTGCACCAGTGCGCCGCGATGGACCTGGCGAGCGCCGACGAGTTCGTCGCACGGTGGCGGCACGATCCGGAAGCAGCGATCGCCCCCGGTGCGAGGGCAGCGACAGATCCCGGCAGTGCCCCGGCCCGCGCCCCGCCACCGTTCGACGACGCGACGGCACGAACGGGGGCAGCCGGACGCCGGGCGAGATGTCGTACGACGGCACTAGGCTGTCGATCATGCCGGACGACCCCCCTCTCATACGTAGCCTGCGTACCGCGGTCACCGCCGCGCCTGCCGACGTACCCCTGCGGCTCCACCTGGCCCAGCTCCTGCTGGAGGCGGACCGGTCCGACGAGGCCGTCGCCGAGGTGGCCGCGGCCCTTCAGCACGCGCCGGGCGACGCCCAGGCCCGGGACCTGATGGCCCGTGCGATGGGCGCGTCGTCCCCGTTCCCGGCGCAACCCTCGCGCCCTCAGCCCGGGTTCGACTGGAAGGCCGCCGAGGAACAGGTCGGTGACGCCGTACCGCCGCGGTTCGCCGGAACACCCGCCCGCGCGGACGGGCAGGACGACTCCGCGGGCGCCGACGCGTGGGACGTGGAAGGGCCCGGCACCGTACGGCTGGCCGACGTCGGCGGCATGCAGGACGTGAAAGACCGCATGGACGCCGCCTTTCTCGCCCCGCTGCGCAACCCTGAACTGCGCAAGCTCTACGGCAAGAGTCTCCGCGGCGGGCTGTTGCTGTACGGCCCGCCCGGCTGCGGCAAGACGTTCCTCGCGCGGGCGGTGGCCGGTGAACTCGGCGCCGCGTTCCTGTCCGTGTCCGTGAACGACGTGCTCGACATGTGGATCGGCAACTCCGAGCGCAATATGCACGAGGTCTTCGAGACCGCTCGCCGCCAGGCACCCTGCGTGGTCTTCCTGGACGAGCTGGATGCCCTTGGTGCCAAGCGCAGCCGCACCGCGCACGGCGGCATGCGCAATGTGGTCAACCAACTGCTCAGCGAGTTGGACGGCATCGACTCGACGGCCAACGAGGGCGTCTTCGTGCTGGCCGCCACCAACGTGCCCTGGGACGTGGACAACGCCCTGCGCCGCCCCGGCCGTCTGGACAGGACGATCCTCGTCCTCCCGCCTGACGGACCCGCCCGGGAAGCGATCCTCCGCTACCACCTGCGGGAGCGGCCCATCGAGAACATCGACCTGAGCAAGCTGGTCAAGATCACCGACGGCCTGTCCGGCGCGGACCTGGCCCATGTCTGCGAGGCGGCGGCCGAGCGGGCGCTGCTGGACTCGGTGAGCACCGGAACCGTACGGATGATCGGCATGAAGGACCTGCTGGCCGCCGCGAACGATGCCGTGCCGTCCGCCGAACCGTGGTTCGCCTCCGCGCGCAACGTGGCGATGTTCGCCAACGAGGGCGGCATGTACGACGACCTGGTGAGGCACTTGAAGAAGAAGCGCAAACTGTGACCACGTACCCGCACCCCGCCGTGGAACGGGCCGACCTGCTCATCGATCTCAAGCGGTACGAGGAGGCCAGGGAACTGCTGGCCCGGCGGCTCACGGAGGACCCCGAGGACATCCAGGCCTGGGTCAAACTCGCCCGGAGCCACCTCGGGGACGAGAAGGACGGCACGAAGGCGCTGGAGGCGACCGAGCGGGCGCTGGCCCTGGACGCCGAGGACATCGGGGCGCTTTTCATCCATGCGCACGCCCTGCGTGTGGCGGGCCGCTTTCCGGAGACCGAGGGCGTGCTCCGCGAGGTGATCCGCCTGGCCCCCGACTACTGGCAAGGCTACGCGCTGCTCGCCGACTGGCTGTGGCGCATCAAGATGGTCAGCTCCGGGCAGGCGAACGGCGGCCAGGCCAGGCTCGAGGACCTGGAGGCCCCCCTGCGGGAGGCCGGCCTGATCGCCCAGCAGGCCATCCGGCTGGGCCCCGAAGAGGTGTACGCCTACGAGGTGGCACAGATGATCGCGGGCTATAGCGCCAACCGGAACCTCGCCGACCGGATGGACGAGGCCATCCTCCGGCTCGACCCACAGCACGAGCAGGCATTGGCACGGCGGACGAAGAAGGCAGCGACCGCCCCCGGCGTCAAGGCGACGCAGGCCGCCACCCTGTACGCCGACGCGCTGGCCTCCGCCCCCGGCTCAGGCCCGATGCGGCGCGGCCTGGACGACGCCTCCTACCGCCTGCTGCGCGGCGTCCGCTGGCTGGCCCTGCTCTGCCTGGCCATGGCCGCTGCGGGCATCGACCTGTTCGCGACGGACCGGGGGCCCCAACGGGAACTGCCGCTGGTTCTTGGCCAGCGGTTGTGGGACCTCGTCCTCATGGCGGCCGTCTGGGCCCTGGGCGCCCTGCTGCGATACCGCCGCCTGCGTGCCGGTGTCCGCGTCAACCTGCGTTCGCTCATCAGGCGCTGGGCCTGGCCCCGTGTCGTTCTCGGACAAGCGGCGTGGGCCATGCTCTGTGCGCTGTCGATCATCTTGATCCCGTGGACACAACGCACGATCCCGCTGGTGCTCTTCTGGGGCGGCCTGGTGCCAGCGGTGGCGACGATATGGTTCGACCGGCCGAAGACACGCTGACAGGACGAGCTGTCGCTCACGCTGGAGCTGACCGAGACGGCCGCGATCAAGTGCGGCGCCAGCGAGCTCGCTGGCGCGGCCGCCGTACGCTCAGAGGACCCCGTCATCCAGGCGAGCACGGCCCGCCACCTCGCGGACGCGATGACCGCCCACGGCCAGGCGCAGCCCGCCGTCGCGTTCGTCACCGCGGCCGCCAACCGGCTCCAGAGCGACCTGGTGCAGCGCGGACCCGAAGCGGCTCTCGGTACTCGGGATGCTGTTCCTGAAAGCGGCGATGGCGATGGCCCAGGCCGCGGCCGCCGAGGCCGGCAACCACAGCCCCGACGTCCTCGCCCGCGCGGTCCCTGGTCTCCTCGACCAGGCCGACGAGCACGCCGAACACCTCGGCCACGACGCGAACGAGCTGTGGACCAGCTTCGGGCCGACGAACTGCGAGCTCTACCGGGTCGCCGCCCACATCCAGCTGAGCCAGGGAGCCGACGCCGCGGCCGCCTCCCTCGCCAATCTCCCGCGCGAGCGCCGGGCCCACCTGCTCACCGACCGAGCCCTCGGCGAGAAACAGGCCGGGCAGCGCGAGACCGCAGTCGACACACTCCTGGAGGCGGAGGAACTCGCCCCCGAAGAAGTGGTGTGCCGGCCCCGCACGAAGCGCCTCGTCGAAGCCGCCCACCCCGCCGTCGCCCGGCATGTCGACTTCCTGCGCGAGCCCGGCGTCACCGTGCTCCTAGGCGAGGGCGGGTTCGCGCTCCACAAGCCCAAGCACGGCAACCCCGACACCTACCCGTGGCAGGCCGCGATCGACGCACTCCCCGTCTGACCTCCCCTCACCAGGTGCAAGACGGCCTCCGGCCGCGGGTGCCGCCGGGCTGGACGTTCTCGTACTGCCAGGAACAGGACGGGCGGGGCGTAGCACCCGGGAGATGCCCCGTGGGCGGGTATCCGGGAAGCGGCGCCCTTCCCGGGCGGATCTCCTACCGTGCCTCTACGACCCCCTTACCGGACATCGAGTACGACCGCCCTGTTCTCCTGCCTGTCGGTGAGGAGTGGAGGGGCGCCGTGCGCCTGGTCAGGGAGTCCCTGGAGACTGCCCGGGCATTCGCTCCTGGCTCCGGGTGTCTGCTGGCGCCGGTGACCTGGGAGGCCGCGGCCGATCTGGTCGGTGGCTGCGCCACCGCGGACGCTTTTGGAGCCGTGTGTGACCGTACTGCCCGCGTACCGACTGGAGGCGCTGCGGGCCTGCCACGGCGCACTGGTCCGGGCAGCTGCTGCCGGTCCCGACGCCGAGTACCTGGCCGACCAGCTGGCGTACTACCTCGACCTGGCCCACAGCACAGACCTGCCCACCCTGACCAGGACGACGACGATGGTCCTCACAGTGCTCACCCTCGACCTGGCCGCGGCCAGCACCCTGATCACCCACCTGACCGTGGGCAGCGACGACGACGCGTCCATGCGCACGGCGTACGACGAGGTCGTGGCCGCCTGGCGCCAGGCCGGGCTCGCCTTCTGACGGCCCCACACCGAACCACCCAGGCCGGACACGGCCCCGGCCACCGCGTGCCTGGCACCCGAACCCGCCGACCGGCCCACCGCGAAGGAGCTGACCGCCGCATGGTGACCCTGCGCGCACTGACCCCCGACGACGCACCCGCCCTCACCCGCATCTACAGCGGCGCATCCATCCGGCACACCACCGGCAAGCCCCTCACCCTCGGCCAGGCCCGGGAGAAGATCCGGGCAGCCCTCGCCCGAGCCGCCGAAACCCCGCGCGGCCAGTGGTCCTGGGGCATCCTTGCCGCGGACGAGATGATCGCCCTGCGCCGACGATCCCCGTCCATGGGCACCATCAGCTACATCCTCCGCGAGGACACCTGGGGCAACGGCTACGCCACCCACGCCGCCCACCAGGTCGCCGCCTCTGCCTTCACCACCGCCGGACTGACCCGGCTGGAGGCCATGCATCACCCCGACAACCCGGCCTCCGGCCGCGTCCTGGCCAAGGCCGGGTTCACCCGCATCGGCACATCCGGCCGGTACGCCGAGGACGGGTCCACCGTTCCGTACGAGCTGTACGCCCTGGAGCACGACAGCATGTAGCCCACTTCAGCGCGAGCGCGGCGCGCGCCGACCGCGGTGACGGGGATGATGACGCGCGCGGCAACGTCCAGGAGCAGCCGGTTCAGCTCCGGGCCCGTTTCGTCGGCGACCGCGCGGGCGGTGTCGATGCCGTCGGCCTGCAACGCCCGGATGTAAGCGAAGGCGGCGGCGACATCCTCCAGCTCCATCGGGGCGAGCGGGGTGGTGACGGTGTTCTCAGGCATGACAGCTCCTCACGTACGGGCCGCCCGCTGATCGTGGCGGCCTCAACAGGAGCCTCCAGCGGCGGCCCTGTGGACAGAGACCGCGCATCGACGGTGAACGGCTTCGCCCGGCCAGCGCTCGCGCCGCCCTCCTTGTCCAGCTCCACTACCTGCGACATTCCGCCCATTCCGGCAGGGAGAGATCTCCTTCCCTGCCACGCTGTGCGACGCCCCTGGTGTGACTCGCAGAGATATCTGTCACCAGTTGTACTGACTGAGGACGTTGATCAATCGTGTGAAGGGACCGGTAGGCCAGGCAACCTGGAGCCGAACGCCAACCTCGCTGATAGGTCACCCATCCTCGACGACGAGTCGTGCGACCTTCAGGCGGTGGCGCGGAGTCAGTGCGACGTTGCGGTGCGACATGGCAAGGCCCCTCCTCAGCCGTTCGGCCAGGAGGGGCTCTGGGATGTGTTCAGGGTTCGAGCAGGAGCCCGAGGACGTGAGCGAACTCTGCCGGCTCGGCGCTTGCGCCGAGGTGATTGCCGGGCATGTCGATCAGAGGTAGCTCTAGAAGTTCAGCGAGTGCTTGGGTCGCCCGGCGCGCCATCTGGTGATGGCTCAGCGAGCCAGCGCACAGCGTCACCGAAACGCGGCGGATGGCCTCGATGTCGGGGACGTAGAAGACCGTGGGGCCGGCCATCCGCCCCAGGAAGTAGCGGTTCTTGTCGAGTTCCTCGACCGGTAGCTCGGGTAGCGCCATATGGGCGGGAGGCGTCTGATCCGGTCCTGTGCGGTGGGCAGCGCCGCTGAGGTCAAAGAACTCTTGCGCTGCCCGCTGAGGATCGGCCTCTGCAGCCCTGAACGCTGCGGCGGCTCGGCCAGTCAGGTCTGTGTCATCCAAGAGGGACACAAGGGGCGGCTCATGCAAGACGGCCCGGCCGACCACGTCAGGATGCTGCTTGCCCAGCTCCAGCAGCGTCACGGCACCACCACTGGTACCCACGAACAGGGCGGGCCCTCCGGTGAACCTGTCGACAAGTGCAGCAAGGTCCTCGGCAAGGACCTGGGGCGTGGGCGCGGCCATCCCCGGGACCGCACGGCTGGCACCGATACCACGCGGATCGTGGGTGACGACGGTGAACCGGCCTGCAAGCTCATGCGCCAGCGCCGCGAAACCGGCCCGCCCAGCCGGCGCCCCGACGAGGAACAGCAGCGGCCCCTCACCCTGGACACCGAAGGCAATCGCGCAGTCCGGTCGGTCGAGAAAGTCCACCGAACTCGTGATCCGATCACTGAAGTCCGCGATCTTCCGAGTGATCACATCGAGCGCACGGTCCAGCTCCTCGCGCCTATCGCGGACGCGACGGCGATGAGCCGTCAGCAACTCCACTCGGAGCCTGGCCGGATCAGCCACCTTGTCGTCAGCGCCTGTGAACTGCGCGATATCGGCCAGTGGCATCCCCGTCTCACGGAGATGAACCAGCATGCGGATCAGCTCGACGTCGGCCAGCGTGTATTGGCGACGCCCCGCACTGTCGCGCCGTGGAGACGGTACAACCCCCTGACGTTCGAAGTACCGCAACGTGTCGGGCTCCAGACCGATCCACGCCGAGACCTCCGCGATACCAAACAGCTCATCTGCCTCACTCATGCCTCAAGCCTCGCCCTTGAACCTCGGTACAGGTCAAGCGATCGTCAGCCGACCACGGCTTCGACAAACCCAATCAACCTCTCTGGCCAGCACAACGGGGCGTGCCGCTGGGAGACTTCGGGGATGACCACGCAGCGGCAGCCGTTCCCCGTCCCGGACGAACGCGCCCACCTCTTCGTCACCGGCTACGCCGACATGCGCGGCCTCGTGGAGGACCTGGTCGTTCCCGGCGGCGCTCCCGAGGCCGCGGCGACGGTCCTGCGTACGGCACGCGAGCTGCTGCGCCAGTCGTACTACTGCTTAGATTTCTCCACCGTGGCGGTCATGCCCCTCCTCGGCGACTTTGACCCCACCGTCCGCGTCGACGCCGCCTACGCCCTGGCGACCGACGCCGACCCCGACCACACCATCCGCGCCGCCCTGGCCAACGGGTACGCCGCGCAGCGTGACGCTATGGTTCGTGCCGCCCTGCTCCTGGCCACCGCCGAGATCACCCGAGCCCATCCGCACCCCCGACCGTCACATGGCTGCGCGAGCGATGGCAGGACCAGGCGGAGGTCCCGGAAGCCCGCCTGGCGAGACGGCCTCGCTCACTGCTACTCGGCACCATGACCGCAGCGAGCGGGCAAGCAGCGCCGTCCCAAGGGCCGCCTGCCCCGCGCGGCGGCCTCCAGGGGCGCTGACGCTGCGTGGCCGACTTCATCGAAGCTCGTTGTCCGGCCCCCTTTGAACAGCACGAGGAGGCCGCGGAACAGGGACGTGCGGACAGGTGCCGGGCGAGCCTGCTCTCCGTCAGCGCCGGTCCTGTGGCAGCAGGGCCGCCAGGCCGTCCAGTATGCGCTCGACGCAGAACTCGAAGCGGGCGTCGAAGTTCGGCTCGGTGAGGTCCCTGGCCAGCTCGACCAGGTTGGGGAAGCCGCCGACGGGCAGGGCGTGGAAGCGGTCCCGGACCTCGGCGATGACGTCCAGGCGGCTGGCACCGCTGGAGTGGGCGGCCGACATCGGCGACTGCTCCTGCAGCACGAAGCCCTGGACGAAGGAGCTGAGCAGGTAGGAGGCCAGGGCGGCGTGCTCATTGGAGAATCCGGCCGCGCGCAGCCGGTCCAGTTGGTCCTCGAGCAGTTGGAGCTGGTGCGGACCCGGGGCGAAGCGGCCAGCGATGATCTTGACGGCATCGCGGTTGTCGTTCAGCAGTCGACGGTAGCGCCAGCAGTAGCCGCTTAGTTGGGCCCGCCAGTCGCCCTCGCGGGGCGGCGGCTCGGCCGCGGCCATGATGGCGTCGTTGAGCAGGTCGAGCAACTCTTCCTTGTTGCGGACGTGCCAGTACAGCGAGGCCGCCTTGACGCCGACCTCGGCGGCGACCTTGCGCATCGATAGTCCGGCCAGGCCGTCCCGTTCCAGTACGCGTAGTGCCGCCTGGGCGAGGGCTTCCCTGGTCACGGCGGGTGTTTCGGCACTGTTCGCCGGTGCGGCGGTGTCGTTCTCCGGCATGGCTGTGTGGACGCCTCCTAGCGGTGTCGTGGGGGATTCCTGGAACCCCATTTGCAATCTAACACCGTTAGATGCACTCTGTGGCTGCCGAACGTGCCCCTAACGTCGTTAGGGGCCTTGGAGTCAGGGGGGATCCATGAACGAGTTGAATCCACGCCGTAAGCGGCTCGTGTTGTTCACGCTCTGTATCACCATGTTCATGTCCATGCTGGACAACGTCATCGTCAACAACGCCCTGCCCCGCATCGGGCAGGACCTGGACGCCGGGATCAGCGGCCTGCAGTGGATTGCCGAGAGCTACAGCCTGGTCTACGCCGCTCTGGTGCTGACTGGTGGCGCGCTCGGCGACCACTACGGTCGAACCCGAGTGTTCCGGCTCGGCCTCGGCCTGTTCACGGTCGGCTCCGCAGCGGCCGCCCTGGCCGGATCGATCAGCGTTCTGGTCGGCGCCCGGATGCTCCAGGGCGTCGGGGCCGCGCTGCTCACCCCCGGTAGCCTCACGCTGCTGCGGCACGTCTTCACCGACGAGCGCGAGCGCGCCAAGGCGATCGGCATCTGGTCCGGAGCCTCCGCGCTCGGCCTGTCGGTCGGCCCGGTGCTCGGCGGCCCGATGGTCGAACACCTCGGCTGGGCCAGCGTGTTCTGGATCAACGTGCCGATCGGCGTGGCCGGACTCCTGCTGGCCGCCCGCGTCCTGCCGGACATCCCCGCGCGACCGTGCCGGATCGACCTGGCGGGCCTCGCGCTGTCCGCCGCCGGCCTGGCCCTGCTGGTCTACGCGTTGCTTGAGGGCCCCTCCCAGGGCTGGACCGACACCCGGGTGCTGGGCTGTGGAGCCGGGGCCGCCGTGCTGCTGGCCGCCTTCCTTCTGCTCGAACTGCGTCTAGCCGAGCCGATGCTGGAGCTGAGGCTGTTCCGCGACGGCCCGCTCGTTGGCGCGATGCTCAGTGGGTTCATGGTCAGCTTCGGGATGTTCGGCGCATCGTTCTTTCTGCCGCTGATGATGCAGGGTGTGCTCGGCTGGTCCCCGGCCGCCGCGGGCTACGCGGGGCTGCCGATGACCGCGATGCTGGTGGTCGCCGCGCCACTGGCAGGCAGGCTGACCGCCGCGTACGGTCCGCGGCTGCCGCTGGTGCTCGGCCTGGCACTGTGCGCGGTGGGCCTCGGGGGCCTGTCACTGTACGGCGATCACGCCCACTACGTGACCTACGTATGGACGCTGTTCGCGATGGGCCTGGGGATGGGCATGACCTTCACCCCAGTGTCGATCGGGGTGATGCAGCGGGTCTCCCCGGCGCAGATGGGAATGGCCTCGGCGACCATCAACACCCTGCGTGAACTTGGCGGCGTACTAGGAATCGCCGTGCTTGGTGCCGTCCTGGCCAACCGGATGAGCGACTCGCTGGCCTCCGCCCTGCGTCGCCTCGGCGTGGCGCCGGATGCCGTCGGCTCGACCGCGGATGCCCCGGCGGCGGGCGCGTTCTACGGATCCGCCGGTGCAGCGCCCGCGCTGCCCCGGCCGGTCCAGACGGCGGTGGATGGCGCCTTCATCGACGGCATACACGTCGCCGTGCTCAGCGGAGCGGGCGCGCTCGCCGTCACCGCCGTCCTGGTCGCCGTGGGGGGGGGGCCGGGGCCGGCCGCCCCGCCCCCCCGGCGGGCCGGGCCGCCCCCCCCCGCCAAAACCGCCGGGGGCCCGCGCGCCACCCGCAAAACCCCGCCCGGGGCTG
>NZ_JBHVVM010000043.1:19804-44040 GCF_042883525.1 Streptomyces sp. NPDC058195
GGGGGGTGGCCCCCCGGGGGGTGGGCGGGGGCGGGCGGCGCGGGGGCCCCCCCCCCCCCCCCACGGCCGGCTCTTACGGCCAGCCACAGCTGGCAAAACCGGTCGGGGCCCGTTCCGCCTCAGCTTCACCCTGCCGGGGATCTTGATGGTCGCGGTCAGCTTTCGAACACCGGAGTCAGCGCGCAGGGCAGGCCTTCCATCCCGCAGCAACTCCGACCGCGGCGGGCCAGCACCCAGCGAAGACGGTCGGCGGATCCGGGCCGGAGACGTATCGCTCCAGGGAGCGGACGGATGCGCGGCGGGAGCGGGCCAGCAGCATCGGGGTGGAGGTGCCGTCTTCCGCGTCGTGAGTGAGGGCACTGTGCCGTAGCCGGTGAAGCGTCCAGCCGTCCAGATCCTCGATGCCGTCGGGTGAGGCGAGGGGGTTGGCCAGCAGCCGGGTGTTCCCCTCGAAGATCTCCTCAGCGCAACGGTAGGAGAGCCGGGCCCGGCCGGTCTCCGGGCATACATCGAGCGTCGGTGTCCCGGCCGGCGCCTTGCGGTCGGTGAGGAACAGCGGGCCGCGGGTGCGGCGGGCGATGAGGCGGGGCAGGAGCTGGGCGGTGCCGGACTGCCAGTGAATCCAATCGATCGCCCCGCCCTGGGCGGTGATCTTCCCCCGCTTGTCCTGCGGGTACAGGTCTTCCACGTTCAGACGCAGCACCTCGTCGGCCCGTGCGGCGGACTCGTAGAGCATCTTCCACTGCGTCTTCTCCCGCAGCGCGACGTCGAGACGCCACAGGGCAGCGATCTGATTTTCCGCGAGAGCCTTGGTGCGGTCCGGCGGCGCCGGCCGCCGCTCGATGCCGATCGTCGGATCGCACTCGATCCAGCCCTGGCGCTGCCACCAGCCGATTGCCTTGTGTGCAATGGACAACTCCCGGTTGACGGTGTCGGCGTCCATCTCGTCCGCCCGCGCCGCCGCCAGCTCGGCCAGCACCTCGGGCAGCCCCGGGTCGTCGATCGCGGCGATGGGGAAGACGGGCGGCTTCGCGCCGCGGCGGGCGGGTCCGGTCGGTGCCGGTTCGCTGGTGAGCATCCATCCCCATGTCGTCAGCGAGATCCGGTAGATACGCACGGAGGACTTCGCGATGCCCGCGCCGGTGAGGTAGCGCTCGACCGCCGCGGTGTACGACGCGGGAGGGACGGACATGGGCACGATGCGGGCGCGCGGCAACCGCAACGCGCCTCCGCTCCCGAGTTCGGTCACCGGTTCGATCGTCATGCCCTCTCCGTCCTCCCGGTGCTGCCGCAGTAAATGCGTACACCTCACCCCGGCGGCCGGAATGCCCCGCCGCAGGTCGCGATGATCACGGTAAAGGCTCTGCCGCGGTAAATCCGGCGGCATTTACTGCGGCAGTTCTTCCGGTTTCCGTTGGGCGGCTGCGGTGAGCTGGTCGGCCAGATCCTTGAGCGCCTGCCGCAGTTCGTCGGGATGGTGGATGGTGAAGGGCCATTCCAGGGAGGCGAGCATGTGGGCCATGCCGTCCAGCCGTTCTGCCCGTGCGTGCATGAGAACGCCGGTGGGCTGGGCGGTGAGGGTCACAGTGGAGCGCGGCAGCCGGCGGGCGATCTCATCGAGGGGGCCATGGATCGTCACCTCGACCTGCCAGCGGTAGGGCCCCTGAGCGAGGGTCGAGGTCAGGTGGGCCACGGGGTCAAAGCCGCCGGGGGCGGTGAAGCTGTCGGCTCGGGCGGTGACGGAGGTGATGCGGTCGATGCGGAAGGTCCGCAGGCTGTCGCGGAGGTGGTCGTGGCCGACGACGTACCAGCGGCCGGTGTGGAAGACCACGCCGTAGGGGTCGATGTCGCGTTCGGTGTGTTCCTGACGCCAGGACTGGTGGCTGATGGCGACGGTCATGCGGGCGCGGGAGGCTTGGGCCAGGGCGAGCAGGACGCCGGTTCCGGGTGCCTGACCGATCACGGCGTTGGCGGTGAACGACAGGGTCTCCCGCATGGCGGCGAGCGGTTCGCGCAGGGCGTGCGGAAGCACCCGCTCGATCTTGGCCAAGGCACCGGCACTGGCCGGTGCCGCGGTGCCCATGCCCAGACGTTCTGCGGCGAGCAGGCCAAGAACGACGGCGAGAGCCTCGTCATTGGTGAGGACCAGAGGTGGCATGCGGTAGCCACGGGCCAGTCGGTAGCCACCGTAGCGGCCGCGTTCGGCCTCCACCGGGATGCCCAAGTCGCGTAGGTGGGCCGTGTAGCGGCGCACCGTGCGCACGTCGGTGTCCAGACGTTCGGCCAGCTCCGTCCCGGTGAGCCGGGCGTTGGACTGGAGGAGTTCCAGCAGGGTCAGCACACGGGTGAGGGGATGCGACATGGATCACTCGGTATTTCAGGGCGGATTCTGTCCTGTATCGACTTTACGCTCCCCGCAGTACCTACTTCTGGGAGATCACATGGCCACCTTCGTACTCGTTCCCGGCGCCTGGCTCGGGGCGTGGGCCTGGGAAGACACTGCCCACACTCTGCAGGAGCGCGGCCACACGGCGCTGCCGCTGACACTGACCGGCCTGGCCGAGCACGCAGACCAGGGCGGACCCCAGACGGACCTGGACACGCACATCGCGGACATCACGGGATTCGTCGAGCGGAACGATCTGCGTGACGTCACGCTGGTCGCCCACAGCTACGCGGCTGCCCCGGTGACCGGGGCAGCCGGACGTCTCGGCGACCGCCTGGAGCGCGTGATCTACGTGGACAGCGCCCCGTTCACCGCAGGCATGTGCATGCTCGACCTCATGCCACCGCAGGCAGCGGACCAGCTGCGCCAGCAGGTCGACGCTTCCGGCGACGGGTGGCGGCTACCGATGCCGCCCTTTGAGGTCCTGGGCTTGTCCAGCAGCCTCGACGGGCCCGATGAGGGCCGGCAGAACGTTCTGCGCACGCGTGCCACCCCTCAGCCGTTCGGCACCTTCACCCAGCGTCTCGCCGGCCCGGCCGAGCCCGGTCCCGGTGTGGACCGTGTCCTGATTGCCTGCCGTGACTTCACGGGGCTGCTGGACGCCGGAGTGCCGATGCTGGCCTACCTGAACCAGCCGCCGTGGCGGCGCTTCGACCTGCCCACCGGGCACTGGCCGATGCTGTCCGCGCCCGCCGAACTCGCCCGCGTCCTCGACAAGGCCGTCTCCTGACCGCGCCGGTCGAGAGGCACAGCCCGACGCCTGCCCACGAGAGCATCCGCAGGCTCCGGGCCTGTGCGCAGGCCCTGGCCGGCGGAGCACGCGAGGTCTCTGCCGTGACGGTCGTCCGACGGGTCTTCGCCATCCAGGCCCAGGACGCCACGGCCGCCGACCTGGGCATCCGGGTACGCGGCAGGGATATCACCGCCCAGGCCATCCGCACGGCATACGAGAAAGTTCGTCCGTGCGGGTGTTCCCCCGGGTGAACGGTCCGCCCGTCCGGGAAATGCCGCGCGTGCCACGCGCGCACGCGAGTGGTGGTCGGTGATCTCGACTGGTCCTCGCCGCCGTCGACCCGTACAACGACCGCCGGGTCCTCGTGCGGCAGACCACCCGGCAGGAAGAACAGCGCCGCGCCCTGGCCTACTTCGTCCGGGGCTGGGGCGCGGCGGGCGGGACGCCGGCCCAACGCTGTACGGGGCCTGCGCGACTTGGGCGAAGTGCAGTACGACGGCTTTGGCCCCGGCCGCGGTGGGGGTCGTGTCTCGTTTGGAGCCCGGCCATCATGGGCTTCAGGCCCTGGCTGTCGTGGGTGTTGGCGGCGGAGATGCCGACGGCCAGGGGCAGTCCGTTCGCGTCCGACGGGACGTACATCTTGGAACCCGGTTTACCCCGGTCCACGGGGCTGGGGCCTGTGAGTTCGCCCCTTCTTTTTGGCCCGTACATGGGCGGAGTCGAGGACCACGCGGGTCAGGTCGAGCCGACCGCACTCGTCGATGCGGTCGAGCACCGCCTCGTGCGGCCGGCCCCAGACACCGGCCCTGGACCAGATGGCGAAGCGCCGGTGTGCAGTCGACTTCGAGACCCCGAAGCACGGCGGCAGAGCCCGCCAGGCATACTCGCTCACCAGCGCATAGACGATCGCCGCGAACAGGGTCTCATCAGGCGTGTCCTGCGTCCCGCCGCCCTGCGGACGCACCCTCGACGGCGGGATCAACGGCTTCGCGATCTTCCACAGCCCGTCCGGAACAATCCAATTCCACGTATCCCGCCCCATGAACAGCCCGACGAGCGATCACCACATAAGACACCGTCTTACTGGGCCGGGTCGCGCGCGGGCTAGGGTCGGCGCGTCAGGACCACCAGCAGCAGGAGACACCATGCCGTCAGGGAACGCGCAGCAGGAAGCCGCCGAGGACCAGCCGACCGGGCCCCGGGCGCTTGCTCCGCTCCCCTTGGATATCGAGGCCCTCTTTCCGGAGTTGATCGGTACAGCGCGCGATGTCACCCTCCTCTACCCCCGGGCCGGGCAGCCGGGACCGGGTGACAGTTCTATCGGCGGGCCGCTGCTGTGGCCGACCGACGAGCCCTGGCCGATGTGCGCCGGACCAGGCCACTGCAAGTCGCTCGACCCGCCCGTCGGGCCGGAGCCGGTCACGATGGTCCCGGTAGTCCAGCTGTACGCACGGGATGTGCCAGGCCTCGCCTTCCCCGCCGGCGCCGACCTGTTGCAGATCCTGTGGTGCCCGCTCGTTCATGAGGACGGCCAGTACGCGGCCAACCCCCGGCTCCGCTGGCGCAACGCGGCCCTGACGGCCGTCGGCGCCATGGCCGGGGAGCCGCCTCGCCCGCATACCGCGGACGAGGAATACCTGCCTCGCCCGTGCACCGTTTCCCCCACTCCGGCCGTGGAGTACCCGAACTGGGACCTGCCAGAGGGACTCAGCGAGTTGCTTGACCAGCGGTTCGAGGCCCTGAAGGAGGAAAAGGGCTACGGCTACTTCGAAGTGGCCACCACGCAGCAGAGCAAGGTCGGGGGCTACCCGGGGTGGACTCAGCCGCCCGACTGGCCCGACTGCGCAGTCTGCGGCACCCGCATGGAACACCTGCTCAGCGTCACCGCGACAGAGCCGGGCATGGGCCGGTGGCTCCCTCTGAACGACTGGGCCTCCAGCCAGGATAAGACCGTGACTCCGTGCTGGATGGCCGAGGCCGACCCCGCCGCCCTCGACGCGTTCGGGCACGACATGGCCCTGGGCGACCTCGGCGGCATGTACTTCTTCGTCTGCCGCAGCTGCCCCGACACCCCCTACACCCACCGCTTCGACTGCTGAGACCCGTGCGGTCGAGTCGCGCGCCCGCGATGCATCTGGCGACCGGGCGGCCTCTTCTGGGGAATCGAGCTGAGCAAATCTGGAGCCGCCCCGAGCACCTGGTGAGGAAATTCGGATCTCGCCCTCACCCCTGCGGGCTCAGAGAAGCGGCGTTGTCAGCGGGCTCTGCCAGGGTGTGCGTCGTGGATGAACTGGTGGAGCGTGTCGACGATAAAGATCGTGTGCTGGGGATGGTGGTCAGCCGTCGGCAGGACATCCGGGAGGGCTGGCTGCACCGAGTCGCCGCGACGATGTGTCGTGATGAGCGTGGACGGATCCTCGTCCACCGACGGCCGGAGCGGGTATCACGCTGCGGATGTGCGTGAAGGTCGGCACCTTGTGCTTCGCGGCGAGTTTGGCGAGCGCGTGGTACTCCTTGCGCCCGTATCCCGGTGCGTAGCCGCTGTTGATGCCGGTGCCCAGGCCGCCCCTCCGTCAGCCCCTTTTCGACGCGGGCGATGATGCGCTCGACTTCGTCGTCGGCCAGGGTCGCCCACTTCAGCCATGCCGCCTCGTTGACGCGCCAGTAGAACAGGGGACCAGAGCCGACGGACCACCCAATGGGTCCAAGGGGTCCTTCCGGCCGAACACCAGGTTTTCTGCCGCCCCGCCGCGCCCCCGAGCGGTTCCCGGATGATCTCCTTGAGAGCGTCCTCGCCTTCCCCGCCCGGAAGGCTGCCGAACCGGTACGTGTACGCCTTGCTCTTCAGGAACCCGTCGCCCCGCCGGGCCCAGCGGAATGCCGAACGGCACGCACCCCCATCGAACCCCTATTGGTCCAGCAACGGAGCACCTGCTCACCCACTCGCCTTTGCGCCATTTCAGGACTCTTGATCGTTGCGGAACAGGACTGAGGGTGTCGATGGTGCCCCGCTGGCGGCACGTGTGCGGCCTTGTGGCCAAGTGGATCACGGTCCGGCATCGCCGTTGGCCTCCGGCGCCGAGGTGATCGCGCCGCGGCCCGGGGTCGTGCGAGGCGTTGAGCGGGGCGGGAGTTGACAGAGCGATCCACCATGACCATCCTGTCTTACTGTCATAAGACAATAGGGAGGCGCTGGTGATCGAGTTCGTACTCGACGGCCGCTCGCGGGTGGCCACCTACATGCAGCTGGTCCTGCAGGTCAAGCAAGCCCTGCGGGTCGGTCTGGCGGAGCCTGGTGACCAGCTGCCCAAGGTGCGGCAGGTGGCCCAGGCGCTGGCCATCAACCCGAACACGGTGCTGAAGGCGTACCGGGAACTGGAGATCGAGGGCCTGGCCGAAGGCCGCCCCGGCGTGGGCACCTTCCTGGTGCGCACCCTGGCGGGCCCGTCTCTGGCCCACCACGCCGATCTGCGCGAGGACCTGGAGACCTGGCTGCACAAGGCCCAGGCCGCGGGCCTGGGCCGCGATGACATCACCGCCCTGATCGACACCACCCTGCGCGCCACCCGCGACCGCCCGACAGCCGAAGAGAGCTCATGAACAGCCTGGAGGCACCCGTGACAGACACGGCGGTGGAGACCGACGCGCTCGGCAAGCGTTACAGCGACGGATGGGCACTGCAGGACTGTTCGCTGCGGCTGCCGGCCGGCCGGGTCGCCGCGCTGGTCGGCCCGAACGGCGCCGGAAAGTCCACCCTGCTGCACCTGGCCGTGGGCCTGCAGGAGCCCGACGTCGGCACGGTGCGCGTCTTCGGCCGCGATCCGCGCGGCGACAAGAAAGCCCTAGCCGACATCGGGTTCGTCGCCCAGGACACCCCGCTGTACTCAGACTTCACCGCCACCGACCTGATCACCATGGGCGGCAAACTCAACCGCCGCTGGGACGCGCCACTCGCCCACGACCGGCTCGTCCAGCTGAAGGTCCCCACCGACCGCCCGGCCGGCAAACTGTCCGGGGGTCAGCGCGCCCAGGTCGCCCTGGCCCTGGCTCTGGCCAAGCGTCCTCGCCTGCTCCTGCTCGACGAGCCGGTCGCCGCCCTGGACCCATTGGCACGCCACGAGTTCATGCAGGCCCTGATGGGCGCGGTCGCCGACAGCGGCACCACCGTATTGCTCTCCTCCCATATCCTCACCGACCTCGAACGAGTCTGCGACCACCTCATCCTGCTGCAGAACTCCCACGTTCAGCTTGCCGACGGGGTCGACGAACTGCTCGCCGCGCACCGCACCCTGGTAGGTCCGCGCACCGGCGGTGGAACCATCCCGGGCGTGGCCGCTGTCATCCGGGCCAGCCACACCGACCGCCAGTCCACCCTGCTGGTACGCACCGACGGGCGCGCGGTCGATCCCGCCTGGGAAGTACGCGACATCACGCTCGAAGACCTGGTCCTGGCCTACCTCAATGCCGCCGCCGTTCCCACGGCCCGCACCGAAGCGGAAGTGACCGCATGATCTGGCTGACCTGGCGCCAGCACCGCCAACAGGCCCTGTTCACCGCCCTCGCCCTGGCCGCTCTCGCCGCTCTGATGGTGCCGACCGGGCTGCACATGCGCGGTGTCTTCGACGACTCCGGGCTGGCCTCCTGCCTGGACAAGGTGGGCACCGCCCCTCTGGTGCCCCAAGGCACCGACACCTGTGACGCGCTGCGGGATCAGTTCGTCAGCCCGTTCGGCGGCACGATGCTCCTTGCCATCCTGTTCGTCCTGCTGCCTCTACTGGTCGGGCTGTTCTTCGGCGCCCCGCTGGTGGCCCGGGAGATCGAGTCCGGCGCCCATCGCATGGTGTGGACCCAGGGCGTCAGCCGACGGCAGTGGGTGCTGGCCAAGACCGGTCTGCTCGGCACCGCGGCACTGCTCCTCGCGGTGGTCTACGCGTTGGGCGTGACCTGGTGGTTCGCGCCGATGGCCGCCAGCAGCACCGGCCGGCTGGCCTACGGCTACTTCGACGTGCAGGGCATCGTGCCGATCGGCTACACCCTGTTCGCCCTGGCGCTGGGCGTCTTCGCCGGCACCGTCTGCCGCAAGGTGCTGCCCGCCATGGCCGTCACCCTCGGCGGCTTCACCGTGGTGCGCCTCGGCATCGAGCTGCTGGCCCGCCCGCACTACCTGCCGGGCAAGACGCTCTCCTACGGGGTACAGAGCACCGAGGGGTACAACCCCGCCTCCGGCGTCTGGGCGTCCTCGACGGGCGTCTACGACGCGGGCGGCAAGCTCGTCAGCAACGGCTTTGTCGGTTGCTCGCTGGGCAGTGAGGGCGACGCTTGTGTACAGGAGATGGGCGGCCCCGACTCCTACAACCAGCTGGTCTACCAGCCCGGGGACCGCTTCTGGATCTTCCAGGGCATCGAGACCGGCATCTTCCTCGTCCTGACTGCGCTGCTGCTCTACCTCGCCATCCGCCGTATCCGCCGTATCGCCTGACGGGGCGAGGAGACCTCCGAGCCGTGTGCCCGGTGGCCATCGGCGTCCGCGTCGATGGCCACGGACCGGTGACCCGTGCGGCGGCTCACGACGTTCCGCAGGTCCGAACCCCGCCGACGCCGCCTCCCTCGCCGGCGGCCTCGTGGATACCAGCCGCGGTGGAAGCCCCGCACCCGTACATGCGAGTCCCTGACAGCTGCGGACCGGGCCCTGGAACGCTACGCGGCCCACCTGCCGCTCACGGCCCGGCAGGTCTGGTAGTCACTGGTCTCCGACAGCATGCTGGTCAAGGAAGAACGCACCTACAAACAGACCGTGGAGCTTCTCGAGACGGCCCGCCGCTCTGGCCGCATCCCCTGGGAGGCCCTGCGCGACGACACCGAGATCCGCGCCGAACCCCTCACCTGCGACGGACCCGACGACTTCAGGGCCGGGCTGCGCCAGGCGGCGCTCGACTACCGTCAGGCCGGCCAGCCGGTGCGGCTTGAGATCGTCTGCGAGACCGCGGGGATGGTTCCACAACTTGTGGCCGTCGCCGAACCGTACGGCGTGCCGGTGTACTCGGGCAGCGGATTCAGCGCCCTGCCAGCGAAACGGGCGGCAGCGCTGCGCGCGACCGCCGACGGACACCGCACGGTGATGACCCTCGTCGTCTCCGACTGGGACCAGAGCGGGTCCACCTGTTCTCTTCGAGCGCCTGGCGGTGACCGAGCAGCAGATCACCGACCACGATCTGCCCACCGCCCCGCCGAAAGCCAGCGATCACCGCTCGTTCAGCGGCACCTCCACCACCCAGGCCGAAGCCCTGCCCCCCGACGTCCTCGCCGCCATAGTGAAAACCGCGATCACCTCCCACCGGGACATGCACGTTCTGGCGGCACTCCTCGAGCGCGAGAAAGACGAATGCCGCGCCCTCGCCGCCTTCCTGAACGGCCGGGACGCGGCGGGCGGAGGAGTACCGACGTAGCGTTGGACGGGCGCCCGCAGACTCAGGCGGGTGCCGGTGCCGGGCGCAGTGATGCGAGTGGGGAGCGTCGGCCTTTCTCCACCGCGCTGGAAGGAGTCGTCCACCTCTGCGGCGTAGGCGTCGGTGTGGACGTCGAGGGGTACCTGCCGGATCGCGGGCAGATCCGCGTGGCCGTAGCGGGCAAGGGCGCAGTCAAGCGGACCATCGGCCTCATCGCTATCGCTTCTGTGCCTGCGGGGAATGGCGCAAACTGCGTCGCCTTTCCGAGACACGGGTTGGGGCTCTGATCCGGGGCGCTAGCATCCGCGGGTTCTGCTTGCCTCCGGCGCCCCGCCTTGCCTCCGGCGCCCCGCCTTGCCTCCGGGCCCCGCCTGGCTCCGTTTCCTGCCCGTCGCCGCGCGCCACGCTGGGTGCGGGGACCGGTCGGCGGGGCGGGCCGGGCCTGGTGTTCAGGAGGCGGCCCCTGCGTCCTTTCCGGGCCCGTGCCGCCTGGGCAGTGGCGGGCGGTGCGGGCCCGGTTGCTGCAGCAGGGGCTTGCAGCACTCCTGGCGCCCGTGGCCCCGTACGTAGTACCGCACGCGGCGGCGCGTGCCAGAGGTGCGGCTCCTCGTGGTGCGGGCCGCACAGGAAGCCGATGCCCGCGCACGTACTACCGGGTGGTGCTGTGACGGTGCGCGTCGGTGCGGCCCGAGGCGGGTGGAGGAGCGGTCGGTGAAACCGTGATCCACACCCCTGGTGCGGTGAGGGCCCCGCTGCCATGATGAGCCGTCCGAACGGCCATGCGGAAGCACCAACTGAGCAGGGGAGGCGCCGTGCTGACCACGGCAGAGCGAGTCCGTGCCCTCAAGGACGAGGATTTCCGGCTGAGTCTCACGCGGGAGTTCCCGGACCACCCGGCCGGGAACCCGGCCGAGGAAGTCTACGTGTCCGCCGGGCAGGCGGCCAACACCTGTGAGTCCTACTCCAGTTGTGCACAGATGTGCAGCTACTGACCCGACCGCCCGCCGCGCCGCACCCCCGTGGGGTGCGGCGCGCGGTATGAGCCGACCCGAGGGGGTACCGCCGTGGTGGACACGTCCCCGCTACGCCTGGCCGCCGCCCGCGCCCTCCCGTTGAGCCGCCGGGGCCGAGCCACCGTCACCGACGCCTCCCTCGGCGGGCGCGCCGACCGCGTACTGGCCCGCTGGCGGGCACAACGCCCGTTCGACCAGGACGGCTGGTTCGAAAGGCGGCTGGCAGCCGACTGCCTCGACCCCGGCCTCCTGCGCGAACTGCTCACCGAGCCCGCCGAAGCCCTGGCCGAACGGCTGGGCGCCGAGGAGCCGTGGGCGCGCCACCTGACGGCCGTCTTCGAGGAACCCCCGCCCACCCCCGCCGTCGAGATCCCCGACCGGGACGCCTTCGCCACCCTGGTCGCCCCGCTGCTCACCGCCGCCCGCGACCGGCTGCGCGGGGGCATCGCCGCCCTCGGCCCCACCCCGCTCGGCACCCCCGAGGAGATCACCGCCCACCTGCTGCCGTCCCTGACCGCCCCCGCCCACACCATGGCCGTACGCACCATGATCGTGGAACTGGAGGTCGCCCGGCTCACCGGCCAACTGACCGGCGCCACCCCGCAGGACCGCTACCGCGACTTCGTACGCCGCCTCGCCGACCCCGCGCGGGCCGTCCAGGTCCTCGCCGAGTACCCGGTCCTGGCCCGCCGCCTCACGGTGGCCGCCGAGCAGTGGACCGACACCCACCTCGCCCTCGTACGCCGCCTCGCGGCCGACCTGCCCGACGTCTCCCGCACCTTCTCCCGCGGCCTACCTCTGGGCCGCCTGACCGGGATACGCACCGGCCTCGGCGACGCCCACCGGGGCGGCGCCACCGTCACCGCCCTGCGCTTCGAGAACGGCACCCGGATCGTCTACAAGCCCCGCCCGCTCGACGTCGACCTCCACTTCCAGGACCTGCTGCGCTGGCTCAACCCCCGGCTGCGGCTGCCGCTGCTGGAGGTCACCCACCTGCCCCGGGACGGCTACGGCTGGGTGGCCCACGTGGCGGCCAGGCACTGCCGGGACGCGTCCGGACTCCATGCCTTCTACCACCGCGCCGGGACACTCGCCGCCGTGCTCTACGTACTGGACGCCGTCGACTGCCACGCGCAGAACCTCATCGCCCACGGGGACCAGCCCGTACTCGTCGACTGCGAGGCGCTCTTCCACCCCGACCTGCGCGAACCCGCCAAGGACCTGTCCGTCTCCGAACGCCTGGCGCGCCACGACGCCGCCCACTCGGTGCTCCGGTCCGGACTGCTGCCCCAGCGGGTGTGGGACGAGGACGGCAACGGCGGCGCGGACGTGTCCGCCCTCGGCTGGGACCCGGACCAGGCACCGCCCCGCACCGTGCCGTACGTGGACGGCGAAGGCACCGACCGGATGCGCATCGCGTACCGGCCGATGAACCTCCAGGGCGTCGACAGCCGCCCCCTCCCCGCCGACCGGCCCCTGGAACTGGCGGACTACGCCGACGACCTCGACGCCGGGTTCACCGAGGCCTACCGGATCATGGCGCGGGCCAGACCGAGGATGCGCCGCCTGCTGCGGGCCTTCGCCGCCGACCACACCCGGCTGCTGCGCCGCGACACGCTGGAGTACCGCAGCCTGCTCGCCGCCGGCGACCACCCGGACCTGCTGCGCGACGCCCTGGACCACGACCGCCACCTGGACCGGCTGTGGGCGCTCGCGGCCTGGGAGGAGAGCGCCGACGCCTTCCTCGCGCACGAACGCGCCGACCTGTGGAACAACGACGTCCCCCTGTTCACCCTCCGCCCCGACGGCGTCGACGCCCACGCCTCCACAGGAGCCCTCATCCCCTGCGTCGTCGACCGGCCCGCACTCGACACCGCGCTCGACAAGCTCGACTCCCTGGGCCCCGCCGACCTCGCCCGCCAACGCGAACTCCTGCGCCTGTCGGTGACCACCGCAACCGGTACGAACGAACCGTCCCGCCCGCAGGTCACCGCCCCCCGCCCGGCCACCTCGGCCCCGGACCCCGGGGCGATCCGCGCCCGCGCCCTGGCCAAGGCCGCCGAGGCCGCCGACCACCTGCTGCGCCGGGCCTACCGAGGACCGGCCGACCTGGCCTGGACCGGACCCAACTGGACCCCGCCCGGCCGCTGGGCCCCGGCGGAACTCGGCCCCGACCTCTACAGCGGCACCGCGGGCATCGCCCTCTTCCTCCACCACCTCGCCCTCCACACGGGCGAGGCGACGTACCAGAGCGCCGCCCGGGCCGCCGACGTCACCCTCCGCCACCAGGCCGGGCGCCGCGCCGACCGGCTCACCGGCGGTCTGACCGGCACCGGAGGCATCCTCTACACCCTCGCCCACCTCACCGCCCACCGCACCGACGCCCGACTGGCCGCGCTCGCCGACACCCTCGTCCAACGGGCCGCCGCCACCGCCGCCGAGGACGAGTCCTTCGACGTCATCGACGGCTGCGCGGGCACCATCGCCGGGCTGGCCGCCTGGGGAGCGGTGCACCCCTCGGGCGCGGTGACCGACGCCCTCGCCCGCTGTGCCGGGCGGCTCGCCAACCGGGCCGCCCCGCAGCCCGGCGGCGGGGTCGGCTGGCTGCCCCGCGCACTGGCCGGCACGGCCGACCGGCCACTGGCCGGGTTCGCCCACGGAGCCTCGGGCATCGCCTGGGCGCTCACCAGGGCCGGGAGTCTGCTCGGCGACGAGCGGCTGGCCGCCCTCGCCCGGGAGGCGCTGGAGTACGAGCGGACCCTCTTCGACGCGGAGGCCGCCAACTGGCGCGACGTACGCGCCGACGGCCCGCCCGGCGCCGCTGCGCCCCACCCCGTGCTCTGGTGCCACGGGGCGGCGGGCATCGCCCTGGCCCGCGTGGAGCTGTGCGCGGAGCTGGACGACGCCCGGCTGCGCCAGGAACGCGCGGTGGCCCTGGCCACGGTGGCCCGCGACGGCTTCGGGCACAACTTCTCCCTCTGCCACGGCGACCTGGGCAACCTGGACCCGCTGCTCCTGGCGGGCGGGGCGACGGCGGACACGGCACTGCGGCAGGCCGCCGTGACCCTGGACGCGCTGGAGGCGCGGGGCTGGGTGTGCGGCATGCCGAGCGGGGTGCACAGCCCCTCGCTGATGACCGGGGTCGCCGGGATCGGCTACGGACTGCTGCGGCTCGCCGCGCCGGAAGCCGTGCCCTCCCTGCTGGCCCTCCGCCCGCCCGGGACGACACCCGTCCGGTGAGGTCAAGAGGGCACACCAGGACGGAACCGTTCCTCCAGGTGAAAAGCCACTTATCCTGGTTCGGTGGGGGCCTTGAGGTTTCTGCCGGCGCTTGGCCATCGGATGAGGGCCTGATAGCCCCCCAGCCACACCAGGGACTCGGGCCGGTAGACCCGGGTGTGCGCGCAGGAAGACCGTCGCCAGCGCCTCGTTCCGCCCCCCCCTGACGATCGACTCGTCGAGCAGCTCACCTCCCCGCGCTCACGGTGAGTACCTGTTTCTGAACCGACAGGTCTGCGGGTGATCACCGGCTCTACGGTGTTGCGGTGACCAACAACCTTCTCCTTGGTGGAACTGTCCGCCTCGTGCCGTTGTCCACCGACCACGCCGAAGCTCTCCTGCCCTCTGCATCCGACCCAGAGGTATGGCGGTGGATGCCCCGGCGGCGCCCTGAAACCGTGACGCAGATGCGCGTGCTACTCAGCGAGATGATCGCGGATCCTGCTCGGCGGTGTTTCGCGGTGCGACGCTGCGCTGACGACGCTGTGATCGGTTCGACCAGCCTGTACGACCTTGACTTGACCGAGAGCCGTGCTGAGATCGGCGCCACCTGGTTCGATCGTTCTTGCTGGGGAGGTCCCTATAACGCCGAGTCCAAGCTGTTGCTGTTCGGCCACGCCTTCGACGACCTGCGACTCGCCAGGCTCGCCCTGCGCACTGACAACCTCAACGTACGTTCCCAGCAAGCCTTGTCCCGCCTTGGCCTGGTTCACGAAGGGACTCTGCGCAGCCATATGCGGCGCCAGGACGGCACTCGCCGCGACTCGCTGTACTACAGCCTTCTGGCAGACGAGTGGCCCGCCGTCCGCGACAGGCTGCGGGCTAGGGTCGCCGCCAAAACCACTTGATCGCGCGGAGGCTCGCCCACTGGCGCGAGCGATCCGGCAAGGAGAACGACGGCCCGGAAGACGGCGAGTAAGTTGGAGGTGCCAGAAACGCGGTGAGGGCGGGGTGGCGGTGGTCCGGGCGACCTTCAGTCCCGTTCACCCTCGCGGGAGAGGGCTTGGTCAGTCCTTCGGGACTGTCGGCGGGTGATGCGCCTGGTCATGAGAGTGATCGCGGCCCAGGTGATCAGCGACTCGGAGTGCTGGATGAGCCGCTCGTAGTCGCGGGCGTGTCGGCGGGCGTGCATGATCCAGGCCAGCGACCGCTCGACGCCCGGAGTCCGCCCAGACTATGGTGATCTCTGGGCGCATGAGGCGGAGCCGGAAGGGAACTTCCTTGGCCGCGTCGCGGTCGGTCATGTCGGCGGGGGTGACCATGACGAGCAGCGGCAGGCCCTTGGTGTCCACGACCAGGTGCCGTTTGCGGCCGTTGATTTTCTTCGCTCCGTCGTAGCCTCGTGAGTCCTTGCCGACGGTCTCGGAGGCTTTCACGGACTGGGAGTCGATGACGGTGGCGACAGCGCCGGGTGCCCGGCCCATCTGGCGACGGATGCGTTTGCGGAGCTGGTCGCGGATCTGTCCGACGATGCCGGCCGCGGCCCAGCGGGCCATGAAGCCGTAGCAGGTCCGCCAGGGCGGGAAATCCCTGGGCAGGGCACGCCACTTGCAGCCAGTGTCGACGACATACCGGATCGCGTCGACGATCTCGCGGCGAGGGTGCTTCTCCGGGCGTCCGCCCCGCGGCTCTCGCAGGCCGGTGGCGGCAGCAGCGGCTCGAGCAGGGCCCACTCGTCGTCGAAGGTGTCGGAGGGGTAACAGCGGCGCCGGGCCAACGGTGCCTCCCTGGAAAACGGGGCGGGGCCGGCCGCGAAGCGGCCGGCCCCGCCGGTCAGGCGTCGATGAAGTCGGCGATCACGTCGAGCGTGGACTCCACCGAGCTGAGCTGGGTGTTCAGGTGTTTGATCCACCGTCCCTTCGGTTGCAGGGCGGCGTGCGGGGCAACGACGCCGGTGATGAACCGGCGGATCTCGGTGAGCTTCTCCCGGATGATCGCGACCTCGTATGCCTGGAGCTCGGCCGCATCCGAACAGAACTTGTAGCCGTCGGTCCTGGTCCAGATCAGGGGCGGCCAGCCGCGCTCGGTGATGATGTCCCGCAAGCAGGCCAGGCCCGCGCGGGCCTGGCTGGGCGACAGCTCACTGGAGCGGATCAGCTGGTTGAAGGCCAGGCCTGCCGGCCTCGCCTCGAAGAGTACGAACCGGACGGTGTCGGCGTGTCGCTGAGCGGCGGGCGATCTGCGCTCGGCAGCGCGGGGCATCGCTTAATCACGTTGCAGGAGACGGGCCAGCTCTCCGTCGACGTCGACCTTCCCGGTGTCGACGGCCGTCTCGATCCAGTCCAGCGTCGCCCGGACGCGGGCGACGTTCTCGTGGACGACTCCGCGTTCGTCGTCGCCGAGCTGGCGGTCGCGCAGGCCCGGGACAACCCGGCCGGTCGCCGCGACGAACGCGTGGCAGGCGGTGACCAGGTCCAGGAACTCCACCGACCGGTCGATGCTGCGGACCGCCGGAGCGACAGGGCTGGTCTCCTCGAAGTGCTCGCGGGCCTGCCGACCGCGCTCGACCTGGGCGTGGTTGACCTGGTGGCGGGCGGTGTCGTCCGACATCGCACGGAAGGCGACATCGGGGCGCCGCAGCAGGCCGGTGGTCACCGTCGCGGCGACCTGGTCGTCGCGGGTGAGTTCCTCGACGGCCCGGACCTTGTCCTCCTGCCTGACCTGGGCGACCACCGTCGGACGCCGCAGGAAGGCGGGCGGGTGCTCTCACTGAGCTGACCGGGTGCCAGCATTCATCCCTGGGGATGACCACCGGAATCATGCTGCCCGCAGCCGGGCATTCCCCTGGTCGTGTCGGGCCGCACCGGGCAGCCCACCTCCGGGACATCAGGAGACTCCGATGCAAATCCGCACCGTGCTCGCCACTGCCGCCTTCGCCGCGGCTGGACTGTTCACCACGGCTGGCAGTGCCTCTGCTGACACGGATGTCGCCATCCTCAGTGGGTTCAACGACAACCCGTGCATCACCGTCAGCGCCAGCAGCAGCTTCGACGAACCGCTCTCCACCACGATCGTGCCCGCGAACTGCGGCTGACATCAGAGGGCGATTCGAGAGTGATCGTCCGCTTCAGGGCTGGGTTGGGTGAGGTTGGCTGGTGGCGGGCGCGGCTGCTCGTCTGCGCGAGTATCAGGTGACTACGCTGGTTTGCTTGTCGGCAGGTGGCGTTCCGGATCATTGCGCGCTTGGATAGGCGCATGCCGGAGGGGACGCGGGGCTGGGCCCGTTGGCGGTATGGCGTATTGAGCGTAGTCGTTTGCGCGATCTTGGCGGGTGCCGCTGCCTGGCTACTGCTTCCTGGTGAAGCAGACCCGCACGACTATCTCCGGGAGCGGGACGACGTGGTTTATGGCGACGGGTCGCTGGCAACTGTGCTTGCGCACTACGACGTGAGCCTGCCCGACGAGGCGACGGACGTGCGGTTCCATGACGAAGAATCGCTGATCGGTTCCGAAGGGACCCTCGTCCTTCACTATAAGGTTTCCGACGCCGGCTTGACGTCCTTCCTTCAGACCCTCAACGTGGGGCCACTCGCGCCTGGCTTACCTGCTGGCTGGGACGGCAGGGAAGGGCAGCGTTTCGGCTGGAGCTTCGCGGGCAGTTCCTGGCGCGGAGCGCAGGGACCAGGCGAGGGAACCATCACCGCTTCTGTCGCTGTCGCTCGGGCGGGTGAGGTCAACTCCGTCTATGTGGTCGCCGAGCACGTCTGATCCAGTGCGAGAAGAGGTGTCACGGATTCACGGACATGGCTTTCTGGTGAAGTTGCCAGTGCCGACTTCGGCGAGGATGTCGAGTCTGACCAGACGCTTCAGCTTGGCGCGGGTGCCTTCGATGTTCTTCGGCAGCACTTCGTGGTCGAGGGCTTCGCAGACGTCGCGGGCCCGCAGTGGTCCGGTGGCCTCGTTGAAGACGGCGAGGATGCGGGGGTAGTCCGGGTGCTCGGGGTGTCCCCACGCCGCCCTGCCGTCACCACGATCGGCATGGGCTTCTGCCCCTGCTGGACGGCCAGGTGCAGCGTGGTGGTGAACCCGCCGCGCGAGCGTCCCAGCCCGTGATCACGGGTTCGGTGCAGTGGCTACTCTGAGAGATTTCACTCCGTCGCTTCGTTCATGATCGCAGCGAGTTCCGCGATCAGGTCCGCGTCACGCATCCCGGGAAGGACGTAGCCTTCGGCTTCGTCCCACGGAACGTCGAGATCGTCCATGTGGACGCGCCATTCGGCACCCGGCACGGCCCGGCGCAGCTCCGTGACGGAATCCAGCACATGGGCGATCACCGGCATCAGGCGACCGGGGTCGTGTGGCATTTTGGTGGACCCGGAAAGGACTTCGCCCGCTCCGATCACGTCCCCGTCGTACAGGCACAGGCTTTCCTCGTCGTCGTAGGGGAACGATGCCATGTGCGCGGCGACGATCTGCGCGACGGAGGCCAGTTCGGTTTTGGTCAGCGGTGTCGCGCGGTGCGCGCTGTAGTAGAGGGAGGTGCTCATGGGCGACAGCGTAGACGGACGTCTCGTGGTCATGAAGCACTACGGAGCGCGATCAGCACACCGTGGACCGCCTGCTCATCAGCGGGCACACCGAGCTCCAGCGCCTGAGCGAGGAACTGCGGATCGGTGAACGGCTGGTCCACCTGCTCGGCCCGCTCATCACCAACCCGTCGGCGGCTCTCGTCACGGCCGGGGCCCGGGTGCACATGGCGGCCAGGCTCCCCGTGGCGCCTGACGCCCATCTGATCGCCGACATCTACACCGACAACGCCTACCGGGAGCTCGCCGCCCGGCTCCGACGTACGGCGCCGCGCCGACCAGCTGCCCAAGAGCAGCGGGCCCGGGGCGCTTGCCGACGTCGTCCTGCGCAAGGCAGAAGGCGGGCTCTCCACGGCGAGGGGGGACAGCCCGTCGGCGGGACGGGTGCTGGCCCCATGGATCCGGCGGTGCGAATGGGCGAGGCTCGGCCCATGCCCCGAATGACTCTGGCCCGCGGATTCCTGCGTACGGCGAGCGCCGCGGCGCACCTACGGCTCTTCGTGCTCGTCGGTGTCGCCACCGTGCTGGTGACACGCGCCTTCCTCGTCCTCACCGACTACCCGAAGCTCGGCGGCGGGGCGGGCCACGGAGGGCTGCACATCGCCCACATGCTGTGGGGCGGGCTGCTGATGCTGGCCGGGCTCCTTGTCATGCTCGTCTTCACGGGACTTGCCTCGCGGCGGCGAGGAGCGCTGATCGGTGGCGTCGGCTTCGGCCTGTTCATCGACGAGGTGGGCAAACTGGTCGCCGTCGACGGCTACCTCTACCGCCCGGCCGCAGGGCTCATCTACCTGTCGTTCGTCGCCCTGACCGGTCTCACCTGGTGGGTCACGCGGCGCGGGCGTACGGACAGGGAGACGGTATCCGGCGCGGCCCGCTCGGCGGCAGCGGCGGACACCGCGCTGCACGGCGCCCTGTGTGGGCTGACCCCACAGGACAGGGACGAGGCGCTGCGCCGTCTGCGCGCCACAGGCGGCCCGGCCACCGCGCTGGACGCGGCTCTGGCGGCCGTGCTCGAAGCCGTGCCCGAGCGCCCGGCCAGGCGGCCCGCCCCGCACCACGAGCTGGCCCGGCGAGCCCGTGCTTGGGTGACGGCCCGGGTGTCCGGCAAACGGCCGCTCGTCCACATCTCCGCGTGGGGCGCGACCCTTCAGGCAGCACTCCTGTTGGTCGCCATCGCCGTCGACGGCCTCACGGGCGGCCTCGCAGACGAAACGCAGTGGACCGCCATCGCGGGAGCTCTCGCCTGCTCCCTGACATCCCTGGCCCTCTCCCTGCGCGGGACTGCTCTGCTGCGCCGCGACCGAAGCGCGGCCCTGCGCACCCTGCGCGCCGCCCTTCTGGTGGACCTCCTGCTGGGCCAGGCCTTCAAGTTCACGATCAACCAGTTCTCCGCGGTGGCCGGTTGGCTGATCAGTCTCGCACTGCTCTACGTACTCTCGGCCCAGCTGGGCCGCGGCCCAGCTGGGCCGAGAGTACGTAGAGCGAGCGCACGCGAGCCACTGACCGGCGGGCCGCTATGACTGCCGGTTCAACCCGGTCGCGCGTTTACCACCGCCGCCGGAGGAAGCACCGTGAATGCTGGTCATGTGGGTTGCTGGTTCGCGCCCAGGGTCCACTGATAGCCGATCTCGGCGATGTCGGGCGGACCTCATCAAGGTCCTCACCACCTCTCTGGGCATGTCCTACGCAGGAGTCGCCCACTACCGGCACAGCACAAGCTCCATGACCTGGACCTGATGGCCGATTCCAAATCACCCCATGGTCGGGTGAGACCCGAAGACGGGGACGCCTCTACCCCGGATCGACGCGTTCCGCGAGTTCAAGACGGAATCATCCAGCGGTGCCTCCGAAAGCCCGGCCGAAGGGAATCGTCTTGTAGATGGCTCTACGCCCTCTACGCCCTCTACGCCCTCTACGCCCTCTACGCCCTCTACGCCGCCCATTCCATGCCAAGCTCTCTTAGCGCGGCGAGCTGATCGGCGCCCAACCGGTCCTTTCTCGATTTGGTGTTGGAGACCCATACGCCTAGCTTGACGATCACCGGGTCTGCTTCGCCGTCGACTGCGATCTCCTCAGCATGGCCGCGGGGTACGGACCGGTCGGTGCCTTCCCGTTCGACCCACTGTGCGAGGGCCGCGAGGCCACGCTGGAACGCCTGCTGTGCCTTGCCCTGGCCCTTCGTCGACCGCGCAGCCGCCGGGGCGGGAGGGAGCGTCTCGACGGGCTCGATGCCCAGCCTGCTCAGCCGTTCCTGCTGATCGGTCGACAGCTGCGCCCACGTGCCTGGGTTCTTCTGCCGCTCCAGCCATCGTCCGATGTCGTCGCCGTCGAAGGTGACGCCGGGGTCGATGTGAGGCAGCACGCCGTCGGCGTCGACGAGGTCGGCCAGGACGCGGTAGTGGCGTTGCCAGTCGAGTGGCCAGGGGCAGTTCCAGTCCGGGTCGATCTCCGCCAGTTGGGCGGCCCGGGCTTCCGCGCGCTGAGGGTCTTTGCCGAGGCCGTTCTTGCGGCGGAGGTTGGCGAGGAGCTGTCCGATGGCCAGCTGCTCGCCGTCCCCCTCGCCTTCGCCCCAGACAGCGTCCTGCCGGGGTGCCAGGTGCCCGGTGGCCCGCCGGTAGGACCGCAGCGCGGCGAGCTTCTTCTCCCATGCTTCGTCGCCGGGCTCCCAGACCATTCCGGCGTCGTCGAGGAGCTCTTTGCGGTGAGGGTCGAGGTCGCCGGCCCGCAGTGATTTCCGCTGCTGGTGCACCCATCGCCCCAGCGGAAACGCCTTCGTCGTGCCGGCCTTGGTCTCGACGTCATAGGGGACGGCGTGAAGGTCGGTGATCTCGTTCTCGGTACGCCACCGGACCAGGGCTTGGTAGCCCTCCAGCCAGACGAGGGATTCGGGCCGGATGACGCGGCAGCGGGTCAGGGCGGCGATGTCGGCGGCGTCGCGGGGGGAGGCGAAGTTGACCACGAGGGAGGTGACCCGGTCGACCTCCTGCTGCGCATCGTCAGCCTCCGCGGGCACGTCCCCGTTCTCCGGGCCGGCCGCGGTGGTGGGGGAGGGGCGGACGTGGATGCGCCGACGTTCGGTGCCGCGGGTCAGGGCGCGGGAGGCGAGCTGGTCGACCATGCGTTCGGAGTGCGAGCGCAGGGCTTGGAGGATGTCGACCAGGGGCTGGTAGCTGGCCGAGGCGATCATGTCCTTCGGGTCCTCCCCGGGCTGGAGGAAGACGGGGATGATGATCCGTGCGGTCTTGGTCGTGCCGTCGGGGTTGGGGCGCAGGGCGCGGCCGATGTTCTGGACGATGTCGACCTGGGAGCTGCGGGAGCCGACGATGCACACGGCCTCGACGCCGCGCAGCCCGGTGATGTCGACCCCGACTCCGAGGGCACGTACGGAGGAGAGGAACGCCCGGTGCACCCGCCGGTTTCGGGCGTCGATGCCGTTGGCGAACCGGTGGATCACCGCCCGCCGGTGCGCGATGGGATGGTCCCCGCACAGCCAGTCCGCCCACACCCGCTCCGCAGGCACATGACGGCCCTCCTCCAGCTCGTACAGCTCGGCGTCGATCGACGACGCGGGCAGCGTCTCTGCCTCGGCCAGCGCCGCCGCGGAGGCCTCAGCGGTATACAGCTCGGCGGCTGTGCGCGGCATCTGCGCGGCGAACGCTTCGGCTTCCTCGACCCGCTGGTGGAACACCATGGTGGTGTGCAGATTCATCTGCGCCGTGTGTTCCAGCAGTGCGGCCTGGAGCAGGGCCATGCGCCGGCCGCGCAGCGCGTCCTCGGACAGGCCGAGGATCGGGTCGGGGTCGCGGATCTCGAGCACGTCGATCTCGAAGCCGGCGAGGATCGAGCGTTCTACCGCCTCCGCCAGCCCGAGATCAAAAATCCGGGTGCCATACGTGCTGGAGTCGTTCTCCATCGAAGCGATCACCACCTCCCGCCCGCCCCGGCCACGCTGCGGCCGGGGCGCGGCGAGGATCCGCGGGGTGGCGGTCAGGTAGAGCCGGAAGTCGACAGGGATCCGGCTGTTGTCATGGATCGCCGCCCACGGCCGGCCCATGTCCCCCGCGGTCATGTGCCCCTCGTCCAGAATGGCCAGGTCAAACGGGGCCATCCGCTGCCCGTACAGCCGCTCCCCGCCCGCCAGAGCCGATTCCAACGGCCCGGGAACAGTCCCACGGCCAGAGACATCGGAGGGGTCCTCACGGTCCACGAGAGAAGCGTACGTGGCGAACACGACCACCGGCCCGGACCCCGCCCACAGCGCGAGCTGGATCGGGTTGGTGGTGGTGCGTACTCCGAGCTGCTCCAGGACCTCGTCCCTGTCCACGGAGCAGACCGCGATCATCGGCGCGCGATGCCCGACCTGCCGCCAGGACTGGGCACTCTGCACGATCAGGTCCAGCGTGGGCACCATCACCAGAATCCGCCCATCCGGGAAGTACTCCAGAGCGCACGAAGCGGTGGTGATCGTCTTGCCAGACCCGGTCGCGGACACTCCCATCGCCCGTTCCCCCTCCGGAGGAACAGATGACCTTGCAGGGAATCCCACCCACCTAAGAAACGCGGAACGCTGATCTACCTGGTGTTCCTTGAGCTGAATCGCGGACATTTCCGTGTCTCTCCGAGCGTTGAATTCCTGTGGTCTTTCAGAAGGCTGCGTGCGGAATGCTGGCCATGTCATACCCAGCTCGTTCTATGCATCAGATGGCTGGCTTCAGCTATTCCACTCTGCTTCAGTTTTTCCTCAGTGCACTGCGGACGGTGCACCCCTGCCGCCTGGACCCCGTTCCTTTCCAGCTGTTCTTCACCAGCCGTGCTCCCCAGGCCCTATGACGTCGTGTCCGATTCGCCGAGCGAGGTGCTGCGCCCGCTCGTCTTCCCAGGGCCGGACGTGGACGTACACGGTGTGGCCCTGGGCCCGCTCGTGGTTGGCATCGGTCCCGAAGCACGCTTGCACCCCGGTCCGCGCATGCTCCGGACCGAGGCCGAGTTCGGGCACAGCCGGCCAACTGAGTGCCATCCATGCAATCTGTCCCCACCCTGCCTGACGCAGCACCTCCGGAGCTCTCTCCAACAGATCGCCCTCCACCGGTTCCTCGATCGAAAGTGTTATCGGCAGCAGACGAGCCAGCACCGCGGCGTCATCCGGAAGGTCGGCCCCACGAAAATGTTCGCCGCCTCCAGAGAACCAGCCTTGAGGGAACACCTCGCGAGCCCTCACGATATCTTCGACCCGAAGCAATTCGGCATTCAGGTCAACAACAGCCCCCTCCCATAACTCCCCACACTCGACCAGAGACACAGCCACAGAAATTACCGCCGCCACGTCCCCGCCCTCGCTCCGGTAGACCGGATATGCCCTCGCATTACCCATAGATACCCCTCCCTTCCCTGCAGGACACCAAGCAGGGTCTCCCCACATTTCGCCAACACTACATGCTAAATCTCAACCTGATGCACCCGATACACTAGAACCCCCACAAACGAGAGCCCCACCCCCGCAGCCAGCCCGGCCCGCGCCAGCGGGCCGATAGCCCTGGAGGCGTAGCCGGAGGGGCTGTTGGGCGGGGGAGCGCAGCGGACCCGCCCAACCCGGCGCGGAGCGAAGCGGAGAACCGTTTGAGCCTTGCACAGCAAGGCCCGGTCCGGAAGCGCAGCGGACGGACCCTCACTACCCGGACGCAGTCCGGGTAGTGAGCACCTCGCACAGCGAGGTGCAGCGCGGACGCGGAGCGGGAGCGCAACCACCGGGCGCAGCCCGGTGGTTCGCTTGCCCATCGCGCAGCGATGGGG
>NZ_JBHVVM010000044.1:0-39326 GCF_042883525.1 Streptomyces sp. NPDC058195
AGTTCCTCGCTTCCGCGATTCCCTTTCCAGCGGTTCCAACCTTACCAGACTCTTTTCGTTCCGTTTCCGGTCCGAATTTCAATTCCGGTGACCTGTTGGAAGGTCTTTGCCTTTCGGCTGATCCGACTTTATCAGAAACATTCGGCCGGAAAATCGGCTTCATGTTGTGAAGTGAGGGATCAATGGCTCCGCGGAAATTTCATTCCCGTCGAGAGCGAGGTAGACGTTATCCGTTGGGATCGAACTTGTCCAGTTCGACTCAACCCGTAAAATCTACCTCCCCACGTCGGCCATGTCAATGGCTTTTGTGGCAAGGAGCAGACTAGCAGGTCAGCGGGGTGGGTCGCACATCAGGCGGCTACCGGGAGCTGGGCGCTGCGTTCCGCGGGATCGAGGTCGCCGTCGTCACCAGCCCGTGCGGCACGGCCGCCCAGGACGTACACGTAGGCGAGGAAGGCCAGCTCGGCCACGATGCCGATGGTGATGCGTCCCCAGGTCGGGAGGCCGGAGGGGGTGACGAAGCCTTCGATGACACCGGAGACGAAGAGGACCAGCGCGAGTCCGAGGGCCATCCCGATCGCCGACCGGCCCTGTTCCGCGAGGGCCGCGCGCCGGGTGCGGGGGCCCGGGTCGATGACCGTCCAGCCGAGGCGGAGCCCCGTACCCGCGGCGACGAAGACCGCGGTGAGTTCGAGCAGGCCGTGCGGGAGGATCAGGCCCAGGAAGGTGTCGAGCCGGCCGGCCGAGGACATCAGGCCGATGCCCACCCCGAGGTTGAGCACATTGGTGAAGAGGATCCAGATCACCGGGATTCCGAGGAACGCTCCCAGGACCAGGCACATGGCCGCGGCCTGGGCGTTGTTCGTCCAGACCTGGGCGGCGAACGACGCCGCGGGATGGCTGGAGTAGTAGCTCTCGTACTCTCCGCCCGGACTGGTCATGCGGCGGAGGTCGTCCGGGGCGCCGATGGCCGACTGGACCTCGGGGTGTGTGCCGATCCACCACCCGATGACCGCCGCCAGCACGGTGGAGAGCACGGCCGTGGGTATCCACCAGTACCTGGCCCGGTAGACGGCGGCCGGGAATCCGGCGGTGAGGAAGCGGACGGCGTCGCGCCAGGAGGCTCGGCGGGTACCCGTGACCGCGGCGCGGGCCCGTGCCACCAGCGGGGTGAGACGGGCCGCGAGCAGTGGGTCCGGGGCGCTGGACTGGAGGAGGGAGAGATGGGTGGCCGTGCGCTGATAGAGCTCGACGAGTTCGTCCGCCTCCGTGCCGGTGAGCCGACGGCCGCGGCGCAGGAGATGGTCCAGGCGGTCCCACTCGGCGCGGTGGGCGGTCACGAAGACATCGAGGTCCATGGTCGGCGTCTGCTTCCATGCGTGGTGCGTACGGGTGCGTACTGCGGCGGCGCGCTGCGGGTCAGCTTGGCAGACTGAGGCCCCGAGGGGCAGGGACGTTCGGCGAAGGGCGGGGGGGGCGGCGATGAGCGAGCTGGTGACGGGGGACGCGGTCGTTCTGGGGTTGCGGCCGGCGAAGCTGCCGAGCCGGGCTCTGGCGGTGGTCATCGACCTCGTGGTGGTGGGGGTGGCGTTCGTCCTGGTGTCGGTCGGGCTGGCGGTCTCGACGGCGACGCTGGACGAGGCGGCGCTCGCGGCGGTGTCGGTGGCCTCCTTCCTGTTGGTGCTGGTGGGCGGGCCTGTGGCGGTGGAGACGCTCAGCCACGGGCGCTCGTTGGGGAAGCTGGCGTGCGGGCTGCGGGTGGTGCGGGACGACGGGGGGCCGATCCGCTTCCGGCACGCGCTGGTGCGCGGGGCCGTGGGGTTCGTCGAGATCCTGATGACCCTGGGGGCCGTCGCGTGTGTCGCCTCGCTGGTGTCGGAGCGGGGGCGGCGTCTTGGTGACGTGTTCGCGGGGACGCTGGTCGTACGGGAGCGGCTGCCCGCGGGGCGGGCGGCGTTCGTGCCGCCTCCTCCGCCGTGGCTGGTCGGCCGGTTCGCGGGGCTCGATCTGTCGGCGGTGCCGGACTCCACGTGGCTGGCCGTACGGCAGTGCCTGACCCGCGTGCATCAGCTGGATGCGCGGGTGGGGCAGGCGATGGCGGAGCGGCTGGCCGGGGAACTGGCGGGACGGACCGGGGCTCCGGTGCCGGAGGGGGTGCCTGCCTGGGCGTATCTGGCGGCGGTCGTGAACGAGCGGCAGACGCGGGAGGCCCAGCGGGCGTACGCCGCCGCGCGGAACGGTTCGGCGGGGGTGGGGGGACAGCGAGCCGGGGAACTGCCCGTGGGCGGAGCGCCGGTGGTGGGCGGGGGCCCTGAGGGGGCCGGAGGTCCAGCGAAGGGAGAGGTTCCGGTGGCGGGCGGGGGCCCTGGGGTGGCCGGGGGGCCGGCGAAGGGAGAGGTTCCGGTGGTGGGGGGTACTGCTGGTGGGGCGATGGAAGGTGGAACGGTGCCACCTGCCGCTACGGGGTTCGTGCCGCCTGCCTAACGCGGGGAGGGCGGGGAGTCCAGGTCTTCGAGTTCGACGCCCGGGGCCGCGAGAACCACGTCACCGGCGAGGTGGATGGTGTGCTGCTCGCCGGTGTCCAGGGCGCTGACCTGGTATTCGTCCACGGTCAGGGGGCCGTTGTCAGTGGTGTGCGTTTCACTGTTCACCAGGGCCCAGGACTGGTCGACGGTGCGGGGTGCGAGGACCGGGTCGGTGAAGGCGACCAGGCGGACGCGCGTCGCGGGGGAATCGGGGGTGAGGCGCAGCAGTCGTGCGGTGGCGACGAGGAATGCGGGCGAGGTGCCGGTGAAGGCGTGGGCGCGGACGTTGCCTTCGGTGGCGTGGGTGCCGGCCGGGTCGGCACGGACCCAGGTGACGCCGTCGAGGGCGGCGCCGCGGACCTGCCAGCTCGCGGTGTGCAGTTCGAGGCGGATGGGGCGGCCGAGATCGTCGAGGGTGAGGTCGAGGGAGCCGAGGTGGTCGCCGGAAGGAGTGGTGGTCCGGGAGAGGTAGCGCCAGCCGGAGGGGCCGGGCGCGCAGTGGAAGTGCTCTTCACCGAGGGGGGTGTGATCGTGGAGATCGTGGAGCGAATATCGGCCGCGGGGCATGGGGTCCTTCGGGGTTCCTCGGGCTGAGCGGGCGCGGGACGGGAGCAGGCCCCCGGCACGGGGGTGCGGGGGCCTGCTTTCGTAGCCGCTGGAGCCGTTCCGTCCGTCGGGCCGGTCGTCACCGGCGTGTGGTGGCGGGTGCGGTCGCCGACGACGGGGTCGGGATCAGTAGCGGTAGTGGTCGGGCTTGTACGGGCCGTCGATCTCGACGCCGATGTACGCGGCCTGCTCGGGGCGGAGCGTCGTGAGCTTCACGCCGAGGGCGTCGAGGTGGAGGCGGGCGACCTTCTCGTCCAGGTGCTTGGGCAGCACGTAGACGTCGGTCGGGTACTCCGCGGGCTTGGTGAACAGCTCGATCTGGGCCAGGGTCTGGTCCGCGAACGAGTTGGACATGACGAACGAGGGGTGGCCGGTGGCGTTGCCCAGGTTCAGCAGGCGGCCCTCGGAGAGCACGATGAGGACCTTGCCATCGGGGAAGGTCCAGGTGTGGACCTGCGGCTTGACCTCGTCCTTGACGATGCCCTCGATCTGGGCGAGACCGGCCATGTCGATCTCGTTGTCGAAGTGGCCGATGTTCCCGACGATGGCCTGGTGCTTCATCTTGGCCATGTCGGAGGCCATGATGATGTCCTTGTTGCCCGTGGTGGTGACGAAGATGTCGGCCTGGCCGACGACATCGTCGAGCGTGGCGACCTGGTAGCCGTCCATCGCCGCCTGCAGGGCGCAGATCGGGTCGATCTCCGTGACGATGACCCGGGCGCCCTGGCCGCGCAGGGACTCCGCGCAGCCCTTGCCCACGTCGCCGTAGCCGCAGACGACGGCGGTCTTGCCGCCGATCAGGACGTCCGTGGCGCGGTTGATGCCGTCGATCAGCGAGTGGCGGCAGCCGTACTTGTTGTCGAACTTGGACTTGGTGACGGCGTCGTTGACGTTGATCGCCGGGAAGAGGAGGGTGCCGTCGCGGTGCATCTCGTACAGACGGTGCACACCGGTCGTGGTCTCCTCGGTGACACCGCGGATCTCGGATGCCAGCCGCGTCCACTTCTGCGGGGACTCGCCGAGGGTGCGGTTGAGCAGCGTGAGGATCTGGGCGTACTCCTCGCTGTCCGCGGTCGACGGGTCCGGGGCGGCACCGGCCTTCTCGAACTCGACGCCCTTGTGGACGAGGAGGGTGGCGTCACCACCGTCGTCGAGGATCATGTTCGGGCCGCCGGTGGGGCTGTTCGGCCAGGTCAGGGCCTGCTCCGTGCACCACCAGTACTCCTCCAGCGTCTCGCCCTTCCAGGCGAAGACCGGGAGGCCCGCCGGGGCGTCCGGGGTGCCGTTCGGGCCGACGGCGATGGCCGCGGCGGCGTGGTCCTGGGTGGAGAAGATGTTGCAGGAGGCCCAGCGGACCTCGGCGCCGAGGGCGACCAGGGTCTCGATCAGCACGGCCGTCTGCACCGTCATGTGCAGCGAGCCGGTGATCCGGGCACCGGCCAGCGGCTGCGTGGCGGCGTACTCCTTGCGGATGGACATCAGGCCGGGCATCTCGTGCTCGGCGAGGGTGATCTCCTTGCGACCGAAAGCCGCGAGGGAGAGGTCGGCGACCTTGAAGTCCTGTCGGTTGGCGACCGTCGTCATAACGGGCTGCTCCTCGTAATGGGGTCGAGGCGGGCACGGATGGCTCTGCGGCGGCGGGCACACGAATGCCCGGGACGCTCGCAGCGCAGTCCGTCGGAGGCCCTCTCTCCCTCGGCCGGTCCGAGCGTTCGGACCGATCGACCGCCATCAGCAGCGACGTCTGACACTGCCGTCGAATCTACACCGGTCGGCCGGTCCGCTCCCAGTCCGCCCGGGGCCAGGGGCGGCCGGAAACGGCGGAAAGCGGCCGGTACCGGCCGGAGAGGGGCGGGGCCGGGAAGGGCCGGGGATCTCAGTGGCCGGAGTCGGCCGGGGGCTTCGGATCGGTGCCGGGAGTGCCGCCCGGGGCCTTGGCGGGGTTGACGCCCGCCGCGGCGGCGGACTCGCTGTAGATATCCGGTTCCAGGTAGATGACCCGGGCGATCGGGACGGCCTCGCGGATGCGGTTCTCGGCGGCGTTGATGGCGTTGGCCACCTCGGTGGCCGTGTCGTCGTGCTGGACCGCGATCTTGGCGGCGACGAGCAGCTCCTCCGGACCGAGGTGGAGCGTACGCATGTGGATGACGCGGGTGACGGTGTCGCCGTCGACGACCGCGGCCTTGATCTTCTCGACCTCGTCGGTACCGGCGGCCTCGCCGAGCAGGAGGGACTTCGTCTCGGCGGCGAGCACGATCGCGATGATGATCAGCAGGACGCCGATGCAGAGGGTGCCGATGCCGTCCCAGACACCGTCGCCGGTCGCGAGGGAGAGGCCGACGCCCCCGAGGGCGAGCACCAGACCGATCAGCGCGCCGAAGTCCTCCAGGAGGACGACGGGGAGCTCGGGGGCCTTGGCCCGGCGGATGAACTCCCGCCAGGACAGCGAACCGCGGGTCGCGTTGGACTCCTTGATGGCCGTGCGGAAGGAGAAGCCCTCGGCGATGATCGCGAAGACGAGCACGCCGACCGGCCAGTACCAGGCCTCGATCTCGTGCGGGTTCTTGATCTTCTCGTAGCCCTCGTAGACCGCGAACATGCCACCGACCGAGAAGAGGACGATGGAGACGAGGAACGCGTAGATGTACCGCTCGCGGCCGTAGCCGAAGGGGTGCTGGGGGGTGGCTTCGCGGCGGGCCTTCTTGGCCCCGAGCAGCAGGAGGCCCTGATTGCCGGAGTCGGCGACCGAGTGGACGCTCTCCGCGAGCATCGACGACGAACCGCTGAACAGGAACGCCACGAATTTGGCCACCGCGATCGCGAGGTTGGCGCCCAGTGCCGCCACGATCGCCTTGGTTCCGCCTGACGCACTCATCGGTGCCTGGTGTCCCTTCGTTGGTGCCGCGCCCTCGGCGCCGCGTTACGGCCGGACATTGTTGCAGCAGTCGGGACGGGTGATGCGTCAGGCCACCACTGTGGCACGGAACAGGGTTCCCGTACCGGATACTTCGACCATTTCGCCCGAGGGTACGAAGGCGGAGGTGCCGGGGGTGAGGTCCAGCGGGCCCGCCTTCACGGTGCCCGCGGTGCAGAGCAGGATCTGCGGGGTGCCGCGGGTCAGGTCGACGGGGGCCGCGCCGGGGCTGAGTCCGTAGCGGGAGAGCCGGAACTCGTCGACGGGCGTCTCGTACAGCTCCTCGCCGGAGGCGGCGGCCTCGGGGCGCAGGATGCCGGGCTCGGCCGCCTCGAAGCGGACGATGCGCAGCAGCTCGGGTACGTCGATGTGCTTGGGCGTGAGTCCGCAGCGCAGCACGTTGTCCGAGCTGGCCATGATCTCGACGCCGAGGCCGGAGAGGTAGGCGTGCGGCACGCCCGCGCCGAGGAACAGGGCCTCGCCGGGCCGGAGTTCCACGTAGTTCAGCAGCATCGCGGCGAGGACGCCGGGGTCGCCGGGGAAGTGGTGGGCGATCCGGGCGTACGGGGCGTACGGGCCGCCGAGGCGCTCGGCGGCCGCGGCGGCCCGGTGCACCGTCACGGCCGTCTCCGCGGGGTCGGCGCCGAGGATCGCGGTGAGGACCTCGCGCAGGGCGGCCTCCTCGGGGCGGGCGCCGAGCAGGTCGGCGTACGGCTTCAGGGCGTCGACGCCCAGGGCGGACATCACCTCGGCCGACTCGGCGGGGCGGCGGAAGCCGCACAGGCCGGTGAAGGGGGTGAGCGCGCAGATCAGCTCTGGCTTGTGGTGGGCGTCCCGGTACGTGCGGTGCGGGGCGTCGACCGGGACGGACCGGCGCTCCTCGTCCTCGTATCCCCGCCGGGCCTGGGCGGGGTCGGGGTGGACCTGGAGGGAGAGCGGGGCCCCGGCCGCGAGGAGCTTGAGGAGGAAGGGCAGGCGGGGGCCGAACTTCTCGACGGTGGCCCGGCCCAGTTCCCGCTCGGGGTCGGCCGCGATGACGTCGGTGAGGGACTGCCGGGGGCCGGTTCCGGTGCTAGCGGGCGGGCCGGCCGTCGGGCGGGTGAGGAGCGAGGGGGCGCCGGGGTGGGCGCCCATCCACATCTCGGCCTGGGGTTCACCGGTGGGGGCGGTGCCGAGCAGTCCGGGGATCGCGGTGGTGGAGCCCCAGGCGTACGGGCGCACGGTGTTGACGAGCCGGTCCATGGTGTTCGTCCTTGTGAAGTGCGTGGAGCGGAAGCCGTGGCACTGGCGGGTGCGCGGGGTGGGTCTGCGGGTCCTGGTGTGGAGGGTGCAGGAGTCAGGCGTCGGCGCGGGGGCCCGCAGGTGTCAGGCGTCGGTCGCGGAGGCGAGTGCGAGGTAGACGGCGGCGAAGTCGGTGACCGCGAGCAGCTCGGCGAGGGCTTCGAGCCCGGTGCCCTCCTCGGGTTCGAGTTCGCTGATCGCGGTGTCGTGGCCCAGGGCCAGTTCGCGGGCGGCGGGGGCCGCGCTCAGTCCGCCGGTGGGGCGGTCGCGGAGCAGGACGACGCGGACGTGCAGCGGGTCCGGCTCGTCGACCCGGTCGCGGAAGAAGTCGTCCGGGTCGGCGGCCGCGGCGAGGCGGCCCGCCAGCAGGGTGCCGTGGGCGGGGAGCGCCTCGGGCAGTTCAGCGGCGAGGGCCGGGCGGCCGGCCAGCTCGGCCAGGACGGCGGCGAACCTGCGGCCGACCGGGGCGGCGGCGCCCTCCGTCCAGATGAGGGGAAGGCTGTCGGCGAGCTCGGCCGCGAGGGTCTTGGCCGGGTTGCCGTAGGTGGCGATGGCCGGGCCGCAGCGTTCCGCCGTCCGGTCCAGGCGGTCGGCGACGCGCTGCAGCTCCTCGGCGGAGGCGGTGAGCAGGCCGACCCGGTCCAGCAGAGCGAGCAGCGGGGTGAACAGCGCCCAGAGGGTGCCGGGGCCCGCGGCCGAGGTCTCGGCGTCGTACTCGCCGTGCGGGGCGGTGGCCATCGGTACGAGGAGTCCGCGCGCCCCGTCGATCGTCTCGCGCAGCGGTGACCGGCTCGGGGCGACGGCGACGACGCTGCTGCCCCGGCGGTACGCCTGTTCGGCGAGGAGGGCGAGGCCGGGCTCGGAGCCGTCCGCCGTGACGATCAGCAGCAGGTCCATGGCCCCGGCCCAGCCGGGCAGCGCCCAGCGCATCGCGCCCGCGGCGGGGGCCACCCCGGTGGGGTGGATGCGGCTGACGGGCGCGGAGGCACCGGCCAGGGCGGCGATCAGGTCGGCGACGCCGGAGGCGGCGGTGCCGGACCCCGCGACGAGTACGGCGCGGGGGCGGCCCTCCGGGGTCAACGCGGCGATCCCGGCCTCGGTGGCGTTCCGGGCGGCGGTACGGACCCGGGCCCCGGCCTCGGCGGCGCCGCGGAGCAGGCCGCGGCGGTCGGCCCGCGCCAGGGCCTCTGGGGCGTCGAGCAGTGACTCGTCGAGCATGGGGAGGGTCCTCCGATCACGTGCTGCCACCGTGCGGGGTACGGGCTCCGTTACGCGGGGCGGCGGGCCTCGTCGACGAGGAGGACGGGGATGCCGTCCCGTACCGGGTAGGCCAGCCCGCAGCCGTCGCCGGTGCAGACCAGCTCGGGGGTGTCGGCCGCCGTCCGGTCGTCGAGCGGAGAGTGACAGGCCGGGCAGGCGAGGATCTCCAGGAGGCCGGCTTCGAGCGGCATGGTCGGTTCCCTTCGGGCAACGGATCGGGCCACGTCAGCCTACCGCCGCGGGGCGGGGGGTGCGGGGCGGGGCGGGGGTGCCCGGAGGACACCCCCGGGGCGTCAGGACCCGGCGCGGACCAGGGCCAGCACGTCGTCCCGTACCGCCGTCATCGTCGGTTCGTCGCGGGCCTCGACGTTCAGCCGGAGCAGGGGTTCGGTGTTGGAGGGCCGGAGGTTGAACCACCAGTCGGGGCCGGTGACCGTCAGGCCGTCCAGCTCGTCGGTGGTGACGCCGTCGCGGGGCGCGTAGGCGGCGCGTACGGCGGCGGTGCGGGCCTGCTGGTCGGCGACGGTGGAGTTGATCTCGCCGGAGCCGGTGTAGCGGTCGTACCGGGCGACCAGTGCGGAGAGGGGGCCCGGCTGTCCGCCGAGGGCGACCAGGACGTGGAGGGCGGCCAGCATGCCCGTGTCGGCGTTCCAGAAGTCGCGGAAGTAGTAGTGCGCGGAGTGCTCGCCGCCGAAGATCGCGCCGTGCTCGGCCATCTCCGCCTTGATGAAGGAGTGTCCGACGCGGGTGCGGACCGGGGTGCCGCCATGCTCCCGGACGACCTCGGGGACCGAGTGGGAGGTGATCAGGTTGTGGATGACGGTGCCCTTGCCGCCGTTGCGGGCCAGTTCGCGGGCGGCTACCAGGGCGGTGATCGCGGACGGGGAGACGCCCTGGCCCCGCTCGTCGACGACGAAGCAGCGGTCCGCGTCGCCGTCGAAGGCGAGGCCGAGGTCGGCGCCCTCGGCGACGACGCGGGCCTGGAGGTCGACGAGGTTCTTCGGGTCGAGGGGGTTGGCCTCGTGGTTCGGGAAGGTGCCGTCGAGCTCGAAGTACATCGGTACGAGGTCGACGGGCAGCCCGGCGAAGACGGTGGGGACGGTGTGGCCTCCCATGCCGTTGCCCGCGTCGACGACGACCTTCAGCGGGCGTACGGACGTCAGGTCGACCAGGGACAGCAGATGGGCCGCGTAGTCGGCGAGCGTGTCGCGTTCGGTGACGGTGCCGGGGGTGGCGACCGGTTGCGGGGCAGCTGTCCCGGACCACTTCTCGACCAGGGCGCGGATCTCCAGCAGCCCGGTGTCCTGGCCGATGGGCGCGGCGCCCGGCCCGCAGAGCTTGATGCCGTTGTACCGCGCCGGGTTGTGCGAGGCGGTGAACATCGCGCCGGGGAGGCCCAGGCTGCCCGAGGCGAAGTAGAGCTGGTCGGTCGAGCAGAGGCCGATGAGGGTGACGTCCGCGCCGCGGGCGGCGGCTCCCCGGGCGAAGGCCCCCGAAAGGCCGGGCGAGGAGGGGCGCATGTCATGGCCGATCACGATCGCGTCCGCGCCCAGCACCTCGGCGAACGCCGCCCCGAACTGCTCGGCGAGCGCCTCGTCCCATTGGTCGGGCACCACTCCGCGCACGTCGTACGCCTTCACGATCTGCGCCAGATCAGCAGCCACGGGCCGGTCCTCCTGAGGTTTCTGCGGTCCGCCCAACCTACCGGTGCGTTCACATACACCGTGCTCAGGGAGGTACCAGGAGGTGACAGGCCGGAAGAACCGAGGGCCGGAACGCCAGGGGCCGGAACGCCAGGGGCCGGGGCCCGGGGTCAGGAGTCGGGGGAACGCAGCACCCGCAGGTGGCCGCGGCGCGCGACCTCCATCGGATCGGCGGCGTGCGGGCCCATGCCACGGGTGTCGGCCGGGCGCTCCTGCGGACGCGCCGCTTCGCGTACGGCGTTGGCGAGCGCTTCGAGATCATCGCCGCTGGGGCGGGTGGGAACGGAGGGGTCGGTGAGCCGGACGACCTCCCAGCCACGTGGGGCCGTCAGCCGCTCACTGTGCTCGGCGCAGAGGTCGTAGCAGTGGGGCTCGGCGTAGGTGGCGAGCGGGCCGAGGACCGCAGTCGAGTCGGCATAGACGTACGTCAGTGTCGCGACGGCAGGGCGGCCGCACGCGGTGCGCGAACAGCGACGTACAGGGCTCACGATATTGGACGTTACCGCACTCTTGAGCGGGCTGCGACGACCCTCCCCCAGGTCACCCCGCTGTGTCGCCCCGTCAGGCCCCGGGCAAGCGCCTTCCGGACAGTTCTCCTGACCTGCGAAGAGGCGGGGAATCACCGGCCCGACCAGCCAGGAAGCCGGTCTCCGTTCCCTGCGAAAGCCGTCATGCAGCATGAGATCAGCGATCAGGAGCGGGGCTGGAAACGAGCCCCTGGTTGGCCGGATTGTTCAGGATTGGACATGCCGTTGCCCTGGGCCGGTCCCGCCCCCTCGGCCCGCGCGGAGGGTTACCCTGCGTCAGTGATGGACAGCCCCGTACCGCCCCTCCCGCCTGAGCCGCGCCCGCGCCACCGCGACCGTCACGGCCGCGGTATGCGGGGGCCCGTCGCCCCGCCCCAGGTGCCGCTCTCGGTCAGCAGGGCGGAGAGCTTCCGCGATCTGGTGCAGGACTCGGTGGAGCGGCTGGAACGGCGCTGGCCGCAGCTGGCCGATGTCGACTTCGTGGTGCTCGACGTGCCGGTCACGCAGGAGGAGTCCGTGCCGCTGGGGCAGTCGCTCTCCGCGGCGAAGGACCGGCCCGCGCAGATCGTGGTCTACCGGCGGCCGGTCGAGATCCGCGCCAAGAACCGCGAGGAGCGTGCCCTGCTCGTCCACGAGGTCGTGGTGGAGCAGGTCGCGGAACTGATGGGGCTGGCCCCGGAGTCGGTCGACCCGCGGTACGGCCAGGAGTAGCCGGGTACGGCAGAGGGGCGGGCCGGACGTGCCGGTCCCGCCCCTCTCGCGCGGCTCTAGGGCCTCTCGTTTGGATCATGCCGGGCTCGCGGGGGCCGGCACGCACATCTGCCGCGTTGTCGTCAGTCACCGACGCTCCGCGTCGGCTCCTTCCTCCGCCTTGCAGCTGCACGCACCAGCCCCCGCTCCCTGATCCAGCCTGATCCAAACGAAAGACCCTAGTCGTCGAGGACCGAGAGGTCCTGCCGGGCGGCCGGTACCTCGACCGTGCCCCGGTCGTCGGGGAGGGTCTGCACGGTGAACATCCGCACCCCGCCCTGCGGGAGGGTCAGCGTGCGGGAGGCGTGCACCGGGCCGCCGGACTCCGTCTCGACCGTCAGCGCGTAGGCGCCCTTGAGACCGGACGGTACGGGCGGGTCGACCTCCAGTGTCGTACCGGCCTTGACGGTGTACTTCTTGACGGCCTGTTCGCCGCCCTTGCTGCCCGCCGACGCGGTGACCTTCACGGTGGCGTCGGCCGTCGGCGCGGTGAGCGAGAGGACCGAGCCCTTGTCCCGGTTGTCGGCCACGGTCGCCCGCGCGCCCACCGGGGCGGTGGCCGGGATGTAGCCGACCTCCTGCTTGTCGCCGGTGCCGCGGACCACGCGCAGGGCGGCGACCACCGGGGTGTTCTTCCCGCTCTGGACGGGGACCAGGAGCAGGGATCCCGGCTGGCCCTTGGTGATGTCCTTCAGGTCGACGCTCGCGGTCATCCGCGACTTGACGTGGACGGACTCGTGGCCGACCGGGGAGATGGCGCCGGTCTGGCCGAGCAGCCGCACCTTCAGGTCGGCGTCGTCGTCGCCGGGCGCGAAGACCACCAGGCGGACGGAGGTGGCGTCCTTGGGGATACCGGGGAGCACCAGGGTGCCCGTCGGGTTGGTGGAGGCGGACAGCCAGTCGCTTCCGGCCGTCTCGTCCGCGGCCCTGACGACGGCGCCGACGCGTCCGGTGCGGGTGGTGACGTGCACGGTGACGTCGTCGGTGGCCTGGCTGGTCAGCGTGGAGATCAGGACCGGCACGCTGGAGCGGGCGGGCACCGTGATGCCCTCGCCGACATCGGACTTGAGGGAGCCCTCCGGGCCGTACAGCTCGATGTCGGCGACCGCGGCGGTGTCGTCCGGATTGGTCAGGTGGACGTAGTCCTCGCGGGACTTCGCGGTGCTCGCGGCCGGGAACCAGAAGCTGGTGTCGGGCGCCGTGCAGCTGACGCCGAGGAGGCCGCGGCCGTTGCCCGCCTCGACCACGGTGGTCTGCTGGGCGGTCCAGCCGGGGGCCAGGCGGCCGGTGGCGGTGCCGACCAGGGCGGGGGTGCTGGCACCGGCCGCCTCCGCGGTGACCGGCTTGCCGGGCTCCTTGAGCGCGAGGACCGGCTTGCCGGGGTCGTCCTTCTTCTTCTCCTTGTCCTTGCCGTCGCCCTTCTTGCCCTCGTCGGGGTCGGCCGCGGTGGACTTGAGCAGTTCGGCCGTGCCGGCCGGGCCGTCGCCGCCGCCCGCCGGGACGACGGAGGTGTACGTCGTCTCCGAGAGCGGCGAGAGGCCGGGGGACGGGCAGACCAGGCTGGTCCGCTCGACCGGGAGCCGGGCGGCGGCCTTCGCCGGGGCCGCGTCCGCGGTGCCGCCGGGTGCGGTGAGCGCGGCGAAGGCGGTGACGGCGGCAAGGGCGGCGGCGCCCGCGATGAGGGACATGCTGGGGGACTTCACTCGGACTCGCCTCGCGATGCGTTGCCGGTCGGCCACGGGTTCTGGCCCGGGGTCGGGTTCTCGTCGTGCGGCTGGGGGACCTGCGGGTCGTACGGGGCCTGCGGGGCGCCCTGCTGCCCGTACGGGTCCTGCGGGTCGTAGCCCTGGGGGGCGGCCGGGTAGCCGTAGGGGTCGTAGGACTGGGTGCCCTGCTGCCCGTACGGGTCGGCGGCGAGGTGGTCCTGCGCGGTGCCGTACGGGTACGGCTGCTCGGCCTGGTACGGCTGCTCGGGCTGGTACGGCTGCTCGGGCTGGTACGGCTCGCCCTGGTACGGCTGCGGGTAGCCGGTGTCCTGGTACTGCGGGGTTTCCCAGGTGCCGTACGGCTGCTGCTGCTGCGGGATCTGCGCGTAGTCGTCCGGCCCGTCACCGCCGTGCTGCTGCGCCTGGGGCTCAGGCGGGTGCTCAGCCTGGTGCTCCGGCTGCGGCTGGGGTCCGGCGGGCGGGTAGTCCTGCGCCTGCTGGGCCGGGATGTACGCCTCCGCCTGGTCCCCGGCCGGTTCGGCGCCGGTCGCGGCCTCCGCCTCGGCGGCGGCGCGCAGCCTGCGGGCCCGGCGCCCCTCGCCCGCGACCGGCTCCGCGGGAACGGGGGCGGTCTCCTCGGGCAGGTCGTCGTCGATCTCCCGGCGGCGGCCCGGCAGGGCCAGCACCAGCAGGACGACGGCGAACGCGGCCTGCGTCCAGATCCAGGCGGTGTGGGTGAACGGGGTGTCGTACGTGAGGTCCAGCGTGCCGCCCTCGGCGGGCAGCTCGAAGCCCTGGGCCCAGCCGTCGACGGTCTTCGGCGTCAGCGCCCGGCCGTTCAGCGTGGCCTTCCAGCCGGAGTCGGCGGTGTCCGCGATCCGCAGCACCCGGCCGGAGCCGCCCGCCGGGATCCTGGTGTGCGCCTCGACGGCGAGGGAGCCGACGGGCAGGTGCTCGCCGCCGGTGCCGGACGGGACGATCATGACGCGGGCGACCTGGCGCTCCACCCGCCACAGCGCGCTGCCGTCCAGCTGGCTGAGCCGGCTGAGCCCGGGGGTCGCGTCCAGGACCCGGCTCATCTCCTTGGGAGCGCCGTCGCGGACCAGGACGTACCGGATCGCGAAGCCGCTGAGCTGGCTGCCCTGGTCGGCTCCGGAGCCCGCGACCAGGTTGGCGACGACCTTGTCGAGGTGGCTGTTGCTGCCGCCCGCCTCGGTCAGTTCGGCGTCGCCGAGCTGACCGCCGGAGCCCCGGACCAGGGTGTACGCGACGGTGCCGGGCGAGGTGCCGCCGAGGACCAGGGTGCGCGGCTGGTCACGGGTGGCGCTCTCCTCGGCCACGAAGGCGGGCACCTGGACCGGGTCGCGGCGCTCCAGCGGTCCGTCGGCGCCGCCGATCATCCAGCCCGCGGCGGCCAGCACGGGGGCGAGCCCGGCGGCGAGGGCGATCAGCGCGGCGACCGGCTGGCGCCAGCCGAAGCTCAGCTCGGCGACGCGGATGCGGGCGCCGTCCGCGCCGACGAGCGCGGCGGAGATCAGCGCGGCACCGTAGACGAGCGTGGCGGGCCCGGCCCAGTGCGATCCGTTGGCCAGGGCCGCGAAGGCCAGGGCCACCAGCGCGACCGCCCAGGCGGTGCGGACCGCGAACTGCCGCTCTCCGCGCAGCAGCGCGGCCAGCGCGGCCAGCACGATGCCGAGCAGCAGCACCCCGCCCGCGGCCTTGGGACCGCCGGGGCTGATGCCGAGCAGGTCGAGCGCGGAGGCCGCGCCCGTACCGATGTCCAGTCCCGCTTCCGTGAAGAAGCGGGACGGCTCGGTGAGCAGCGAGAGCGACCAGGGCGCGAGGACGAGCAGCGGGGTGCCGGCCACGGCCAGGAAGCGGAGCCCGTAGGCGGTGATGTCGTCGCGGCGCAGGGCGAGGACGGCGAGGCCGAGGACCACGGCGAGCGGCCAGACGATCGGCGTGAACGCCATCGTGAAGGTGAGGAGCAGGGTGTACGCCCAGGTGGCGCGCCAGCTGCCGCGGGCCCCCTTGGCGGCCCGCAGGCCGTGCGCGGAGACGGCGGCGCGGGCGATCAGCGGGAGCAGCACGGCCAGGACCGCGGTGCCGAGCCGCCCGGTCGCCAGGGCGCCGGTCGCGGCGGGCAGGAAGGCGTACGCGATGCTCGCCCAGGCGCGCAGGAGCCGCGAGGGGAGCAGCGGCCGGGAGGCGAAGTACGCGGTGAGCCCGGCGAGCGGTACGGAGCAGACCAGCAGCAGCGTGAGCGCGAAGCCGGTCGAGCCGAGGAAGAGCGCGGACAGGGCCGCGAGGACGGCGAGGTAGGGCGGTGCGGTCTGGGTGCCGCCGGTGTTGACGGCGTGCCAGGCGTCCGCGTACCGGTCCCACAGGGCGGAGGCGTCGGCGGGGGCGGGCAGCAGTGCGCCGCCGGTCAGCGCCCCGCCGCCGAGGAGGTCGCGGCAGGCGACGAGCGAGACGAGGAGGAGTACGGCGAAGAGCACCGGGCCCGGTTTGCGGCCGATCCGCTTGAGCCGGGCGAACTGCTCGATCTCCAGGAAGTCCGCGTCGTCGCCGCCGGGGCCCGACTCGACGGCGCCGTGCCGGGAGCCGGTGTCGGCGTCGGAGCCGCTGCCGAGGTTTCCGGCGACCTGCTCGAAGGTGGCGCGGACGGTCGCGCCGGGCGGCGGGAAGAGACCGCGCAGCTCGGCCTGGTCGACGGCGCCCTTGCCGCGGGCCCGCCGGGCGGTGAGGACGCGGCCGGGGCGCAGCAGGGTGCCGAAGAGTCCGGCGACCTCGTCGAGTGCCTGGCCGGGGACCTTGCCGACGAGGTAGGCGAGGGTGCGCAGCAGGGTGCCGACGACGAGTCTGAGCAGCACCCAGGGCAGCACCTTGGCGCGGGCGTTGACGAGCATCGTGTAGGCGGCACCGGCCTTGTCGACGCGGTGCGGGGAGGTGACGGAGCGCCCGGCGCAGTCGATGGGGCGGCGTTCGCGGGCGGCGGCCTCGGCGTGGCGCAGGACGGCGTCGGGGGCGATGAGCACCCGGTGTCCGGCGACGTGCGCGCGCCAGCACAGGTCGACGTCGTCACGCATCAGGGGGAGCCCGCGGTCGAAGCCGCCGAGCTCCTCCCAGACGTCACGGCGGATCAGCATGCCCGCGGTGGAGACGGAGAGCACGGTGCGGACCTGGTCGTGCTGGCCCTGGTCCTGTTCGCGGCGGTCGAGGCCGGTCCAGCGGCGGCCGCTGTTGGCGATGGAGACGCCGACCTCCAGCAGCTGCTTGCGGTCGTACCAGCCGCGGAGCTTGGGGCCGACGATCGCGGCGTGCGGGTCGTTCTCGACGACGCGCAGGAGTTCGGCCAGGGCGTCGGGCGCGGGGGCGCAGTCGTCGTGGAGCAGCCAGAGCCACTGCACGGGTTCGCCGTGCGGCAGTTCGGGCATCTCGTAGGCGTCGTCGCGCCAGGCCCTGGTGACGGGATCCCAGCCGCTGGGCCGCTTCAGGTACGGCAGGTCCTCGGGGGTGAGGACGCCAGCCGTGCGGGTCGCCTCGTCGACGGCGGTGCCGAAGCTCGTGCGGCGTGCGAGGTGCAGGACGCGGTCGGCGCCGAGCGCCTCGGTGACCAGCCGCGCGGAGTCGTCGGCGCTGCCGGTGTCGGCGGCGACGGCGTTCTGTACGGGTCGTTCCTGTCCCAGCAGCCCGGCGAGTGCGTCGGGCAGCCAGCGCGCGCCGTCGTGGGAGACGAGCACGGCGGTGACGACGTGCCGGGGGAACTCGGGGGCGGTGGCGGCCGCGTACGGCGCCGCCGATTGGCTGTGCACGGACATCGAGGTACGGGCCCTCCGGCCGGATCCGGGGGCGTCTCCCCGGGGGCTGCTCGGTGTACGCGCGCGCCCTGGCGGGGCGTTGGCGCGTCTCGGACGGGGCCCCACACTAACGGTACGGATCACCCGGGTGGCGCCGAGCGCGGGAACGGGGCGGTGCCGGAGCGGTGTGCGGGTACGGCGACGGCCCGTCACCTGCGGGCGGGGTGCAGGGGCGGGCCGTGGTCGGTACGGGAGCCGGGCGGTGGCCGTCACGGGAGGGCGGCCGGTACTAGAGGGTGACCCGTCTCATACGGCGGCCTTCTTCAGGCGGCGCCGTTCGCGCTCCGACAGGCCGCCCCAGATCCCGAAGCGTTCATCGTTGGACAGGGCGTATTCAAGGCATTCGGACCGGACCTCACAGGCGAGGCAGACCTTCTTGGCCTCGCGGGTCGATCCGCCCTTCTCGGGAAAGAAGGACTCGGGGTCGGTCTGGGCGCACAGTGCGCGCTCCTGCCAGCCGAGCTCCTCGTCCGCGTCCTCGACCAGCAGTTGCTGGAACAGCTCGGTCATGTGCGCCCCTCGTCTGTCTCTTGCGTCCCCGTGATGCAGCCGTTACTGATCGCGGCCGAACGACACGAGTGAAATTACAAGTGTGTAGCTCCAGACCAGTCAAGCGAGGTTCTGCTATTGGCCCGGGTATTCACCCTGCGGAACCAAACCTAGGCGGAAAGTGTGCATATAACCAAAAACCTGACATATGCCACTGCCCCTTCCCCGCCCCCGCTTCTCACCCAGTGAGACGAGCGAAACCGCCTCGATGTTTCGATTCGATCACCGAAGCGATCAGGATCACATTCGGGTCACGGGGCCTCAAGAACGTTCGGGGCGCGGTCGATGCGCCCCGCCTCCGCCGCCGCGACCGAATGAACCTTTCTGCGGCCGGGGCAACCGGACAGGTGAACCCATGCCCGGCAATCCGGGCATCAGGTTGACAGCGGCCGATCCGGCCGGTCACCCTCGACGCATGCCAGCGACCGCCGCGATGTACGCCGCCCACGTCCGTGGGTTCCGCACCGCTGCCCGGATTCGCTGTTGCTGTTCCAGCTGTCACAGCTGTTGATGCCCCCGGGCCCCGGTCCTGATCCGGCCCCTCCCGCAGCACTCTCTCCGCACCCTCGCGCAGGGCTTCCGCCCCTCCCTCCGCGCTCCCCGCGCGGTCGGCGCCGTGGTCCCCGCGCCCCGCACACGCCCCCCATGCCGAGGAATCACCGCATCCATGAACAGCGACAGCGACCTCCAGATCGCCGGCGACCTCCTTGAGGTCCAGCACCTCCTGCGGCCCGCCCGCGAGCACCCCGTGACCGTGGCGGAGTTCGCCGGGCTCGCCCGCTCCGTCGCCGCCGACCGCGCCCGCTGGGAGCCGCTCGTCCGGTACGACACCGCCAGCCGCTGGTATCACCGGCTGGACACCGGGCCCGGCTACGAGCTCTGGCTGCTCAGCTGGGTGCCTGGTCAGGGCAGCGGACGCCACGACCACGGGCCGTCCTGCGGAGTGCTGACCGTCCTGGACGGCCGGCTGACCGAGCGCACCGGGCGCGCCGTCCGTTCCCTGGCCCCCGGGGCGCAGCGGGTCTTCGCGCCCGGCTATGTGCACGAGGTCGTCAACGACGCGCTCGAACCGGCCGTGAGCCTGCACATCTACTACCCGGGGCTCACCGAAATGCCGATGCACTCCGCGCGGTGCGCCTCGGCGGCGGCGGACGCCGTGACCGCCTGACACCACGGCCACGACGGCCGGTGGCGCCTGACAGACTGTCCGCATGCGCATTGTGGTTCTGGCCGGCGGTATCGGTGGTGCTCGTTTCCTGCGCGGCCTCAAGCAGGCCGCGCCCGACGCGGACATCACGGTGATCGGCAACACCGGCGACGACATCCATCTGTTCGGGCTGAAGGTCTGCCCCGACCTCGACACCGTGATGTACACCCTCGGCGGCGGCATCAACGAGGAGCAGGGCTGGGGCCGTACGGACGAGAGCTTCCACGTCAAGGACGAGCTCGCGGCGTACGGCGTGGGCCCCGAATGGTTCGGGCTCGGCGACCGCGACTTCGCGACGCACATCGTCCGTACCCAGATGCTCGGCGCGGGCTACCCGCTGAGCGCCGTCACCGAGGCGCTCTGCGCGCGCTGGAAGCCGGGCGTCCGGCTGCTGCCGATGTCCGACGACCGGGTCGAGACCCATGTCGCGGTCGACTTGGACGGCGAGCGCCGGGCCGTCCACTTCCAGGAGTACTGGGTGAAGCTGCGCGCCTCGGTCGACGCGCGGGCCGTCGTGCCGGTCGGCGCCGAGCAGGCCAAGCCCGCCCCGGGCGTCCTGGAGGCGATCGCCGAGGCCGATGTGATCCTCTTCCCGCCGTCCAACCCCGTCGTCTCGGTGGGCACGATCCTCGCCGTGCCCGGGATCCGGGAGGCGATCGCCGAGGCCGGGGTGCCGGTCGTCGGCCTCTCCCCCATCGTCGGGGACGCTCCGGTGCGCGGCATGGCGGACAAGGTGCTCGCCGCGGTGGGCGTGGAGTCCACGGCCGCGGCCGTGGCCGCGCACTACGGCTCCGGGCTGCTGGACGGCTGGCTCGTCGACACGGTGGACGCCGGGGCGGTCGCCGGGGTGGAGGCCGCGGGCATCCGCTGCCGCGCCGTGCCGCTGATGATGACCGATGTCGACGCGACGGCCGAGATGGCCCGTCAGGCGCTGGCCCTGGCCGAGGAGGTACGGGCGTGAGCACCGGCGGCGGCCCGGAGGCGGTCGGCACGGGCGCCGGTGAGGCACCCGCGTACCGGGTCTGGGCGCTGCCCGGGATGCCCGAGGTGCGGGCCGGGGACGATCTGGCGAAGCTGATCGCCGTCGCCGAGCCGCGGCTGGCCGACGGCGACGTCCTGCTGGTCACGTCGAAGATCGTCTCCAAGGCGGAGGGCCGGACCGTCGAGGCGGCCGACCGCGAGGCCGCGATCGACGCCGAGACGGTGCGGGTGGTGGCGCGGCGCGGCACGCTGCGGATCGTGGAGAACCGGCAGGGCCTGGTCATGGCCGCGGCCGGCGTCGACGCCTCGAACACCCCGGCGGGGACGGTACTGCTGCTTCCCGAGGACCCCGACGCCTCGGCGCGGGCGATCCGCGACGGGCTGCGGGAGACGCTCGGGGTCGAGGTCGGCGTCGTCGTCACGGACACCTTCGGACGCCCCTGGCGCAGCGGGCTGACCGATGTGGCGATCGGGGCGGCCGGAATCCGGGTGCTGGACGATCTGCGCGGCGGCACCGACACGTACGGCAATCCGCTGAGCGCCACCGTGGTCGCCACCGCCGACGAACTGGCCGCCGCCGGGGATCTGGTCAAGGGCAAGGCCGCGGGGCTGCCGGTGGCCGTGGTGCGCGGGCTCGGCCAGGTGCTGGACCCGGCGGATTCGGCCGGGGCGAGCGCGCTGGTGCGGGGCGCGGCCGACGACATGTTCCGGCTCGGTACGTCGGAGGCGGTGCGGGAGGCGGTGAGCCTGCGGCGCACGGTGCGCGCGTTCACCGACGGTCCGGTGGACCCGGGTGCGGTGCGGCGGGCCGTGGCGGCGGCGGTGACGGCGCCCGCGCCGCATCACACGACGCCGTGGCGGTTCGTCCTGCTGGAGTCCGAGGGGTCGCGGACCCGGCTGCTCGACGCGATGCGGGAGGCGTGGATCGCCGATCTGCGCCGGGACGGCAAGAGCGAGGAGTCGATCGCGAAGCGGGTGCGGCGCGGCGATGTGCTGCGCCAGGCGCCGTATCTGGTGGTGCCGTGCCTGGTGATGGACGGCTGCCACACCTACGGGGACGCGCGGCGGGACACCGCGGAGCGCGAGATGTTCGTGGTCGCGGCGGGGGCCGGGGTGCAGAACTTCCTGGTGGCGCTGGCGGGCGAGCGGCTCGGCTCGGCGTGGGTGTCCTCGACGATGTTCTGCCGTGACGTGGTGCGCGAGGTGCTGGACCTGCCGGAGGCGTGGGATCCGCTCGGTGCGGTGGCGGTGGGGCATCCGGCGGCTCCGGCCGCGGACCGGCCGGGGCGGGACGCGGAGGACTTCCTCACGGTCCGCTGAGACGCGGGCCCGGGTCCGGGGCGGTCCCGGGGCGGGCGGTCACAGGCTCGCGATGTCGCCCCGGGGCATGCGCGGGGCGCGGCGGGGCGGGGTGCGGCCGGAGAGCAGGACGAGGCGGGTGGCCCGGTGGCGCTGGCCCTCGTAGGGGGCGAGCAGGGCGAGCATCTCCGTGTCGTCGGCGTCCCTGCGGTCGGCGAGGGCGTGGCCGATGATGCCGGGGAGATGGATGTCTCCGACGGTGACGGCGTCGGCGGCGCCGTTCGAGCGCTGAAGGGTCTCGGCGGAGGTCCAGGGGCCGATGCCCGGGACGAGCTCCAGCCGGGCCGCGGCCTGCGGCAGCTCCATGGCCGCCGCCTCCTCCAGCCGCCGGGCCACCCGTACCGCGCGCAGGATCGTGCCCGAGCGCTTGGCGTCGACGCCCGCCCGGTGCCACTCCCAGGACGGGATCATGGACCAGGTGCGGGCGTCCGGCATGACGTACAGGCCCAGCGCGGCGAACGGGGCGTGGTCCGTGGGGCCGGGCGCGGGGGTGCCGTGCGTCCGGACCAGGAGCCGCCAGGCGCGGTACGCCTCGTCCGTCGTGACCTTCTGCTCCAGGATCGACGGGATCAGCGATTCCATGACCAGCCCGGTGCGCAGCAGGCGCAGACCGGGGCGGCGGTGGTGGGTGAGGGCGAGCAGCCGGTGGCGCGGGCGGAAGGCGTCCGGGTCGTCGTCCGCGCCGAGCAGCGTGGGGAGCCGGTCCAGCATCCAGGGCGCGCCGGGGCCCCAGGCCACCGCCTCGATCCGGCCGCCCCGCTCGGTGACGCGGAGGGTGCCGGGGCCCTCGGGGGTGCGGCTGGCCCGCCAGAACGCGCCGTCCCCGGTCATGCGGTACGTGGGGTCGGCGGGGCCGCGGCGCAGCGGGCCGAGGACCAGGCGCAGGTCGAGCGGGCCGGGCGGGGCCCAGTCCCGGGTCAGCGCGTCCGTCGCGGGGGGCGCCGCCTGGGGCGGGACGGCCGCGCGGGGAGCGCTGCGGGGGGTGAATCGTCCTGCCACGGTCGGGTTCCTCGGTCGTAGGTCGTCGCCGGTCGGGGGCGGTCGGTCGTCGGCTGCCGCCGGTCGGTCGTCTGTTGCCGTCGGCCGGTCGGGGGCGGTCGCCGGTGGGTCATCGGTTGTCGCCGGTCGGTCGTCGGTCCGCAGACCGTCGCCGCCGGCCGGTCGTCGTGGCCGCCGGGCGTGTCCGTCGAGGGTATGCCGCGGGGTGCTCTTCGTGCCTACGCGTCGGAGGAGAAGCGCACCGCCGCGTCCGGGAGGACCGCCCCGCACCAGACGCGGATGCCGTCGCGCAGTTCGTTGTCGGCGCCGATCCGGGCGCCGTCCCCGACGACCGCGCCGCTGAGCACCGTACGGCTGCCGATCCGGGCACCGGCCCCGACCAGCGAGTCCTTGATCACGGCGCCGGGTCCGACGACCGCACCGGCCAGTATGGCCGAGCCGTCGATCCGGGCTTCCGCGCCGACCAGGGCGCCTTCCCCGATCACCGTGCCGCCGCTGATCTTCGCGTCGGGGGCGACGGAGGCGGTCGGCAGCACGAGCCGGTCCCCGCACCGGCCGGGGACGGCCGGGGACGGGGCGCGGCCCAGCACCAGGTCGGCGGAGCCGCGGACGAAGGCCTGCGGGGTGCCGAGGTCCAGCCAGTACGTGGAGTCGACCATGCCCTGGAGGTGGGCCCCGGCGGCGAGCAGTCCGGGGAAGGTCTCCCGTTCGACGGAGACCGGGCGGCCGGCCGGGATGGTGTCGATGACCGACCGGCGGAAGACGTACGCCCCGGCGTTGATCTGGTCGGTGACGATCTCCTCGGGCGTTCCGGGCTTCTCCAGGAACGCGGTGACCCGGCCGCTGTCGTCCGTCGGGACCAGGCCGAAGGCGCGCGGGTCCTCGACCCGGGTGAGGTGGAGGGAGACGTCGGCGCCGGAGTCGGTGTGCGCGGCGGCCAGTGCCCGGATGTCCAGGCCGGTGAGGATGTCTCCGTTGAAGACGAGCACCGGTTCGCCGGGGCCCGCGGCCAGCCGGGACGCGACGTTGCGTATCGCCCCGCCGGTGCCGAGCGGTTCGTGCTCGGTGACGTACTCGATGTGGAGGCCGAACGACGAACCGTCACCGAAGTACGGCTCGAAGACCTCCGCCAGGTACGACGTCGCGAGCACGATGTGCTCGACCCCGGCGGCACGGGCGCGCGCCAGCTGGTGCGAGAGGAAGGGAACGCCCGCCGCCGGGATCATGGGTTTGGGCGTGTGCACCGTGAGCGGGCGCAGCCGGGTTCCCTTTCCGCCGACCAGGAGGATCGCTTCTCTTGCCTCTGTCACCGTGCTGACTCTGCTTCCTGCTGGGGCCCGGCCGGGATTTCGGCTGGCCAGTGTATGCAGCCCGTCCGGTGGTGTCCGGGCCGCGGCCCGCAGCGGTGCCGGGTCAGCGGCCCTGGAGGTGGGCGGAGCTGCTCCGGGCCGAGCCGAGCTTGTTGTAGAGACGCGCTCCGGGGCATTCGGTTGTGTAGCCGTCCCGGTGGCCGGAGATGACGTTGAGGCTGACCTTGCGTCCCTTCTTGTACTTGTTGCTGCCGCCGGAGACGAGGGTGACCTTGCCCTTCGGGTTGGCGCCGAACAGGCCGAGCTTCCAGGCGGTGAGCTTCGCGACGGCGCTCACCGCGGCGGCGGGCGGGTTCGAGCTGGTGAAGGTGCCGAGGACGGCAATGCCCATGGTGTTGCTGTTGAAGCCGAGGGTGTGGGCCCCGAGGACGGCCTTGGTCACGCCTCCGGCCCGCCCTTCGTAGATGTTTCCGCACTTGTCGACGGCGAAGTTGTAGCCGATGTCCCGCCAGCCGCTGCTCTTGACGTGGTAGCGGTAGATGCCGCGCAGTACGGCGGGGGCCTGGGCGCAGGTGTAGTTGTTGCCGGTGGCGCTGTGGTGGATGAAGGCGGCCTTGACGGTGCTGGTGTAGACGAAGGTGCGCTCCCTGAGCTTCTCGTCGGCGCCCCAGCCCTTGCGGGTGACGATGCCGGGGCGGGGGCCGATGTACGGGCGGGCGCCCGGGGCGAGTCCGGCTTGCGCCTCGCCCAGTGCCTGGGAGGCGGCCTTGCCGAGGGCGGGCAGCACCGGCCGGACGGCCTGCGCCGCCTGCCCGGTGCTGCCCGCCTGCCCGGTGCGCCCGGCCTGGCCGGACTGCCAGGCCGCCGCGGCGTCTCTCGCGGCGGCCTGCGGGTCCTTGCCGGGGTCGACGAGTTCGAGGTGCAGTCCGCGGGGCAGCGGTGTGGCGGAGCCGGTCCGGTCCTGCGGGTCCGGGGGCTCGGGGCGTACGCGGACCGAGACGGCGTCCGAGTCGCCGACCCAGAGCGGGGCGGTGGAGCCGCGGACGGCGCCGGAGTCACGTTCGGCGGTGCCGGGGTCGGCGGAGTGCTCGGCGTTGTGCGTCTCCAGGTCCTGCCAGGGCGACCAGCGGCCGGTGCCGGTGGCACGGGTGCGGACCTGGACGGTGCCGCGGAGTTCGGCGTCCGCGTCGTTCCAGACGACGCCGAGCAGGGAGAAGGGGCTGACCTCTCGTTCGGGCAGCCCCTGTTGGGGGACGGTGGACCGGTGGCCGACCCGGTCGGACGGCGACGGCAGGACCCGCAGCGGCAGGGACTGGGTGGAGCCCGGCACGCCGCCGGGTCCGGCCGACCCGGCGGGGGCGGAGGCTGGGACGGTACGGAGGGCGGGGGCGGCGCCCGCGGGCACGGCCGACGGCAGGGCGAGAACGGCCGCGCAGGCGACACCGATCGAGGATGCAAGGAAGGCACGCATGCCAACAATCCTGGTCATACTCGCGCAACTCCGGCTACCCGGACCAGGGCCCGGACCTGACGGTCCCTCGGTTCCGGCAGCGGGCCGGTGGCCGTTTCCGCCCCCCGGCCCGGTCCGCGCCGCGTACCCTTGCGCGGATGAACGCCACCGACCGCACCCCTGCCGACCTGCTGCGTTCCGCGCTCGCCGCGGACCCGGCCCGCCCCCTGGTCACGTTCTACGACGACGCCACCGGGGAACGCGTCGAACTGTCCGTGGCCACCTTCGCCAATTGGGTGGCCAAGACCGCCAATCTCCTCCAGGGGGACCTGGCCGCCGAGCCCGGTGACCGGCTCGCGCTGCTGCTGCCCGCGCACTGGCAGACCGCGGTCTGGCTGCTGGCCTGCTCCTCGGTCGGAGTGGTCGCCGAGGTGGGGGGCGACCCGGCCGACGCCGATCTCGTCGTCAGCGGTCCGGACGGGCTGGAGGCCGCGCGCGCCTGCTCCGGCGAGCGGATCGCCCTGGCGCTGCGTCCGCTGGGCGGCAGGTTCCCCCAGCCTCCCGAGGGCTTCGCGGACTACGCGGTCGAGGTACCCGGCCAGGGCGACCGCTTCGCGCCGTTCGCGCCGGTGGACCCCGAGGCTCCGGCACTGGTGGTGGACGGCACCGAACTGACGTCGGCGCAGTTGGTGGCGCGGGCCCGCGAGGAGGCGGGGGCGCTGGGCCTGTCCGCCGGATCACGACTGCTCACGGGCGGTTCGTACGACGCGTGGAAGGGACTGGCCGCGGGGCTGTACGCGCCGCTGGCGGCCGGGGCCTCCGTGATCCTCTGCCGTCATCTGGACCGACTGGACGCGGAGGGACTGGCGAAGCGCGTGGCGAGCGAGCGGGCCACCACCACCGCGGTGTGACAGCGGTATGACAAACACGCCCAAGGGCCACTCATCCGGCCCACACCGGGCCGAGTCCCGGTGGCTGAGCGTCAACTCCGGTACATGATCGGCGTTACGGACCACCGGGAACACAACCAAGCGTGAGGTTCATCCGTCTACTTCTGCGACCGGCGGCCCGATGTGCCGCCGAACGTGAAGGATGGACGCAAACGTGAGCGAAAGCGCCGGGCCGCCGGACGAACCGGCGGCGGGCGGGGACGGGCCGCACTCCGGGGGAACCCCTGGAAGCGACTCCGAAAGCCACTCCGGAAGCCACTCCGGCGAAGGCCCCGGAAGCCGTTCCGGCGAAGCCCCCGAGAACCACTCCCCCCAAGATCCCGGGGACGGCCCCGGAAGCGCCCCTGGTGACAGCCCCGGGGACGGATCCGCCGGCAGCCCCGGGGACGAGTCCGCCGAAAGCCCCGGGGACGGGCCGGGCAAGGACTCCGGCATCGCCCCCATGACCGTGCCTCACCACCGGCGCCGCTGGCTGCGCTGGACCGCGCTGGGCGCCTCGTTCGTCGTCCTGGTCGCGGCGGGCGTCGGCTGGTGGCTGTACCGGAAGCTCGACGGCAACATCAGGACCGACACGTCCGCCGCCGCCGAGCTCAAGGTGTACGAGCGGGAGCGGCCCGTGCCGATCGTGCGCAACGCGGAGAACATCCTGCTCATCGGCTCGGACAGCCGGGCCGGCGAGAACCGCAAGTACGGCCGGGACGACGGCGGCAGCCAGCGCTCGGACACCACGATCCTGCTGCATCTGGCGGCGGACCGGAAGAGTGCCACCGCGATGTCCCTGCCGCGCGACCTGATGGTGAACATCCCGGCCTGCCACCAGCCGGACGGTACCGCGACCAAGAAGCAGTTCGCCCAGTTCAACTGGGCCTTCGAGATGGGCGGCACCGCCTGCACGATCCGTACGGTCGAGAAGCTGACCGGCATCCGGATCGACCACCACATGGTCGTCGACTTCAACGGCTTCAAGGACATGGTCGACGCGGTCGACGGCGTGGAGGTCTGCCTCAAGCAGCCGGTCGACGACCCCGACGCCCACCTGAAGCTCCCCTCCGGGCGCCAGACGCTCGACGGCGAGCAGGCGCTGGGCTACGTACGGGCCCGCAAGTCGATCGGCAACGGCAGCGACACCGAGCGGATGGACCGCCAGCAGCAGTTCCTGGGCGCGCTGGTGAACAAGGCCCAGAGCGACGGCGTCCTGCTCAACCCGGCCCGCCTCTACCCGGTGCTCGACGCCGCGACCAAGGCGCTGACCACCGATCCGGGACTGGACAGCCTCAAGGACCTGTACGACCTGGTGCGCGGCATGCGCGACATCCCGACCGACAAGGTGCAGTTCCTGACCGTGCCCCGGCAGCCGTACACGGCCAACCGGAACCGGGACGAACTCGTACAGCCCGACGCGAAACGGCTCTTCAAGCGGCTGCGCTCGGACGATCCGGTCGCCGTGGTCCCGGCGGACCAGCTCGCGCGTGACAACGAGAAGAACAACGGGAAAAACAATGCCGCACCTGATACCCCGGGTGCTTCCGGCCCCAGTCCGACACCCACGTATTCGGGCAACAACGCGGCGACGGACCTGTGCGAGCAGTAAAGCAATTCCCAAACAGAAGCCGGTGATCGGCGTGTAATGAGCAGTATGACCAGTTGTAAGGAACGTGGAATTTGTCACGCGCGTCGCTCGACGTGGAATCGGGCGGATAGTGTGACGCGATCCGGTGCTGCCGGCCGCCTGGCCGCGCACTTCTGGAGCGAAAGATCGAGCGCCTGATCGGGGGAGGCGCCTCGCGTGGCACCGACGGAGGACACAAGCGACCGTGGATGCGCAAAGTCGTGGGCGGGCGGACGGAATCGACCCCGCAGACCAGTGGGTACTCAACCCGGACACCGGCGATTACGAGCTGCGACTGAATAATTCCGGAGGGGATTCGGGCGCTTCTTCCCGGACTTCCGGTCCACGTGTCCCCCACAGCAGAGGCCCGGTCCAGGACAGCGAGGGCGGGCGGCGAAGCGCGCCCCGCGACGGCGGGAGCGAGCCGCGCGATCCGGCCCGCGAGGGCCGCCGGGGCGCACCGGGCCGTGAGGTGCCCGGTCAGCGCCGCCGCTCCGCCAACGGAACGCGCGGCCCGGAGAGTTCGGCCGCGGAGGGCCCCGGCTCCCGGCACACCCGCAAGTCCCGCAAAGCGCCCAAGGCCCGGCGCAAGAAGGCGCTGGTGTGGACGGGCGGTGTGACGGCCTTCGTGCTCGTCGGGCTGTCGGTGGGCGGCTACGCGCTCTACCAGCACTTCAACGGCAACCTGAACACGGTCGACGTGGGCGGGTCCGGCAACAAGAACGTCTTCGACACCAACGCCCCGATCAACATACTGGTCATCGGTACGGACAAGCGCACCGGCAAGGGCAACGAGGGCTACGGCGACAAGGGCAGCGTGGGCCACGCCGACACCAACATCCTCTTCCACGTCTCCGAGGACCGCACCAACGCCACGGCGCTGAGCATCCCGCGCGACCTGATCTCCAACATCCCCGACTGCACCGTCCGGGACGAGAACGGCACGGAGAAGGTGATCCCGGGGAGCCAGGGCGTCCGCTTCAACGAGAGCCTCGGTCAGTCGGGCCGCGGACCGGGCTGCACCATGGACACGGTCAAGGCCATAACCGGCCTGAAGGTCGACCACTTCATGATGGTCGACTTCAACGCGGTGAAGGCACTGTCCACGGCGGTCGGCGGCGTCAAGATCTGCCTGGCCAAGGCGGTCAACGACCCGGACTCCCACCTGAACCTGCCGATCGGCGAGCACCGCATCCAGGGTGAGGACGCCCTGGCGTTCGTACGGACCCGGCACAGCTTCGGCAACCGCGGCGACCTCGACCGGATCCAGATCCAGCAGCAGTTCATCGCGTCGATGATCCGGCAGATGCAGTCGGACGACACCCTGACCAGCCCGACCAAGCTGTACAAGCTGGCGGACGCGGCGACCAAGGCGCTCACCGTGGACTCGGGCATCGGCTCGGTGAAGAAGCTGACCTCGCTGGCGCAGGAGATTGGCAAGGTCAACACCAAGAACATCACCTTCACCACGGTGCCGGTGCTCGACAACCCGGCGGAGGAGGTCAAGGCGACCGTCGTGCTGAACCCGCCCAAGGCCGACGCCCTGTTCGCCATGATGGGCGAGGACACCTCGCTCACCGAGGTGAAGTCGAAGAAGAAGGCCGCGAAGAGCAAGCAGGACAAGCTCCTCAAGGGCCCGAAGGCCGCCGCGGCCGACGTACGCGTCGATGTGTACAACGGCGGCAAGGTGCCGGGGGCCGCGCAGGCGACGGTCACCTGGCTGCAGAACAACCAGGGCGTCCTCAAGTCGACGAACAAGGCCAACGCCCCGTCGAAGGCCGCGAAGACGACGCTGGAGTACGCACCGAACCAGGCTGACCAGGCCCGCGCCCTGGCCGCCATGATGGGCCTGCCCGGCTCGGCCATGAAGCCGGGCACCGAAGACGCCGAGGGACTTCAGGCGATGGTCCTGACGCTGGGGGACGACTTCAAGGGGGCGGGCACGCCCGTCACCGGTCCGGCCAAGATTCCGGACGACATCCAGCAAGCCAACGCCGACAAGGCAGTGTGCGCCAAGTGACACCGGGTCACCGCGCTGAACCACGAAACTGAGCAGCAGGGGGGTCCCGGTGGGACGGAGCAGCACGCCCGGAGAGGGGACGCGACCACGCGTCCGTCGCGCCGATCAACTCGGCTGGGACGACGGGCTGTACGAGGAGGGGCCGGACAAGGGGGCGGACTCCGGCGACGGGGAGCGGCGGACCGACACCGCCTCCTCCGGCCACCGGCGTGGTGGCCGCAATCGCCGCGGCAAGAAGGGCAAGCGCCGGGTGCTGCGCTGGAGCGCGTCGGTTCTCGCCCTGCTCATACTGGGCGGCGCGGGGGCCGGATACCTCTACTACGAGCACCTCAACAGCAACATCAAGAAGGCCGATCTGACCCTCGGCGACAAGAAGATGGCCGATCACAAGGCCAACTCCGCCGGTCAGACCCCGCTGAACATCCTGCTCCTGGGCTCGGACGCGCGGGACACCAAGGCGAACCAGAAGCTCGGCGGGGCCAAGGACACCTTCGGGGCGCCGCCCCTGGCCGATGTGCAGATGCTGCTCCACCTCTCCGCCGACCGCAGCAACATGTCGGTGATCAGCATGCCGCGCGACACCATGCTCAAGATCCCCAAGTGCACCGACCCGGAGACGGGGAAGGTCTTCCCCGCGACCACGGGCCTGGCGATGACCAACACGACGCTCGGCCGCGGCGGCCCCGGCTGCTCGGTCGCCACCTGGTACGAGCTGACCGGCATCACCATCGACCACTTCATGATGATCGATTTCGCCGGTGTGGTCTCGATGGCCGACGCGGTCGGTGGCGTCCCGGTCTGCGTCAAGGGCAACGTCTACTCGCGCAACAGCCAGGGCAAGGGCTCCGGGCTGAAGCTGGAGAAGGGCACCACGAAGGTCAAGGGCGAGCAGGCCCTCCAGTGGCTGCGCACCCGCTACGGCTTCGAGGACGGCACCGACCTCGGCCGCACCCACGCCCAGCACATGTACATGAACTCCATGGTCCGTGAGCTGCGCAAAGGCGCCAAGCTCACCGACCCGGGCAAGCTGACGAGCCTCGCGGAGGCGGCGACCGACGCGCTGACGGTCGACAAGGGCATCGACACGGTCAAGAAGCTGTACGACCTCGCGGAGGAGCTGAAGAAGGCTCCCACCAACCGCATCACCATGACGACGATGCCGAACGTCTACGGCACGGGCGCCCTGGACGGCCGGGTGCTGCCCAAGAAGGGCGACGCCGAGCAGCTCTTCCAGATGGTCCGTGACGACGTCCCGCTCGACGGCAAGGCGTCCAAGCGCAAGAAGAAGGCCCCGGTCGCCGAGAAGCCCGCCTCGACCCCGGCCGAGACCCCGGTGACCATCCGCAACGGCACCCGCACCGAGACCGATTACCCGGTCAAGGGCCGGGCGGGGACGGTCCAGACCTTGCTGGCCGGGAAGGGCTTCACCCAGTCCTCGCTCGACACGGCGAACACCGAGGGGACGCCCCGGACCACGGTGTCCTATCCCAGCGTGGACATGAAGGGCGACGCCCAGGCGGTCGCCAAGGCGCTCGGCATCCCGCTGAGCGCGGTGAAGAAGTCGACCGACGTCTCGGGCATCACGCTGACCGTGGGCGCCGACTGGCGGGAGGACGGCGACTACCGCACGCCCCCCGCCGAGGAGAAGACCCCGGACAGCGCGCGGGCGCTCAACGGCGGCGACGAGTCGGCCTGCATGGACATCCAGCCGGGCTTCGGCTGGTAGCACCCGGGCACCATGAACACCGAGGGCCCCTCCGGCGTACCGGAGGGGCCCTCGGTGTTCATGAGCTACGCGGTGTCCGTGGACTACGCGGTGACGGCCGGGCGGCGGCTCGCGATGACCTTCTTCGCGAGCGAGCGGGGGCTGGTCAGGAAGCCGTACCCCCACGACATGTGCATGGTCGCGAGGGCCACCGGGATCTGCGCCCGCGCCTTCAGCGACAGCCCCTTGCCCGCGGGCAGGGATCCGGCGACGATCGCCGCGACGTACCCGGCGGGGACGACGAAGGCCCACGGGGTGACGACCGCACCGGCCACGATGCCCGCCGCGATCGCGCAGACGGCGGTCGGCGGGGCCAGGTAGCGCAGGTTGATCGAACCGGCGTGGTAGCGGGCGACGACGTGCCGCCAGCGGCCGTAGTCCTTGTACTGCTTGGCCAGCGCCCGCACCGAGGGGCGCGGCCGGTACTGCACCTTCAGCTCGGGCGAGAACCAGATCAGGCCGCCGGCCTCGCGGATGCGGAAGTTCAGCTCCCAGTCCTGGGCCCGGATGAACTCGACGTTGTAGCCGTCCGCCCTCTCCAGGGCCTCACGGCGGAATACGCCGAGGTAGACGGTCTCCGCCGGGCCCGCCTGGCCACCGGTGTGGAAGGCCGCGTTGCCGACGCCGATCTTCGAGGTCATGGCCGCGGCGACGGCGTCCTCCCAGGCGTTCTCGCCCTCGGCGTGCATGATGCCGCCGACGTTCTGCGCGCCGGTCTCCTCCAGCAGGCGGACGGCGGTCGCGATGTAGTTCGGCGAGAGCATGCCGTGGCCGTCGACCCGTACGACGATCGGGTGGCGGGACGCCTTGATCGCGGCGTTGAGAGCGGCCGGGGTGCGGCCGGTCGGGTTCGGGACGGTGTGCACCCGGGGGTCCTCGCGCACCAGCTCGGCGGCGATCTCGTCGGTACGGTCCGCGGAGGGGCCGAGCGCGATCACCACCTCCATCTCGCCCGCGTACTCCTGCTCCAGGATGTGCCGGACGGAGTTCCTGAGGTGACGTTCCTCGTTGAGCACCGGCATGATCACGGAGACGGCGGGGTGCTGCGCGGCAGACATGGTGGTCCTCGGTGGTCCTCGGGGGCGCGGCCGGGGGTTCGGAACCCCACCAGGCGGCATGATTCGGCCGCCACGTTACCGCGAATGGGGGACACCGGCGCGCCCTACTGGGCGGCATAGCGGACAAAAGATCATATTGACCTACTGTACGAACGGTCCCTTCCCTCGCACCCCGGAGGTACCCCGTGCCCACCCCGCACCGCTCCCCCGGCCCGTCGGGCTACCGCGGGGTTCCGCCGCGGCTCAGGTCCAGAAGACAGGACGAGCGACCGCGCTGGGGCACACGGCTGGTGACCGGGCTGTCGGTGCTGGTGCTCGGGGCGGGCGGGGTCGGCCACGCGGTGGTGTCCGGTCTGGACACCGGGATCGACCGGATCGATCCGTTCAAGGACATGAAGAACCGGCCGAGCCCGAGCGTCGGCACCAATCTGCTGCTCGTCGGCACCGACGGCCGCGACCGGATCACCCCGGAGGAGAAGCGGAAGTACCGGCTGGGCGGCGCGCCCTGCCACTGCACCGACACGGTCATGCTGGTGCACCTGTCAGCCGACAAGAAGCGCGCCAGCGTGGTCTCGCTGCCCCGCGACAGCTACGCCGACGTCCCCGGGCACCGGGATCCCGGCACCGGCGCCGCGCGCCCCGCACGCCCGATGAAGCTGAACGCGGCCTACGCCGAGGGCGGCCCGAACCTGACCGTGCGGACCGTCGAGAACATGACGGACATCAAGATCGATCACTATCTGGAGGTCGACTTCACCAGTTTCATGCGGACGGTCGACAGCCTGGGCGGGGTGAAGATCTGCACCCCCCGGCCGCTGAAGGACGCGTACACCGGTCTCGACCTGGCGGCGGGCCCCCATGAGCTGAACGGCGGGCAGGCCCTCCAGTACGTACGCTCCCGGCACATCGACGGGGCCGCCGACCTGGGCCGGATGCAGCGCCAGCAGAGGTTCCTCGCGTCACTGATCAAGCAGGCCACCAGCGGCGGTGTGCTGCTGAACCCGGTGAAGCTCCAGGACGTCGTCTCGACGGTGCTGGGCTCGGTCCGGGCCGACAACGGGTTCGGCGCGGAGCAGATGCTGGAGCTCGGCCGGGCGATGCGGGGCTTCTCCCCCGCGTCGTCGGAGTTCACCTCCGTACCGATGGGGAACGTCTCGCACCCGGTCAAGGGCATCGGCTCGACGGTCACCTGGGATCCGGTGAAGTCCAGGAAGCTCTTCCGGGCGCTGCGCGAGGACCAGCCGCTCGCCCCCGCGCACGCCGCGCGCCCGGAGGCGCTGACGGTGGACGTGGACCCGAAGAGCGTCCGGGTCCAGGTCTACAACGGGACGCCGAAGGACGGGCTCGGGCAGACGGTCGACGAGGCGCTGCGCGCCACCGGCTTCGACACCACCCGCGCCCCGCTCAGCGGGGACGCGCACGACCTGGAACACACGCTGGTCTCGTACGACCCGCGCTGGGACCAGTCCGCGCGGGCTCTCGCGCTCGCCCTGCCCGGGTCGCGACTGCACGCGGTGAAGGGGCAGGGGCCGACGATGCGGGTGATGGCCGGGACGGACTTCGACGAGGTGCGCCGGGTGCGGGCCGAGGAGCCGCAGAGCGGCCCGTACGACGCGGTCACCGGCGACCAGGTGGCCTGCCCGTAGCGGCGGGGGGCGGGGGGCGGCCGGTGCTCAGTCCTCGATGCCCTCCGCGGCGCGGCTCTCCCGCAGTTCCTTGATCGCGCGGCGGCGGGCGAGGCGGTGGGTGCGCCGGATCTGCGCCTCCTGGTAGCGCCGCCGGTCGCGCTCCGTCTCGGGAATCACGTGCGGCACGGGACGCGGCTTGCCGTCCGCGTCGACCGCGGCGAAGACCAGGTAGGCGCTGCCGACCTGCTGTGCGGGGGTGGATTCGTTCCACCGCTCGGCCATGACCCGGACGCCGACCTCCATCGAGGAGCGGCCCGTCCAGTTCACCTGGGCGCGGACGTGGACCAGGTCACCGACCCGTACCGGCTCCAGGAACACCATCTCGTCCATGGAGGCGGTCACGGCGGGACCGCCGGAGTGCCGACCGGCCACGGCGCCCGCCGCGTCGTCGACCAGCTTCATGATCACGCCGCCGTGCACCGTGCCCAGCAGGTTGGTGTCGTTGCCGGTCATGATGTGGCTGAGGGTGGTCCGGGAAGCGGCGGTGGGCTTGCCCGGGATGTCGCCCTCCGGGCGCGGGGCCTGATCTGTCATACAGTCCACCTTATGCGGACGCATCGGTCCGGTCGCCGAGCGGTCGCCGTCCGGTCGCAATGCATCAGCTTGGCAACAGCCCCGGTCCGATTTCCCGCTCCCCCTGTAAGAGGGGTGCCTCCGGCCTGCACACTGGACCGCATGAACGATTGGCCCGAGGGATGGTCCGACGACAACCGCGGCGGTAACCGCTACGGGCAGGGCAGCGCCGGTGAGCGGCCCGAGGGCGCCCGCGTGATGCGGCACGTCCAGCGCCCCTCCGCCCCGCCGCAGCAGCGCCCCGCCCCGCCCCAGCCAACCGCCCCGCCCCGGCAGCGCCGGGCGGAACCGTCCCCGTACGGCGGCGGTCGCGAGGAGAACACCGGGCACGACAGCGGCTACAACACGGGCCAGGTCTACGGCGGCGGCCGGGGCGACGGCCACGGCGGGCGCGGTGACGGCCGGGGCGGCGACGGGTACACCCCCCGGGGCCGCTCGGCGCCCGACTGGCGCCGCCGCATCAAGATAGGCGCACTCTCGCTGGTGGTCGTGGTCCTCGCGGTCTCCATAGGCACGTACTTCTGGGCCGATTCCAAGCTCAAGCGCGAGGTGGACCTCTCCAAGGTCATCGAGCGGCCGGAGAGCGGCGAGGGCACCAACTACCTGATCGTCGGTTCCGACAGCCGCGAGGGCATGACGGCCGAGGACAAGAAGAAGCTCCACACCGGTTCCGCGGAGGGCAAGCGGACCGACTCGATGATGATCCTGCACGACGGCTCCAACGGGCCGACGCTGATCTCCCTGCCGCGTGACTCGAACGTCGAGATCCCCTCGTTCAAGGGCTCCGACTCCGGCAAGCTCTACCCGGCCAGTGGCCGCTTCACCAAGCTGAACGCCGCGTACGCCATGGACGGACCGGAACTCCTCGTCCGTACCGTCGAGTTCAACACCGGGCTGCGCATCGACCACTACGTCGAGATCGGCTTCGGCGGCTTCGCCAAGATCGTGGACGCGATCGGCGGCGTGGAGCTGGACATCCCCAAGGCGTTCAAGGACAAGAAGTCCGGCGCCGACTTCCAGGCGGGCAAGCAGACGCTGAACGGCGAACAGTCGCTGGCCTTCGTCCGTACCCGGTACGCCTTCGCCGAGGCCGACCTGGCCCGGACGAAGAACCAGCAGAAGTTCCTCGCGGCGCTGGCGAGCCAGACGGCGACGCCGTCCACCATCCTCAACCCGTTCAAGCTGTACCCGACGATGGGTGCCGGGCTGGACACCCTGATCGTGGACGAGGACATGTCGCTCTGGTCCCTGGGCCAGATGTTCTTCGCGATGAAGGGCGTCACGGGCGGCGAGGGCACGTCGATGAACATGCCGGTCGCGGGCTTCAGCAATGGCAACGTCGTCTGGGACAAGGCCAAGGTCAAGCAGTTGATGGACCAGCTGAAGAACGACGAGAAGGTCACCGTCAGCGACCGCTGACGCCCCTCGGGGGCAACGGTCTGAGAAGGGCCCGGACGGTTCGCCGTCCGGGCCCTTGGCACTGGCTCGCAGCCCACGCGATCCCGTCCGCTCCTGGTTATGCGACCGGCCCAGACAACCGCTGCATCCGCCAGGAGCCCTGCCGTGCCACCCGCCCGGCCCAGGAAATCTCCTCACATACCCTCAAGCCGTTCGTGGAGCTCCTCCGCGAATCGCGTCCGGTAGACGCCGTGGACGATGGCCCCGGGAGACTGGTAGCCCCTGTGCTCAGGGTCCGAGACATCCCCGTCCCACGGCGCCACGCCTTCTGGAAGCAGCGGGGCGCGGCCCAGATGCATCTGAGCGACTTCTTCCAGCCGTAGTTCTCCCGCAACCACCAAGCTCCACAGCCCGTAGCCCTGCCCGACCACCCACATACACAGATCTTCGGTGCTGTCTTCGGACCAGACGTCCCCGTCCACGCTCACACCGTCCGAGAAGTCGGCCAGCGATTCCGCCGCGGACTCGTATGCGAGCGCGAAGGCTTCAAGCACCTCTCGCGAGTGGGACTCTAACCACAATTCCAGGGCAGACAGACGCGGTCGTGTCGCTTCCAGGACCTCCCAGAACCAATCAGAAACATGATCCGGTCCCATCTCGGCTCCTGTGTCGACGCTGCGGTACTCGCCCGACCGTACAGAGCGGTGGAGATCCCTGGACACTCCTGGGCCTCATCGTCGGCGAATGGCGCTGACCCTCTGCACAGTCACCGGTTTACCGTCCGGCGCTTACGGCTTCGGGCGTCCGCGCTGCCGCCACTTTCCCGTCGCCCACGCGCTCTCAGCCGAGGAGTGTCGTCAGGATCAGTTCGTAGAAGACGAGGTAGGCCAGGAGCGAGAAGGGAATGGCGGTCAGGAGGGTCAGCGCGCGTTCTCGGTGGGTGCGGCCCATGAGCAGGGGCACCAGAACCAGAACGGCGAGGCAGGCCCATGCCTGGGAGGCGTAGTGCAGAACCCAGGCGTAGTGGATGGCTTCCGTGCCGAAAACGCCCGCCAGGGCGGCAAGGCCGATGACGCGGTGGCGCGGGGTGATGCCGCGCCATCGAAAGCCCGCCACCCCGAAGAGGGGGCCGGCGATGAACGCCATGCCGAGCCAGACGAGGGGAGCGGACAGAGAGCCCATGCCGTCGCGCGCGACCTCCGCGTAGCCGTAGTAGCCGACGACGAGACCGGACTCGGCGAGCAGGCCCGCGAGGGCCGCCGCGGGCAGGCCGACCTTCCGGGCCAGCAGCGCGCCTGCGGCGAACGCGGCGACGGACCAGACCGCACCGGAGTTGGCGATCTGATTCCACGCACCCGGAAGCCAGCCCTGGAGCAGATTGGTCAGGACACCGAGAACGACTCCACCGGCGAAGGCCGACGCCGTCGCGCGGGCCCAGGCTCTTCCGCTCGTGTCGGGCACTGAGGCGATGACCGGGGACGCGCTCATGGTGGTGCTCACTTCTCTGTCGAGGGCTGCATGGCTCACACCTCTCGGTGCAGTTGTAAGGATGCGTGGCGCCAACGACGCGTTCCGTGGCCCTCGGCGTGCACACAGCACGTCGAGCGCATGAACAGATGGTACGGAAATTACCCGAAAGCGCCTGCCGCGCGTGGAGGCCGGTGCACAGTGTCCTGCCGGGGACGAAGTGCTGTCAGTGGCGCTCCCTATAGTCACGCGTATGACGCAGGAACACCCGGTCCCGGCCCCCGCCTCGAACCTCGCCCTGGACCTCGACGCGCTGACCGCGGCCGTCGGCGAACGGTCCGACCGGCAGGCGGCCTGGCGCTTCGTCCGCGCCTTCGCCCGCGACTGGAGCGCCCGCCCGCTCACCGAAGGGGACGGCCGCACCGGCGGCGAACTCGACGCGGCCCAGGACCGGCTCGGCCTTCCGCTGCCCGCCGCCCTGCGCGAGGCTCACCAGCTGCTGGGCCTGCGCCCGGACCTGACGGACAACCAGGACACCCTGCTCGCCCCGCAGGACCTCTACCTGGACGAGGACCGCGGCGTACTGGTCTTCCGCGTCGAGAACCAGTCCTGTGCCTACTGGGGCATACGTGTGACGGACCTCGGCCAGGAAGACCCGCCGGTCGTGTACCGCTTCGACATCCCCCGGCCCACCGCCGACGACTGGACCGCCTGGCTGGACCGGCTGAGCGTCGCGTTCGTCGAGCTCGTCCTGTCCGAGGCCCTGTGTGCCGACGAGGACCTGATGGGCTGGGTGACGCCCGAGGACATCCCCCCGGCCTTCCGCCGCCTCCCGCTCCCGGAGTGCCCGATCAGCCAGCAGCCGGGCTCACGCTGGTACGCGCACGACGAGATCATCATCCGCGACGACCACACAACCGCCCTCCTCCGCGCCCGCACGGAGGCAGCCCTCGACCGCTTCGAGGGTGAGTACGAGGGAATCTGACGGGCCGGTACCAGCGCCCGGCCACGTACGGGACGAAGCCCGCCCAGGCACGCACCGAAGACGAGTGGTGGCCCTGGCACGGTCTTCGAGTCGCGTACGTGGACCGAGTCGGGGCCGTCGCGACCTCGACGCAGGAGTCACCTGCGCTGCCGCTGCCGTAACTGCTCTTGAACCACTCCGGATCGGGAGCATCCCCGGCGAAGGTCTCGCTGATCATGGCTCTCCCAGCAGTTGCTCAAGGAAGGCCAGAGACTCCCGGGGCGCGAGAGCCTGGGCCCGGATCATCCCATCGCGCAGCTCAGGGATTCTGAGCCGCTTCGGGTCGAAGACCGGCGGCCACCGAAGGCCCGCGCGTACTCCGGCGTCTGCAACAGGCCGTGGATGCTGTGGTTGCCGTGGTTGCCGTACAACCCCGTTTCGGCCGCGCACATCGTCGGTGAACTGGCCGCCAACGCCGGCGTCCACGGCTGCGTGCTGGGCAGGGACTTCCGGCTCGGCCCGACCGGTTCACCGGGTCGCGGGTTTCCGCGACCCGGTGGACCGCGACGCCGTGCGCCACGACGCATAAAGCTTTTAAGAACCCGGGGAAACAACCCCTCCCCACCCAAACCCCACCCCCGTCACTCGTGCAGGTGATTCACGGCAACCGGGCTGGATTTCGGGAGGGTTTACGGGCTTATGCTCGCCGCGACAACCTTCAGACATACGTCGGCCCCCGACGAGATCGACACTCTCAACCGGGGGCCTGACCACCGAGGAAGAAGAGACCCTTCCTGATGGATACCCCGCAGATTACCGCGCCCCCGCGCGCCCCGTCCGCCGTACG
>NZ_JBHVVM010000045.1:0-37999 GCF_042883525.1 Streptomyces sp. NPDC058195
AGCAGATTGGAGAGGGAAGGACTTTCGTTGCTGGTCATGCTGGGTACCATCCCGGGTGGTTTAGACCAATAGCTAGACGGCATTGTCTGGTGACACGACGGACCGGTCAACCCCCTGCCCGGTCCTCGCGCCGCTAACACCCGAATGCACGACAGCCCCTCGCGCAAAGTTCACGCGAGGGGCTGTCGGTGTGCTGCTACTGCCGCGTTGAGGCGGCCGGAGCCCACCGATAGGGCTTCCCAGACTTCGCGGCGGCGAGCCTGCGAAAGTACCCCGTGGGACGTCCGGCCTCCGCGGCAAGGCGGTCCCACTCACCCGCATCAATCAGGGGCCAGCAGCGCTTGCACGCGAACCACGGCTGTGCGGCATGGAGGATCGTCTGGACGTCACCGTCCGCGGAGATTTGCCGCGGGAAGGTCACCTCCCGCACAGGGTAGGCCCAGGCGATCTCGGGGTCTCCGCACGTGTTGCAGTCCCGAGCGGGCCAGCTCATCTCATACGGGGAGTCCATCGGCGTGTAGTCGTAGTAGCCCATATCGGGAGAGTAGCGCTCGGTGGTCAGCCAGGACACGGGGTCGCTCCAACCGGTGACGTGAGCCAGTCGGCGATGGCCTGTGAGATCGGGGCGCCCGTGGCGATCTCCACGAACCCAAATTGCCCGCCCTGGTTCGCTTCGAGGAACCAGAAGCGCCCGGTCGCGTCGATAGCGAAATCAACCGCCGCGTACACCAGACCAGCGGCGGCCATGTACCGCCGAACGGACGCCTGCAAGGCCGCAGGGATCTCCCGGATGGCCCATTCGCATTCGTCGGCCGGGAGCCACCGCCAGTCCAGCGTCTCGCCGTATTTCGGCTCGATGAAGCATGGGAACATCCGGGCCGCCCCGACCACCGTCAGCCGCAGGTCGGCGACCTTGGCCACTTCCCTTTGCAGGCACGTAGCGGACGCTGCGACTCCGGCGAAGTCCGCGTCCGGTTCCACGCGGCATGTGGGCAGGGTGCCCGGTGGGTCCTCGGGATGTCGGCCGCTGACCGACTTCACGATGACCGGCCCGGCGACAGCAAACTGGCTGGCATCATCCGGAACGGTAGTGAAGACCGTTTCGGGGACGCGCATGCCCGCCTGGTGGGCCGCGTGCAGTTGCCAGGGTTTGTAGCGGCTCAGGCTTACCGCGTCCGGATGGTTCATCCAGGGGGCGCCGCTGGCGCGAAGCGCGCCGTAAAACGCCCGCTCGGTCTCGGTAGCCACCCATTCCGCCTGCTCGGTGGCTCCGGCCCCCGGGCGGCCGGGACGGCGCAGCCAAATGGACCTCACGTCGGTGAGGGCCAGGCGCTGACGGTCGGTGGTGATGTGCCCGACCAACTCACCGCCCGCAGTGATGCGGGCGGTGAGGGCCACACGGCCGGGGATATCGGCAGGGTCCACCCGCAGGACGGGTGTTCCCTGCCGGACAAGGCGGTGCACCACCATGTCCGCGGTGACGTCTTCCTCGGACGTGAGGATGAGGACGGTCATGTCAGTCGTCGTCGTTGTGGGTCGCGCTGCCCGCCGTGGAGGTGGTGGATGCGGTCGACAGGAGAACGGGGTAGTTCTCCGCGGCCAGCGTTCCGTCAGGGCAGGTGTTCATCTGACGGGCGGCGTCGTACGTGAAGGACGTCGCCGGTTCCGGGGTCCGGGGAGTGGTGTAAGCGAGAGCGAAGGGTTTCACTGTTGCCTCCGGTTGTCGTTTATGACTTCTCTCTGTGCACCCCCGGCACGGCGGCCGGGGGAGTTCTGGGGGTTAGAGGAGCGTCGCCAGTAGCCCGAGAGCGAGCACGCATGAGCCGGAGATCATGGCGATCAGCAGTACGCCAGTCGCCCCCTGGGCGGCGCGCCACGCGGCGCGCACCTGCCTCATCGGGGAGCCTCTTTGGTGTCGGGCCACTGGCAGTCCAGGGCGGCGCCAGGGTCGTCGGTGAGCATGTAGCACAGCTCGGCGTGCAGCTGCTCCAACTCGGCGCGGCTCATCCAGACACCACCCTCACCACGCATCCGCCCGTTGAGCAGGATCATGAGCGGTAGGTGGAACAGAGTCTGGTGCTCGATCTCGTACTCGGCGATGCGCTGCCCAGGGATGCGGTCGAGTCGCCAGCCGTACGCGGGGTGGTAGTGGGGGGGAGCTACGCCCATGGTCCGGCCTTTCTCGTAGGGGATGCCCTGTGTTCCGCGGCGAGCCGGTGTTCGTTGCGTCGGGCACATCACAAGAGTGCCCCGGGGTCAGTACGCTCGGAACCCACGGTGTGTTTACAGTCGCGGGTAAACGGGAGTGTGATGTTCAGCCCGAAGAAGCTTGACCCGACAAGCGATCCGTTCGCCTTCCTGGGCAGCGAGGTTCGGCGTCGACGCCAGGAACAGGGCTTGTCAACACAGGAGTTGGCTGATCTCCTGTTCATCAGTAAGGGCTACGTTTCGCAGTTCGAGACGGGGGCCCGGTCTCCTGACGAGGCGATGGTGGGGCGGATCGACGCGGCTCTTCGGGCAGACGGACACCTCCTTGTCGTCTACCGAATGGCGCTCCGGGCCGCTCAAAAAACGGGAGTAGCTGACTACTTCGCCGTCGTGGCTGAGCTGGAGCCGACCGCATCACGGATCGACTGGTACGGCGGATCGCTGTTTCCGGGACTGCTGCAAACGCCTGAGTACGCCACAGAGATCACGCGCGCGGCGGGCCCTTTTCGAACGGCGTCGGAGGTGCAGGGCATTGTCGATGCACGGCTCAATCGCGCGGAGATACTGAAGCGCGACAACCGTCCGCAACTCCTGGTGATCCTGGACCAATCCGCGCTCGTGCGGCGCATCGGCGCCTCCGCCGTGATGCGTGGCCAACTGCATCATGTTGCATCCCTGGTACGGGACGCACGAGCGGTAGTGCAGGTGCTCCCCTACGATGCCGGGGCGCACCCGCTCCTCTCTGGACAGCTCATCATCATGCGTTTTCCGGACGCGCCCCCGATTGCGTATGTAGAGGCGCCTCATTCGGGGCATCTCATGCAGGACGAGGCAACGCTCGACGCCTGTCTCCTGTCATACGATCTCGCCAGGGCCGCCGCGCTGTCGCCGGAGGTGTCCCTACAGCTCATTGAGTCGGCGGCAGAGGAGCACAAATCATGACCGCAGCCCTGGACCTCACCGCAGCTACGTGGCGCAAGAGCACCTACAGCGATGGAAACGGCGGCGCCTGCGTGGAGGTTGCCGACGGCTTCCATGGCGTAGTCCCCGTCCGAGACTCGAAGGTTGCTGACGGCCCGGCCGTGGTCGTCTCCGCCCCTGCCTGGGAGGCGTTCGTCTCGGCCCTCTGATCGGCGCCCCTGAACGCAGAATGCCGCCCCCTCCCGCACGATGCGGGAGGGGGCGGCGTCACTTCTGGGACATTTGCCACAGGGTGAGGATGAGACCGATCACGCCGACCAGGGCGGCGAGCGATGGGAGCGGCCATTGCTTGCGTTCGAGGGTGTCGAGCCTCTTTTCGTGGTCGGAGATTTGGCGGTCTGTCTGGTCGCCGCGCTGCACCAGGAGCGCGAGCGACCCATCTACCCTCGCGAGCCCGGTCTCGACTGACCCCCGCAGCCGTTCCAGCTCGACGGCGACTGCGGCCGGGTCGGACGGGGTGGGGATGGTCACGGGCGCCCGTCCTCGGTGAGACCGATCCCGATGCGGTCGAGCAGCTGCTCGACGACCGGGAGCGCCATCACACGGGAGACGCCTGCCGCGATGGCGAGCGCGCCCGCGACCCAGGGCAGGGACTCCGGGATGCCGGACGCGGCGACGATCGCGGGGAGCGCCGCGGCGACGCCGATCGCGGCCTGAATAGCGGTGCGAATACTGCGCACGGTGCTCGTCTGCATGGTCACTTCTTTCCGCCGTAGGCGATGGTGTGGAGTGCGGCCCACCCGCGCGGGCCGATGGCGGGGTCGTAGTGGAGTCCTGCGCCGCGGTAGGCAGGGTGAGCCTGGTGAAAGCGGGCGACGGCGGCGCTGCTCGCGGGTCCGTACGAGTCGGCCTCGGGAATGGACTTGGACATGTACCCGGCGGCCTTGAGTGCCCGCTGAAGCCCGCGCGCCGAAGGAGACTTGCGGCCCGGCGCGAGACCGGCCGGGAACACGGGCGGGGCGTACGGTGGCTTCGGCTTCGGCGCGGTGGGCTTCGAGGGCTTGCTCGGAGCGGTCGGCTTGCCGGTCTTCAACAGCTCGGCGACGCGGGCCCGGATGCTGGCCATGGTGAGCGCGGGACCACCCTTCGTGCCGATGGGGCCGCGCGGGTCGATTTTCCCGATCTGCCACTCGCTGTGGCCGATGACGGACCGCTCTGACCACCCGTGCGCGCGGCACAGCGCGGCGGCGGCCCGCGCGATGGCCTCGACCTGCACCGCGGGCCACGGGTCGGCGTTGTCGCCCCAGTTGATGCACTCGAACCCGTAGAAGCGGGCGTTGCCGTCGACCCCGTTCGCGTTGCTCTTCGTCGGCGGGGTCGGCCGGGCGCCGTACGACTCGGCTACGACCTGGTCCAGGACACGCGGGTCGCCGCTCCCGGCGTGGTTGGTGCGGCCCCAGCCGACCATGTGCACCCGGCCGTCCTTCGCGATTACGCCGTGGCAGAGGGGGCCCGGCAGGGTGCTGTGCCCGTCGCGGCACAGGCGTACGGACGCGTCCGTGCCCGATGTGACGGTGTGGTGGATCATGACGCCGTTAACGGGGCCCCACGCGCCGTGTCCGGCGCGGTTGTGGGTGCGCCATGAGCCGACCTCGACGACGCCGACGCCCTCTCCGCGCAGGGCGGACAGGAGCGCGGCAGCGGTGAGCGGTGTTGCCATGTGGGTGTCTCCAGACATGAAAAGAGCCCGGCTGTGGCGGGCGCGGGCGGTGAGTGGTGCGGTAGGGCTGTGGTGTCAGGTCGGCATCCGGGCGGTCCAGTGCACCGGGACGTTCACCCAGGTGTCCGGGCCCTCGGCAGCGTCCGTGAGAAGGACGAACAGCGTGAAACCGCTGGCGCTGACGTTGATGGTCCGGACTTCGAAACGTCCGGTGCTCCCGGCGCCCGCGGCGATCTCCGCATTCATGATCGGGGGGGTCGGGAAGGGCGTCGGGAAAGTCGCCGCCTGCGTGTACGAAGAGAGGTTCGTGAAGCTGATGCTCACGACTCCTGCTTGGTAGTCCTTCGCGTTGAGACGGTCGGCGGTGATTCTCATGCCGGGCTGCCACAGGGTGGCCGGAACAGCCATGGGGGTGCCTCCTACAGGGCAACGATGGTGGGGACGGCGAGACGGAGATCCGTACCGGCCTGGTGGGGTTTGCTGATGCCGTTGATGGCGCGGTCGACGGTGAACGTCTGCGGGGACGACGCCCCGGCGATGCTGCGCACGGTGACGACCTCCCCGCCGAGTTGTACGTCGAACGGGAACTCGGCGTGGTCGGTCGTCCACGGTTGACCGACCGTAGTGGCGACCAGCAGCGAGGTTGCGGACGCGGTCGCGTCTGCGGCCACGCTTGACCCGTCTGTGTCCGCCCGGCCGAGTACCGGATCACCCACCACACCGATCCGGTACGGACCGGCCGGGGTGCACGACAGGGTGAGATCCCAGGACCGCGGCAGCGGCTGGTGCTGGATCTGCCGCACGATCAGGTCCAGTGGTCCGGGCCCAGTGAAGTGTGGCGGGTTCGTGATCCGGATCAGGTCCCCGGGGCGGAGCGCGAGCACGGCCGGGATGAGTTCGGGGTGGCGGTGCAGCCGCACCCGCACAGTGGGATAGCGGGCCTCGTCCCACGTGCCCAGGTGCGCCCGCCACGCGGCGAGCGGCTGCGCCTGGCCGTCGTGGCCGAGCGAGAGCGTGACAGCCTCCTCGTATACCCCTACTCCGCCCTGCTCGGGGGGCAGTACGGACAGTGGGCCGGTGTCGACGACGGCCCGGCCGGACGATCCGCCTGCGCGGGTCACAGTGACGTCGTTGCGCAGCGTGGCGTCATCGTCGACAGGTTCGAGCGGGGGCGCAATGTGATTGGCGGCGTAGTCGAGCACCAGGGCGGGGGTCTGGTTGTAGAGGGTGGCGCGGTCCCGGTACACCAGGCCCAGTTGGTCCATCCGCTCGCATAGCACCCCGCCATCCGTTTCAACGACGTCGCTCAGTAGCGTCATCAACTCGGACTGCCCCTGTGGTCCCAGTTGTTCGGACGGGGTGAGCGTGTCGCCATCGAGCGTGGTCATGAGCAGTTGCGGTTCCTCGGCGGCGAGGCGGCGCAGTCGGTCGTTCGCTGTTTCGCCGGTAAATGCCCGGTCGGCGCCGTTGAAGATCACGACGTTGGGGTTGGTGCCGGTGCCCGGGACGTCGAGCACGGCCAGGTGTCCGAGCGTCATGCCCGTGGCGCCGCCGGTGCCCCAACTGCCGTCTACGGCCGTGACCGCGCCCATGGACTCGGGGTAGCTGGTGTAGACGTACCACCAGGTCTGGTTGGCGATGTCGCGCCAGGCGCATACGGCCCGTGTGCGCCCGCCTCCCGCGTCTGTCACGTACACGGCCAGGCGGTTCCAGATTCCGGCGAAGTCGGATAGAGCGGCGGGTTCGACGACGACCGCGAACGAGATGATCTCCCCGTTACTGTCCCGTGTTTCGATTCGCATACCGCTGGTGCTGGCAAGAACGTGCACGGTGCGTACCGCCCCGCCCGTCAACGTCGTCCGCAGAATCTCTGTCTGGAGCCCCGGCATTGTCGGCAGGCGGTAGACCATTTCTACGTGCCACCCCTGCCGCGGTGAGGTCGGAACACGGGCGGACAATGTGGCGCCGGTCGTGACGGTCGGCAGAGCGGCCGACCCAGGCAAACTCTCGTCGGCGGCCAAATCGAGCCCGGAGAACCGGGCAGGCTGCACGCCCTCAACCGGGGAGTAGAGCTGCGTGGACCCTTCTCCGTCCTCCATCGGCCAGTACGCCAGCAGCCCCGGGGCTGACGGGACTCGGCGGCGCAGCGTGGATTGCAGCGGGCGGCGCCCCTGCCCGAGTCGGCGGAGAATGCCCGCGGCCTGCACGGGCACCCACGCGTCACGTTCCGAGGGTGACCAGCGGGGCGGCCACTCCGACACCTCCCCGTAAAAGAGCCCTGCCCGGTGTGTGATCTCCGCGGCGGGGCCGATTGTCCACACGCGGCCGGTGCGGTCGGTGGTGGTCAAGGTGCCGTCGTCCAGGGCCCGGAAGTCCGGCCCCGCGACCGGCGCCCCGCCGATCCCCGCGCGTACCTCTGCACGGTGGACGACCCCCGACATGGGGGCCGGTCCGGCACCGGTCGACGGGGCAATGTCGAGCGGTGCTGTACCGGCGTAGACGTTCGTAGCGGAACCGCCGGGCATGGGCGCCCCGATCACCTCCCAGGGACCGTCCATACCCGGCGCCCACCACACGGTGGCGGTGTAGCCGCCCGCCCCGTTGTCAACGTCGAGCGTCGCCCGGAGCGCGGCCCGCTCCGGCAGCGCCGGTAGGAACTGCTCCGCGAACAGCACGTCGGTTCCGTTGGGCGACCAGTTGAGCACCGCGTACCCATTGCTCACGCGCAGGAGGTAGGACCGCTGCCCCGCCGCCCAACGCCCGATCAAGGCGTGATCACCGTTTGCGCCCCAGTCCTGTGTTGCCTCGATCCGGATATCAAGATCGCCCGTGATGCCGAGCGCGGGCAGGCCCGGTGTCCTGGCGTAGGCGGCCGGGGTGCCGTTGAGGACGAGGTACGACTCGGGCCCCGGCACCCACACCCGGACGGGGACGTTACGGCCCAGCAGCCCGTAGTACGGGCCGCCGGGGTTTCTCGGGGAGAACCGGCCGTCTCGGTTGTTGAGCAGGAGCGAGCAGGAGGCCGGGTCCGGTTGCGCGGCCTCGCTCGCCGTGCCGTGCGTGATCTGCACCGGCTCTCGCCTGTACAGGAACGGGGTAACGTCCGTCCACGTTCCGCCGAGCAGCAGTTCGGCGCGCAGGTTGAGCGGGTCCTCTGGAAACGCCACGGGTTACCTCCGGCTTTTCTTGCCCGCAAGCACGAGCTGAACGTCTCCGCCACGCACGCGGATTGCGTGCCGTAGCTCTTCGAGCAGCGCGTCATCACGACGGGCCCCAGACGACCGGATCTCGATCACGGTCCGCCCGGTCGCCCCGCTCGCGCCCGACCGGGCGGCCGGTCCGGAGACCGCGCCGGACGGGACCGGTACGGCGGACGGGTCGACCAGTGCAGCCATCGACGCATCGACCGCGCCGCGGCCCCCGTCGATGCCCCTCACGAGTCCCTGCGGGATGTACCGGCCGACCGTGGCCATGACCCGCGACGGCGAGTGAATGCCGAGCGCCTGCCGGATCGCTTTCTGCATCCCCTTGGCGATCGTCGCCATTTGCTTCTCGATCGCCTTCTGCTGCGACTGGAGACCCTTCACGAGCCCCCGCGCGGCCTGGATGCCGGAGCCGTACATTGCGTCGCCCGCGGTCTTTCCTGCACTGTCCGCAGCCTTGACCAACAACGCCTGCTGCGCGTTGATCTGCCGCACCTGCGACGTTGACGCGGTCGCGAGCGCCGCAGCGGACGCGGCCCCCTGCTCGACCCCGGCCTGTGCGATCTGAGCGATCAGGTCGGAGCGGACGCCCTTCTTCTGGAGTTGTGCGAGCTGCTGCGCGAACTGCTGCGCCTGCTGTACCCGGGCGCTGAGGTTCTGCATGATGGCGTCGGCCGACGTGATCCCGCCGCCCGCGGTGATGTCCCCGGCGTCGAGGACGCCCTTTCGGACGTCGGTGGCGAGCTTGTCGCGAGCCTTGATCTGGTCGGCAAGTTTCTTCTGTGCAGCCTTCAACTGGCCCGCGATTTTCACTTCCCGGTTGGCCAGCGCGACCAGTTGCTTACTGCCGCTGCTGATTTTCCCGAGCGCTTTCGACCGCTTCTTCCCCGGCGCCAGGCCGTCAGTCACCATATCGGCGACACGGGTGGCGGCAGACTTCACCTGTTTCGATGATCCTGTCAGCCCATCGATAAGGCCGCGCGCGATCCACCGGCCCTGTTCTGTCGTTACCTTCGATGGTGAATGAATTCCGAGAGCCTTTGCAATCGGTCCGGGAATCATGTCCTTGGCCCAGCTGATCAACTTGCCCTTGATCCACCCGCCCATGGCCTTGATGCCGTTCCATAGCCCCTCGACTACATTCCGGCCCTTTTCGAGCAGGAGCGAACCGAGACTGCCCAATGCGCGGGAAAGTCTGGCCGGTAGTCCCGCCATGAAGAGGACGAGCGCAATGGCCTTTTTTGATACACCAGACTTAATGCCGTCCCAGTGGCGCAGGAAAATGGCAATCAGATTCCACTTGAGGAAGAAGTTAAGTATTCCCTTCCCGACTCCGGAAATCTTGCTCGTAATCCAGTCCCAAACGGCACTCGTTTTAGACTTGATCGTGTCCCAGTTCGAGAAAATCAGCGCGGCCAGCCCGACGATCGCGGCGATAACCCATCCGATCGGGCCCATGGCCACAACCCACGCCGCAGCCATCCGGGCGCCCTGGAGCATCGCCTGAACGCCCATCAGCAGCCACGCCCCGGCCACGCGGGCACCGGCGGCTACCTGCGTACCGGCCGATGCCAGTGCCGACGCGCCAGACGTGACCCATGCGGCCACGGTCCGGGCGGCAGTCACCGTAGCTGTGACGCCCATGAGCACCAGAACCGGCACAAGGACCCCACCGACCGCAGCGGCCAGGGCCTGCAAGGTGCCGCTGTTCTGCTGTGCCCACGTCCCAAACCGCGCCAGCGCGGGAATCACCTGCGTGCCGAGCACGTTCACGACACCCTGCTGAAGACTCCGTTTGAACGCCTCAACGCGCGCTCCTGCGTTGTCACGGAGAGAGTTACCGGCCCTGTCGGCCGCGCCGGAGAAATTTCCAAGCGCGCTTGCAGCCCTGGACGGGTCCAGGGCTAGAAGAGCCTTTTGGACGTCCTCTGATTTGGTGCCGAAAAGCTCGGCCGCGGCAGCATCCCGCCTCACCGGGTCTTCCATCTCCCGGAGTTTATCGAGCGTCATTTGCAGAGCCCTTGTGGCTTGTGGTCCGCCCGCCGAAATCATCTGGATCATCTGATCTGCATTCAGCCCGATGCTTTTGAATCCGGCAACGATTTTATCGTTCCCGACAACACTCTCGATGGTGAATTCCTTGAGGGCATCCCCGATCACGTCCGTGTCGCGGGCACCCGCTTTCAGGCCCTGCGAAATGAGTCCGGTCGCCGTCTGTGCATTCAGTCCGAGACGTTGGAAAATGACTGAATACTCATTGAAAGTGTCGGCGATATCGTCGGCGCGCGGCCCCATTCCTTGGAGTCCCTTAGTGATGATATCCAGGGCTGCTTTAGCGTTCGGAGCGAGCCCGGTTTTCATAATCTGGCCGACTGCATTTGCCGACTGCCCCAAATCCAGTTCGAACGTTGCCGCCAAATCAGCAACGTTCGTAGCAATCGACCGAACCTGTGAATTCGTCGCATCCGGTGGCAGCAACCCCGCCCGCATCGTCGCGCTGATCGCGTCCGCAGCACCCTGGAAATCCTCGGTGACTGCGTCCGCGTACATCTGCCCGGCAATCTGCCCGTACCGCTGCGCTACCGCGGGAGTAGCCCCCAGCTGCGCGCCGAGACGGCCCGTGATCCGGGACTGGTCAAGCGCCTGGACGAGTCCGGCCATGAGTACCGCACCGGCCGCGACCCCGGCCGCCGCGGCGGCCAGCTTGATGCGGGAAAACCCGCTCTCGGCGGCGCGGGCAGCATCATCCGCGCCATCGTCGGCGCCCTGGCGCAACCCGTCGCCGAGCGAGTCACCGGCCGCCCCGCCTACCGTCCGCCCGGCCGACACGAACCGACCGCGGGCATCCCGGATACTGCCATCAGCCGCCCGGCTGAAACCGTCACCGAGCGCTGCGCCCGCGTCCTGCCCAGCCTGTTCGGCGGCGTCCGTCATGCGCCGCCCGGACGCGCGGACATCACTCTCTGTCCGGCGCAGAGCGGGGCGCACCTCGCCGTCATCGAGCCGTATGTACCCGGTGAGTTCGCCTACGGTCAGTGCCATCACCGGCCCCCTCTCTGCCCGGTGTCGGGCGGTGGTGCGAAGTGGCGGTGAATGCGGCATTCAGCACTGAGCAGCCCGAGGATGCGGGCGCGCAGCCATCGCCAGGACCGTTGGCGCAGGATGCCGCTGGACGCGTCGATGCCGTACACCTGGTGCAGATCGGCCTCGATCAGAGGCCACTGAGTCAGCAGCGCATCCCACGTCAGGGACGGGGCGCGGCCTTGCGGCTGCGCGGCGAGGCCGCCCTCGTACCACTCGTAGAGGCCGGTTTCGGGGTCGTACTCGCCGCACCCCCGGCCGAGGAGCCGCGCGATGCCGACCGCCGCGCCGCCCGATTCGGGGCTTTTCCCGGGGCGTCCCCGGTCGCCCAGTACGCGGCGGCCGTCTCCCGGTCGGCAGTGATCCACATCATGGCGGTGAGCGCCACGTGCCGGAACCGATGCCACGACAGGTCCGCGCGCAGCTCGTCGTACGCGTCGCCGAGACACATCCGGTAGAGGTCCATCTCCTCGGCGTCGTCGAGCGCGGGCGCTGTGTCGGCGCTGCCCCCGGCGGCCAGGCGAGCGGCCATGGTCGTGATCCGCTCGATCCGTATGCCGTCCTCGGCCGGAGGGTCCTCGATCCGGTACGTACGGACAACACCGTCACGGCCCGCAACCGGGAGGTCGAGTGCGGGGCTGAGGAAGTCGTCGAGTGCCTGGAAGTCAGTCACGGCGTCTCCGGGGCGAGCGGGTTAGCGATCGGCAGGAGAGGGCCGTCTCCGGTGAGGGTGACCTCGACCTGATCGAGGGCGGTGTACTCGCCGCCGGACGGCGCCCACGTCACCAGGGCGCGCCCCTCGTAAGCCTCTGGCAGACCGGACCGGTCCATGTAGCGGACGTGGACCAGCGACGCCGACCCGTACGCGAACGACGCGAGGCGCAGCGCCTCGTGCACGGCGTTGTAGGACTTCGCCGTGTCGTTGATCTTCCGGTTGATCGTGACCGACAGTTCCCACGCCTGGCCGGTCTTGGTGTTCCCGGCCCAACCGCCGGAGTCGTAGTCGCTGCTGTCCTCGATGTTCGGCTCGGCCGCCGGCTGGAACTCGGTGACCCCGGGGCACAGCGTCCAGTCCGGCGATTCCGCAGATCCGGTGTTCACCTCCAACCGCCAGCGGCGGGCGAGCGCGGTCACGGCCGGTTCAACGGGGGTACTCATGGTGGTGCTCCTACTCGTAGGCGTTGGGGGTGGCCCGGGTAGTCCGGGCGTAGTAGTTGGCGGAAATCTCCATCCGCCCGTTCGCGTCGAGCCCGAGCGATGTCTCGGACTGGCGCCACATCAGAGCGACCGGCACGCTCCGCAAGGTGACGCGCTCGCGGCCGTGCAGGGCTGCGTATACGGCGTCGGCAACGGCGTATACGTCGCGCGGGTCACGACCGGCGCGCATGCGCACCTGCACGGCGGTGATCGCGTCCGTGCCGCCCGTGTCCTCGATCACGTACGGCGTCAGGCAAATCACTCGGTCAGGGGCCGCGGGCATGACGCCCAGCACGATCGCCGTGCCGGTAGCCGGGTACGGCTCATCCGGCGGCCCGTACCTACCAAGGCCCAGCTCGGCGAGCAGTTCGGCCAGGCCCTCGACGAGCTCGGTGGTGTAGCTCACCGCAGCGCGCGCCGCAGCTGCGCCGCGATGATCCGGCCGACCGCGGCGGACTCTTCGCCCATCGGCTGTTCCAGGTATTTCGCGGTCCGCCCGGCGTCGTGCCGGTAGTCCAACTCCTCGTGCTGCCGTACCGCGTACGGGGTGTCGTAGGCGACTGCGGCCGAAAGGTGCTGCTCATCGACCGTTGCCGTTCCGGACCGTTCGAGGGTTCCCTCCTCGATCGGGACGCGGGCGCGAGAGCGTTCGAGGACGTGCTCGGCGCCTAGCCGCAGACCGCGCGCGGCGGCGGCGTGGAGCGCTTCGGACGCAGCGTCGCCGTTCCACGTGATCTGGGCGCGGGTCATTGGCAGAACACCTCCGTGCTTTCTGGGACCGGTAGGCCCGGCGCGGTGTGCGCGGCGACGTGAATGGCGGTGGTTACCCGGCCTGACGGCAGCGTGATGCGCGACTGCGGCGGGCAATCCAGCCCCGGTGCGGCGACGATTTGCGCAGTGGACGTGACCTCGGCGCCGGTCCGGTCCCGAACTGTGCGCACGGTCTCGGACACCAGCGCGGGCGCGGGCGGGCCCGGCGGCCAGTACACCGGCCCGACCGGGCCATCCCCCCGGTACCGCTGGATGATGATGCGATGCGGCATCAGCCACGTGGGGGCTCTCACCAGATCACCCCCGGCAGCAGTCCGGCGCGGGCAAGAGCCCGCCGGGCCCGCGGGCCGATGTCGACTCCGGCCCCGACCGGTCCGCCACGGCGTCCGGACATGCTCACGGGGCCGATGCTCACCGCATCCCACTGCCCGGCCGCCCCGGTGTCGTCCCCACCCTGCGCGATCACGTACTCGACCTGTGCGCACGTGGCGGCGGCAAGAGCCCGAACAACGGCGGGAGCGGTCGGCATGCCCGCGGTGTCGGTGTCGTAGATCGCGGCGAGCAGGGCGTCGTCAACGTCGTCGCTCGCACGGATCAGCAGCCGGTCGGCGTCCGCAGGGGTGGGGCGCCCCGTGTACTCCGCCAGCTGATCAGGGGTGGCGTACACGCGGCGCACCGGTGGTCACCCCTTCTTGGTCCGGGAACGCGTGCGCCCCGCGGCCGGGGCCTGCGGGGCGCTCTGGTTCTCGGTCTGCTCATCGGGCTCGGCACCCGGGCCTGGGTCGTGATGGCGGCGCAGCAGCACGGCGGCGCTCTCCTCTCTGATCAGGGGGTGGCAAGGGTGCCGACGCACACCCCGCGGTCGTCGAGCCGCTTCACGGCGTAGTGCACGTTCGTCGTGATGACGTTGGTGCGCTTGAGAATGTCGCGGTCGTACTCGACGATCGGGGCCCGCTTGTACAGCAGACCAAGGCTGTTGTTCTTGAGAACGAGGAACGTCCCCGCGGTCACGCGGTCGGTGACGATGACCGGCATACCGGCGATGGCGCCGATCGTGCCCGTGGTCACCGGGATGGACCCGCCCAGCGCCGATGCATTGGTGAACTGAGGGTCGTCCCAGACCTGGGTGCGCTGCGCCGAGTTGATGAAGATTCCGGCGAACTCAACCGGGTCGAACTCGTCACCGAACATCGCGATGGCGTGGTTGATCACCCCCCAGGAGAGGGCGCTCTCGGTGGCGGTGTACCGGTACGGACTCCCGCCACCGGCCGCGGTCTCGTTGGCCTGCGCCTGTGCGATCAGGTCGGAGTCGACCTTGCGGGCGGCCAGGATGCCGAACTGGCGCTGCGCCTCCGCGCGCGGGTCGCCGAGCGCGTTCAGCATGGCGTTGTCGCTGATCTCGACAGCCTTACCGGCCTCCTTGATGGTGGCCTTGCTGCTGGTCTGGCTCATGACCGTGGTGGCCATGGCGACCGCCTCGGTCAGCTCATCGAGTTCGCCGAGTGCTCCCCACTTCGGGAAACTGATGCTGTCGCCGGGCTGGCCAACGAGGGTGTTGTCTCGCATGACGGCGGACGAACCGCCGACGCGGATGGTGCCGATGAACGTTGCCTGGGACATGTCCGCCCAGACTTCGGGGACGATCAGGTTCGCGGCCTTGGTCTCAGCCATGGGTACTCCTCGGGGTTATCCGGCGAGGCGCCGGTATGTGTCGGGGTCGGTCTGGAACAGCTCAGCGCGCTGGGCGTAGCCCATGGCGGCGAACTGGGCGGGGGTAACGCCTCCGCCCTGCTGGCCGGTGAAGTCGGCGCCGCCGCGGGGCGGTCCGACCGGCGCGGTGCCGAGCTTCGGGTTCGCGGTCACCGCGGCCTTAACGGCTGCGGTCACGGCGTCGGTGTCGGTGGGGTCGATGTCGGCGAGCGAGGCCGCGAACGAGCGGGAGTCGAGCAGGGCATTGGGGTCGCCTCCGGCGTCGCGCGCGGTGCGGTACACCGCCAGTTCGACCGCGGTCTGTCGGGCCTGCTGCTGCGACTCTGTGAGCTGCTGCGTGAGCTGCGCGGGGTCCGGCGGGGTGTCGCCCGGCACGATGCCGAGTGCCCTGCCGATCTCCTGCGCAAGCTGCGCGCGGGCGTCGTCGGCGGCCTGCTGCTTGGCCGTGACGCGGGAGCGCCCGGCGTCCTTGCGGGCGGCGGCCAGATCGGCTTCAAGCCGCGCGATCGTCGCGGCCGGGTCCTGCTCGTTGCCGGTACCGGCGGCCGGGTCGGTGCTCGGCGGCGCGGTGGGGGCCGGGGCCTGCCCGGTACCCGTCGGGTCGCCCTGCTGGCCGGTGTCGCTCGTGCCGGTGCCGGTCGTGGTCTCGCTCATGGGGTGCCCTCCTGGGGCGGTATGGGCCCGCTCCTGGCGGGCGTGGGCATGCGAAAGGGGCCCGCTCCTGGCGGGCCCCGGGGTAGTGCGACGTGGTTGTCGTCCTCGACCGGCACGGGTGCGCTTCTATCCGCATTCGTGCTGGTCAGCGACGCTATGAGTGAGCTGTTTTGGGACGATCTATGGAGGCGCGATCGTTATGCTCAATTTCCGCTCAGATGTACTGACGCAGGTCAGACGACTTCCTAGTGTCTTATCTCAAGAAAACCTCAACACGCCCTCCAGCTGGGGGCGTGACGTCATGCCTACTGCGCGGCGGGGCGCTTCCTCGCCCAACCGAAGGGGGCTGGCCAAAGATGCCGTGCCGCCAATCCGATGAAGAAAACCACTCCGCAACGTGGCGGAGGTGGACGGTCCGGTTACGGGGCGGCGTCCACCGTCACGTAAAAGCCGAAACCGTCATGGCAAGCTGTGAAGTCGTGCTGCTTGTCATGTACTTCTACGACAGGCTCAAGTAGTTCGAGGGGTCGCGGCCTCAGCCGAAGCTGAGGCCGCATCGTCCTCGGTGAGAGCAAGCGGGCGGGCACGGGCGTACCCGCGGACCCATGCGCCACGCAGCAGCGACGTGCGCGGGTACGGGCATGTGGTCGGCGGGTCGCCGCGGCGCCCGGCCTCGGCCCCCTCGCTCCCGGCCCGCGTGATGTCCTCACGTGTCCCCACTACGCCACCGCCTAAGCTGTCTAGAGAGGAAAGGGAAAGGGGGCCCCGTGGCCACACCCAAGTATCAGCGGATAGCCGCAGCGCTGCGGAACGCAATCCGGGCCGGTACGTACGGGCCCGGCGACCGGCTGCCCGGCGAAAACGACCTGATGGCGCAGCACGAAGTAGCACGGATGACCGCCCGTCAGGCGCTCGGCGTGCTCACTGCCGAAGGGCTGGCTGAGTCCCGGAAGGGCGCAGGAGTTTTCGTCCGCGCTCACCCGGAACCGATCCTGCGGCGGGCAACTGCCCGGCTGGCACGGCAGGTGTGGGGCAGTGGCGAATCAGTGTGGTCGGCGGACTTCGACGGCCGAATGATGACGGTCGACCGGTTCTCCGTCAGCGAGGCCCCGGCACCGCCGGACGTGGCCGGACTGCTCAGCCTCGCACCCGGTGATCCCGCGTGCGTACGACGGCGCCGGTATCTCGTCGGGGGCGTGCCTGTCATGAGTGCCGTGTCGTATCTCCCGGCCGCCCTGGTTGCAGGCTCGCCCATCACCAATGAGGACACGGGCCCTGGCGGTACGTACGCACGGCTCGCGGACCTGGGCCATGCCCCGGTACACGCGCGGGAGACGGTGCGGGCGGACACCGCCACTCCGGATGCACGGGACCTGGGCCTGGGGGCCGTGGTCGTTCTGATCCGGAGAGTCGCAATTACTGCCACAGACAGGGTGGTCGAGGTTACTGACATGGTGCTGGATGCGGGCGCGTACGTGCTGGAATACGAGGTCCCCATGTAATCATCGGCGATTCTGGTGGTCAGACTCGTTCTTACGGGCGTTCTCGGCCCACCGCTGGGCCGTGCCGGTCGCCTTCTCGATGAACTCAGCCTGCGTCAGACGTCCGTGCACTCGCCACCACTCCCGCAGCTCGCCGCTTGCGCGGGCGTGGGCGATCCGGGCCGGACCGGAGAACAGCGCCACGGGGTCGATCCCGTCCGTCCGCGCCTTCTTGTTCAGCAGGACCCCACGGCACGCGTCCTCGGCGGAGAGGTACTGCCGATAGACGTACTCGGAGTACAGCTCCCGGGCCCGTGCCCGGGTCATCCGCTCGACCTGCTCGGCGCCGCGCTCCTCGGCCGCCCGGACCGCGGCGGCCAGCTCCTTGGCGAACTTGGCGTCGGCGGCGAGCGCCCCCCACTCCTCCGGCACGGGCATCGGGTCCGTGGCGGCGTCAAGCGCGGCCCGGTCGGCGAGCAGATCCTCGACCGCATCCCCGGTCGCGGCCGGGGCGGGCAGAGGATCGGGCGGGTATCGGCGGTCCAGCTCGGCCGCGATCCGGGCCCGGTCGCGCTTGTCGAGCGATGTCGCACGCATTGCTGCGCCCAACTCGGTGTCGGTCATCTCGCGCATGGTGCCGGGGTCGCCGGAGCGGACGCGGGCGGCCTGCACGTACGGTGCGGGCGGCGCGGTGCTCGGCGTGGGAAGGTTCGACGCTCCGGGCTGCTCGCGGGCGCGGAGACGGCGCAGGTCGGGGTGCGCGGCAAGGTGGTCACGCATGGCGCTCTGCCACTGCCTGACTTTGGCATTCGCAGCGCGCTGCGCCTCCGGCGTCGTCGCGGCGGCGGCGCGGTTCTTGTACTTCCTGATGGCGCGCTCAATGGCGCGTTGACGCTGCCCGGCCTGGTATCCCTCGGGGTCGCTGCTTCCGTGCGCGGGCGGGCGGGTGATGCCCGGCGTGTACGCGGCGACGCTGTGACGACAGTTCGGGTGCTGGAGCCCCCCTCGACGTGCCTCGTCGAGCGACCCGGCGACGTGCACGCGGACCATACGGCCGTCGTTGACTGCATGCTCGACCTCGACCATGCGTGCTCCGTCCGGGCCGCTGATCGTGAGTACCTGGGACTCCCACGGGCGGCAGAGCGGGCACTCTCGCGGCGCGCTGGACACGATGACCAAATCGACTCCGGCCGCCTCCAACGTCCGCATGTGCCCCTCGGTCGCCGCGCGGGCCACCCCGGTACGAACGGCCATCTCCGCGTAGCTCGTGAGTTTCCAGTGGCGGCCGGATCGGTCAACGAACGACGTGATGCCCTCATCCGCGAACCTCTGCATGGCCTGCTGCGTGGCCTGGCGCCGTGTCCCGGTGCCGAGCAGAGGGACGGCGGCCACCTGCGCGACGATGGCCCGGAACTGGTCGACGACGGCGCGCAGAATGCTGCGGTGCGTGGCGGTGACCCGGTCGACGGTCTCGGCGGCGAGGCGGTCGACGGCCTGCGCCTGCGGGGTGATCTCGTCGACCAGGCGGCGGGCGTCGTCCGACAGTGCGCCCAGCTCGGCGACCCCGGCGCGGTGGCCGACGTTGTACGCCTCCGCGGTCATCTCGAAAACTTCGAGCGTTACGGCCTGGTCAAGCTGGTCGACGACGGCCTGTGAGGAGCGGCGCAGTGCGGAGACGGCGGCGAGTTTCCGTTCAGCCCACTGCGGGGAGTCGTACCCGTCGGCCAACTGCCGGGCAATCAGCCGCAGTAGGCGTCCCTCGGCGACGGCGTACAGGTCCCGCGTACCGGCTGCCAGGTCCTCAACCATCCCAGGGTGAATCGGCATGGCGTTGCACCCCCGTTCTTCTGCGAGGTGGGCCCCGGTTCAACGGGGGCCCTTCACGCGGCCCGCTCCAACGTCAGCAGATGGTCATAGAGGCGGCGGTAAGACGGTTGCGTGCCGTCTGCGCGTGCGCGGGGTGTAGCTCGCATCCGTGGGCGCGGCGGCCCTCCTCAACAGCAGCGAGCAAAGTCGTCCCGGCCCCGGCAAACGGGTCAATGATGAGGCCCCCCGGGGCAACGATGCGAACGATGCTCCGCATGACGTCGAGCGGCTTTTGAGTGAGGTGCTGGCGTTGGTTCGGCCCGCTGTCGCGGGCGCGCGGTGAGCGGGCAACGTAGTAGCCCGGCAGAGTGTCGCCCGTCAAGGGACGCGGGCCGTTGGTGCCCCACACCAAGAACTCAGCGTTCTGCGCGAAACGGCCGCGTTGGTGTCGCGCGTCTGGTTTGACCCAGGGCACTACGCCACGCCATACCCAACCGCCAGCCTGCATGGCATCCGTGGACGCAGGGAGCTGGCGCCAGTCGGTGAACATGGCGCAGATGCCGCCCGGGATGACGACACGAGAGGCTTCGCCCAGCCATAGCGCCATCCAGTACGCCCACGACCGGGCGTCGCGGTTGTCGCCCGCAAAATCGGCTGCGGCCGTACGGCTGTCAGCGCGGGCGTATTTGGTGCGGGTCGTTCCCATCCGGTCTGACCGGAGCATGCCGCCGCTGCTGTATGGGGGGTCGGTAATCACTGCGTCGGCAGTAGCTGTACCAAGTTGACCAAGCCAGGCCAGGGCATCGCCTTCAGTAAGCGTCCATCCAGAGTCGGACACTGGTCACCTCTCACATGGGGTAGGTGTCTCCGGGGTCGGGCGCGCCCATGCCGGTCTCGGCGAGGATCGCCTCGACCTCGGCCTGTACCGCCGCGTCGTCCAGGTCCGGACTGCGGTACTTGACCTTCGTGGCTGTGCTGACTGCCCCGGCCCGCGCGAGCAATTCCAGCGTGGTGGCCTTCGACTGCTCGGACTCGGCGGCGTCGAGCCGGAACTCGACGGTGGGACGCTCCGGTGTAACCCGGGCAGCGAACTGCTCGCGGGCGAGGAGCTGGTACGCGTACAGGAAGTCGGCAAGCTGCTGACGCCAATGGCCGGCTTTCTTCTTCGTCGTCACCGTGGACCGGGCATCACGGGAGTCAACCTCCGTCGCGGTGATCGCCTCACCGCCACCCTCCAGCCCGAACGACTGCGCGGAGTATCCGGCGGACTCGACGGCCTTCCGGGTCAGTGCCTCGGCCGTCTGCTGGTGCTCGGCAACCCTGATCGCGAACTGCGACAAGGTGATGCCGCCCGCCTCGGTGGGCGGCATGTTGAGGCCGCTGTACACCTCGCGGTCGTCGTCCCACGCTGCGCCCTGCCCCGGCCCCAGATTGGTGAGGTAGGCGTCAGGGACGACCAGCCGTGCGCGGGCGAGGCGGATGTCGCGCATCCACGATGTCCAGGTGTCGTCCAGCCCGAGGAACAGGTCGTAGAGCGGGGCCGAGTAATCCGACCGGCCCATGGGGCTGGACCGGTGCAGTCGGTTCGGCGTCATGTTCGGCACGTAGACCGCGGTGAGCATCGGGATTCCGGTCTCGACGGACACCCCGTCGTTGCCGAGCGAGTCAGTCAGACCAGCCGTTTCGGGGTGCTCGGTGAGTGGCACGGCCCGGCCGATGTTGTCGAGGGTGCCCTCGTACACGGCGTGGACGATGCGGCCCGGCTCGTGACGCTCCAAGTGCCGGAAGACGGTCTCTCCGTCGCTGTCGAGATCCCGCCAGAATGTCACGGCGCGCAGCATCCCGAACGCGTACTCGGGTACGGCATTGTCCGGCTGCACAATCGTCGGTATCGGCCGGTCTGGCACGATGTCCCGATCCCACGTCAGCCGCAGGAAGATTCCGGACATGGCCGATGCCTGTTCGGCAGCGCCGAGCAGCAGCGGGTGCATCCGCTCAACGACCGTGGAGAGATAGGCCGTTGTCGTGGTGTCCGGGGTGGTGATGGTCGGCATCTCCGCGAACAGCAGATCGGCGGCGACGGTGGCAATGTCGCCTGGCAACGGCACGTGTAGGCGCCGCTCCAGTTTCCGCGGGTAGTCGACCGATTGCCGCCCCCATGAGCGGCGTCCGCTGCGGTTGCCCCGGTCGGCGCGGTGCGGGGCGGTCTCCCGCTGATCGGCGGCACGGGCGAGACGGACAGGGTCTCCGGCGTACCACATGGCGTCGCGGGCCATATCGCGGTAGACGGTGGCCATGTGCGGCGGCGGCCACGGGGCCCCGTTTGCGGGCATGCTCACGCTGTGGTCGCCTCCTCGGCAGTCGGCAGGGCGAGTAGATGGCGCCACTCATGCGCGGTGCTGTGCACGGCGTACCTGAGTGCATCGCACGAATGGTCGTTAAGCTTCACCGGCTTGTCCTCGCCCTTCTCGGCGGCCTGCTCGTCCCACACGTATCCGGGTAGCTCGTCGAGCAGGCCGGTACAGGACCGGTGGATGCGGAGCCGGTCTGCGGCAAGGGCAGACGCCACGGACCGGATGCCGTCAGCGACATCGTTGGTAGCGCGGGCAATGCCGGGGTATCCGTCCGTCCACAGCTGTGTAATGAGCGAGGCGGCGGACGGGTCGATGAACGTCCACTCGGGCCGCACACCCTGCTGCGCCACCCATTCACGGATGGCGGCGGAGTACTGCGCGTCGGTCATCTGGCGTTGTGCGGCGCGGGAGTCGTGCCTCCACTCGGCGACCGCGTACAGGCAGTCGTCGACACCGAGGCCGAGCAGGATCGCGGACGTCGGGTTCACGGTGCCGTAGTCCACGCCGATCCAGTAGCGGCGCATCTCCGGCAGGGTGTCGACAACGTGCTGTGCCTCGTCGTACGCCTCGTAGATCGCCCCTTCGGCCATGACCCACAGGCCGAGCACGTTCCTCTTGAAGAACAGCCCGCGGTACGACGCCTTGGTACGCGCCTTGTACGCGTCCGACAACCCGGGGTTGTCGTCCATGACGAAATGCCAGGACCGTAGCCGGGTCTCGCGCGGACGGAGCAGGTACTCCTTGCGGGCCCAGTGATTCGGGTTGTCCGGGTTGGTCGTCCCGAAGATCTTCGAACCCTCGATGGAGCAGCGTGCGTTCAACTGGTCGTAGAACGTGCGGGGGAGGGTGGTCAGCTCGTCGACGTACGCGCCCGCGCACGTCAAGCCGCGCACCTTCGGTTCGGCTTGGGCGTCGTTCGCGCCGAGCGTGTGCACGGTGCGCCCCAACACGTTCGCGGTGGGGGCGCCGTTGGTGTACGTGATGTCGCGGGCGAGCGGCCCGAAGATGCTCGGATCGGTGAGCGGTCCAAACACGTTCCGGGCGAGGCTGTCGCGGGTGCGACCGACCATGACCAGTTCCCCGCCCTCGGGCCGATCGGCCACAAAGTCGAGCCACCGGAGCAGGCTGGCAATCGTCTTCCCGCTACGTACGCTGCCCTCCCAGATGTTCTGAAAGGCGCGGGCTTCGATGATGCTGTCGATCTGCTTCGGGGAGAGCGCGAGGCTACTGCCCATCGGCGGCGGCCTCCGGCTCCTCCTCGGCCTCCGAGGGCGGTCCGCCGTGGCGGGTGGCGTAGTCGCGTGCCAGTCCGGCCATGAGGTCGCCGATCACGCTGCGCCCCTGTTCGCCCGGGTCGGTCTTCGGCGGTGCCAGCTTCAGCGAGCGGTCGAGTGCGGCCCCGGCTGTCGCCATCATCGTGCGGCGGTCGGCCGGGGTCGGCTCTGGCTGCATCCGCTCGGCGTACGAGTGCATGGACCCGCCCCACTCGAAATACAACTGCGGTTGAGTCATGCGGCCGATTTCGCGCTCGGCAACGTCGTGCAGGGTGGCGGCCAGTTCGGTGCGCCGCGAGTCAAGGTCGGCCTTGCGTACGGCGGTGGCGGTGGCAACCTCGGCGGCGCGGTCGAAGGTCAGTCCGGCGTCGGCGGCGATCTTCGAGACGGTGCTCGGCGACCGTTTGATCTTCCGGGCGATGTCGTTGCGGCTCATGCCCGCGGCGTGGTGGCGGCGTACCGCTCGCCGGTCTGTGTCAGTGATGGGTCGGCCCATGGGTGCGCCACCTCCTCACCGCGGGGTCTGTGTCCGGGCATGCAGAACGCCCCGTCGCGGCGAGAGGGCGACGGGGCGTTCGGGGCGTTTGTATCCGGGCATGCCGGGGTCGCCCTGATTAGATCACGGATCGGTAACGGCAGGCAACGTCACTTCGGGCAGAGCGTCGCCCGCAGCGCCGCGTTCAGCGCCTTGCCCTGCTCGTCCGTGAGTGGCCGGGCGTCGTTCCCGAACCGCTGCGCTGCTGCCCAATCCAGCTTCTTGCCACCGCCCTTGAGCGAGGCGCACTGGTTGCGCCCGGCGTCGATCGCCTTCTCCTCGTCCGCGATGATCTGCGGGTCGACGGCTGCGATCGCGTCGAGGTACGCGTCGCGAGCATCGCCGGTCGGGGCGGGCGGGATACCGGCTGCCTTCTCGGCGGCGGCGTAGTCCGCGGTCGTCTCCTTCGGCGCGGGCTTCGCGGCGTCCTCCTCGGTCGAGCAGGCAGACAGGGCGAGCAGCGTGGCGGCGGCGATCAGGATGCGGGCGGGTCTCACGGTGGCACTCTCCGTACGTAGGTCTGTGCTCTGTGAGACGGGCGAGGCGGGCGGAGGGTTGTGGCGGCCTCCCGCGCGCGCGTACGGGGCCGACCGGTCGGCACGGCTGCTGACGGCTGCGCCCCGTCTGCTGAGATCGGGCGGACGGGAGCGCGGCTGCTGCTGCTCGGGTGGCGGCTACGGGCGGGCGGCCGGTCGGGTGGTCTGCTGGTGCTGCGGCGGCCGGGGTGGCTGCTGCTGACGGGTGTCATCAGGGCTGGTCAGGCTGCTGCTGGGCGTCCACATGGGCCCGTTGCGGTCGACCTGGGGCAGGGGCTGCGGGCCGATACCTGGGGGCGTCTGGAGAAACCTGAACGATGACAGAATCGGCGCGGTGCCAATGGGGACGATGCGGTGATGCCACGCGGTCCGGTACATGGTTGACGCGGCGCGTACGGCCGTCAGCAGGCCGTCAGCAGGCTGCGTCACGATGTCGAGGTCGTCAGCAGCGTGTCGGCGGACATCAGCGATCAGGTGCACGGCGTCGCGGATCGCGGCGGTGAGGTCGCTGCCGTCTGCCATGAGCAAGGTGAGATCGTCGGCGAGCTGCTGGTCAAGGCGAACGCTCGGCCGGGTACCGGCGATCGGCTGGGCGCGGCGCTGGGTAGGCTGCGGAGTAGTCATCGGGTTGGGTCGCTCCAGTCGGTGATCAGGGCCCGCCCGGGTTGTGAGGACCGGGGCGGGCCTGCTGCGTGGTGTGGGCCTACTGGGTGTCGCTGGCGTGCCGCTGGCGTTCCTCGCGGATGAGCTGCGCCACCCTGCTGGCGGTGTAGCCGCTCTCAGCGGCGATTCGGTCCGGTCGTTTGCCTGCGTCTCGGGACGCAAGGGCCATTTGCGGCATGGCGTCGGCGAGTGCGGCGGCCACGGTCCGGATGATCCGCACGTCGGCCAGTGTGAAGGTGTCCGCGAGTTCGTCGATCAGGGGCTGGCGACGTGAGGGGCTGTCGGACTGGGTGTCGTAGCGGTAGGCGATGCTGGCCAGAGTTCGGCGAGTGAGAACGTCTCGCGAACCGTCGTCGTCGGGATGACCCCCGGCCGCCGTGATCTCGGCGCGGCGCTCCTGCTCGTACTCATCCAGGATCGTGGACATCCGCTCGGCAAAGCGGGCCGCTGCGGTGGGTGCGGCCTGGTCGCCGTTGTGGTGCGGCTGTTCCTGGCTCATCTCGGGGTCTCCTGTCGGGTGGGTGTAGCGGGCCCGCTCCGGTTGGGTGCGGGCCCGCTGGGCGGCTACTCGGGGCGCCACGCCATGACGCAGCGGCGGATGCGCGGCTCAATCGTCCACCCGGCCGCGCGCAGTTTGTCGGCGCCGATCTCCAGCTCAACGGCGAACGGTTCCCCGTTGGGGCGGACGTGGCGACCGGCCTCAATCCAGTACAGGGCGATGCGGCCGTTCCCGCGGGGCTCGATCAGGTACCCCCATGCGGCCGGGGCGTGGTCGCGGTCGCCGGGCCGGGCCGTGATGTCGGTGTGGTCGGTGACGTCGGCGAGGCGGAGAGGTGCAGGGGCGGCAAGGGCGGCAAGGGCGGCAAGGGCGTCGGAGTCAGCCGCGTGCCTGGGGGCGGTTCCGCGCGTGGTGCCGTTGTGCTCGACGATGACGCCCTCGATCACGCGGCGGGCGGCGGCGGGCTCGGCGGTGCGGGCGTCGATGCGGGCCTGCTTGGCCTCGTTGTCGTCCCAGCGGTGCAGTAGCGCCATGACGTCGGCGAGGTACAGGGCGGGGCGCATGCCGTGGGCGGGGAACATCACGTGCACCTCGCGTTCCCCGTGGCGGACGTGGGCGGCGACGGCGGCGCGGACGCGGGTGACGGCGTCGGCGGTGGTGTGCCCGCTGTAGGCGAGGGCGTGCAGGTCGTCGCGGGCGAGGCTCGTCTCGGGCGTGGCCTCAATCACGCGGACGCGGAGGGCGCCCGCCCGCGGCATCTCGCGGACGACGCGGCGGACGGCGGCGACGGCGAGTTCATAGGCGTTCCCGCCGCGGGAGTCGGCGAGCTGCTGACGACGCTCGGCGCGCTTCTCGGCGGTCTGCTCGACGGTCTCGACCGCGGCGGCGCTGCGGCGGGCGTGTCCGGCGCGCTCGATCCAGGTGCGGGCGGCGGCGCGTTCGGCGGCGGTGTTCTCGTCTGCGGCGAGCAGCGTCTGGGCGTATTCGCTGATGACGTTCAGCACGGTGGTGCTGGTCGCGGGGATGATCAGCGTCCGTCCCCGGCCGCGGCGTCCGGCGTCGAGCGCGGCGCGGGTCGCCCTGCACTCGGGGTCGTGGTCGTCACCGCCCGCCGCCATGTTGGTGCCCGCGAGGAAGTCGGCGAGGGCGCCGGGGATGACGACCTCACCGGAGCGCGGCGCGGCGGGCGCGGGGTGCGTGGTGTACGCCTCGGTGCGGGCCTGGTCGACGGTGAGGCGGTCGGCGTCGGCCGGGCGGGTGGTGCCGTACAGCGCGCGCAGAAACGCCCACGCCTTCGGGGTGAGGAAGTACCCGGCACGGCCGGTCTCGTCGACGCCCAGACTGATCAGGGCGCGGCGGACCATGGCGCCGTGGGTGCCTCCGCCACGGCCGTTGTTGGTGCGGCCGGTGCTGCCCTGGGGGCTGCTGGCCCAGAGGTGCAGGGCGTCGAGCATCCGTGAGGACAGGCCGTCGGCGAGGCGGAGGGCGGTGTAGACGTTCACAGTGTCGCTCCTGTGTGGTCGGTGAGGTGCGGAGTTCCTTCCGGGGTGAGGGCCCGTCAGGAGTGCCAACAGTAACCGTTACTGCAATCATTACAGCAATGATTGCAGTAACGGTTACATTGCTGTGACCTAGCCGGCCCCCCCCACGGCTGGTCCAGAGCGGAGCGCGGTAAAGCCTGCCGGTGCTACGCGGGCGCGGGGTGTTCGGCCGTGAGGGCCGCCCACAGGCTGACCAGATCGGCCCCCGCCCAGGTGCGCCGCCCGGCTGTGAGCAGCACGGGCGCCGGGCACGGTTCCCCGGTGGCGCACACGATCGTGGCGGCCGTGGGGTCGCCACTGCGGGTGTGGGCGGTGAGCTGGCCCCGGCAGTACGGGCACGGCCGGTCGAGCGGGGTCGGGCGTCCATCGCGGCCAAGGGCGGTCTCGACGCGGGCGCGGGCGTGCCGGGCGACGGTGGCGAGGTAGTCGAGTACGGGCTCGGGCAGGGGCGCAAAGAGGTCGCCGGACTGCTCGTCGAGCGCCCGCCCTTCCAGCCAAACCGCGGCCCAGTGGAGGCCGTAGGCGCGACTGCCGGGGGAGGTGGGGGCGGGGTAGTGCCAGCGGGCGGGGTCGTCCCGGTCGGCCTGATCCTCGCGCATGACGGTGTGGGGCGGGATGCTGCGCAGTGCTACGCGGCGGCGGCGGACGGGGCGTTGGACGGTGGCGGCGATGGCGTCGCACGCTTCGAACAGCGCCCGTTCGACGCTGACCGCGGCGTCCAGGGCTCGCAGGTTGGCGGGGGCGGGGTGCTCGCGGAGTACGAGCGGGAGACGGCCGACTGCTGGTTCGTCGTCCTCGGGGGTGGCGCCGAGTGCGCGGGAGTCGCGCGGCGGCCACTCTGCGCGGGGCGGGTGACCAATCGCGGCGAGGAGATCGCCCCACTGCTCACGGGCGGCCTGGAGGTCGGCGGCGGCCTGAACGGCGGTGGCGGCGGTCACAGCTGCGGCTCCTGGGTGGTGAGATGGGCGGTCTGCTCGTGGAGGAATGCCCGGATGCGGGCGGCGCGGGTGCCGAACGGGCCGGGGCAGTCTTCGGCGTACTGCTCGGCCTCGCGGATCGCGTCGTGTGCCGCGTCGAGCTGGCGGGCCTGGCGCTGAATGGCGGTCTGCTGTCCGCGCACGGTGCGGCGCAACTCGTCGGAGTCGCGTAGCTCGGCCTCGACGTGGGCGCGGAGCAGCGGTCGTTCTGCGTCGGTGAGCACTCCGCGGTCCATGCGGGACAGGAGGTGCGCGAGAACGTCGCGGCGGGCGTCGCGTTCTGCGGTGCGGCGGCGCCGGTCGGCCATGGTGCGGCGGGCCATCAGATGCGCTCCCATGTCGTCGTGGCCTGCTCGATGTGGCCGGTGGCGCTACCGCCGCTGGCTGTCATGTGGTTGGACCAGAGCGTGACGCGTGCGCGGGCGGCGGCGGCCTTGGCATACGGGCCCTCGTGCTCGGTCCACTGCTGTCCGGCGCGGTTGGTGAAGTGAATGACGGCGCGGTAGACGTCGCCGATGCGGTCGGTTCCGATGTTGCGGGCCATGGGGTAGCTCCCGGGGGGTGGGGGCGCCGCGCGGTGGCGGCGCCCCGGGGTGGTTACTGGCCGGGCCGGGAATGGGGCTGGGAACCGCACTTACGCATGCAGGTCCAGCAAAAGTCCGGGTCGCGCTCGTCGTTGACGATGACGACCGGGGGAAGGGCGGCCAGGATGCGGCGGTCTCGGCGGCGGCGGAGCGCGGTGGTGATGCTGGTCATCGGTCGGCCTCGGGCTGCGGGTCGAGCAGGGTCGCGCGGTCGTTGAGCAGGCGGGCGATGGTGTTCATGCCGGTGACGGCGGCGGTGCGGCTGCGGTCACCGGCCTCGCGCATCTTCGTGTTGCGCTGAGTGGCGTATTCGCGTGCGGCGGTGGCCAGTTGGCGGGTGTGAGCGGCAAGCAGCACGTGGGCGGCGGCAGTGGCGCTGACGGGGGTGTGCTCGGCCGGGTCGAGCAGGGCGTCACGGAGGGCGGCCACCGTGTCGCCGCGGTTGAAGCTGATGTTGTCGCGCTGCTCGCGGGTGGCCTGCTCGGCGGCGGCCCGTGCGGCAGGGTGCGGGGTGTAGTTCATGGGGTCCTCTCAGGTGTGGAGTCGGAGGGGCGCGGGTGCTCGCGCGCGCGGTGCGGGCGGCGACCGGACGACAGCGGGTCAGAACGGGGGCTCGTCGCTGTAGCCGCCGCGGTTCTGCGCGGGCTGCTGCTGGCCGTTGGCCCATGGGTCGTTGGCAGGCTGCTGGGCGCCGTACCCGCCGCTGCTGGACTGCTGCTGGCGGGCCGGGCCCTGGTTGCCGTTCGTCTTCGTGACGGCGGCGGTGGCGGTCTTGAGGCTGGGGCCGACGTCCTCGGCCTCGATCTCGTACACGGTGCGCTTCACGCCCTCGCGGTCCTCGTACGAGCGCTGCTTGAGGGCGCCGTGCACGATGACGCGCATGCCCCTAGTGAGCGACCCGGCGGCGTTCTCGCCGAGCGACCGCCAGGCGGTGACGGTGAGGAAAACGGCCACGCCGTCGCGCCATTCGTTGGCCGACTTGTCGAACGTGCGGGGCGTGGACGCAACGCGGAACTTGGCGATCGCGTGCCCGGCGGGGGTGAACCGGAGTTCGGGGTCGTCGACCAGGTTGCCGGTGAACGTGAGTACGGTCTCGCCTGCCATCAGGCGGCCTCCTGCTGTATTTCGGTGGTGGAGTTGAACGGAACGGCGCGGGTGCGGCTGAGTGCCCGGTGGCGGCTGCATGCGAGGCAGCGGCGGGCGCCGCGCTTGTCGCGCACAGTGTTCGCCGCGTCGTACGGGTGCCCGGACGGGCACGCGGTCGCGCGGGCGGCGCGGGCGGTAGGGCCCGTGCTGCGCAGCGTGTTGACGCGGTGGGTGACGGGCTCGGTATGGGCCGGGTTCACGCAGGCGCGGTTGCGGCAACGGTGGTCCAGCTCCAGGCCAGCCGGTATCTCGCCGCGCAGCTGCACGTAGGACCAGCGGTGCGCACCGACGACGAGCGGGCCCGAGCGGAACGACCCGTAGCCGCGGTTGTTGATCGCTCCGGTCCAGGTCCAGCAGCGGCCGGGGGCCTGCCGGTGGAGTGTGAGGGGTCCGTCGAATCGGACGCGGGACCAGTAGCGCCATGCGGCGGTGGGGCGGGGCCGGGCCATGGGCGGTCCTTCCGGGGCTGAGTCGAGACTCGCGACTCTGTGCGTGAACGGTCATCGATCACGCATGAATGAAACATAGCTTGTAGGGGGGTGCGCTGGCTACTTGTGCTGCACCCCCCTGCGGTGGGGCTACGCGCCGTTCTGGAGCCGCTTGACGGCACGCCTGTCACGGAGTTCGGCAAGCAGGATTTCGCGGCGCCTGGCGGCCTCCAGTGGGTGTGTGGGGTAGGGCACGTAGCCCGGGTCCTCGCGCATGGCTCGGGCCTGGCCGAACGTGCCGTCGGGGACCGCTTCGGCTGCCTGCGCGGCGGTCAGACGGGGGATCACCGCTGCGCCCCGGTGATGTGGCGGGCGCGCTGCCGGTGCTCGGGCCGGACGTTCGCGGGCGGGGTCATGAGCGCGCGGGCGTGCTGGCGGGACTCGGCGGCGAGACGGCGGCGGCGGGCGTCGGCCTCGGCGCGGTCGCGGGCGGCCTGCTCGGCGACCAGGCGGTCGGACTCGGCGCGGGCGCTCATCCGGGCGAGCCACGTGCGGTGGCGGTCGTCGGCGTCCGGCCTGTACGTGGCCGGGGTCGGCGGGTGCCCGTCGGCGGCGAGGGCCTGCTCGGCGTCGGCCTCGGCGAGCTGCGCGGCCCCGTCGATCTCGCACAGGGTGTGCCACCGGTCCCACCCTTTGTGGGTCTGGAAGATGACGTACGCGCCCTTGGCGGCGAGCTGGCGTACCTTGCGGCGGGCGGACGCCCGGTCGGATGTGCGTATGACGACCGGGGTGTCGGGCCGGTGGTCCCAACTCGCCTCGACGCGCCACAGCTTGACGTTCTTCGTGCGGTCGCCGGACACGGCCTTACGGCGGTGGGTGCGGGCCTGCTTCGGGGTGGGGCTCATGCGGCGGTCTCCTGCTCCCGGCGGCGGGCGGCGTAGTAGGCGGCGGCGTCGTCGACGCGGCACGGGTGCGGCTTGCTCATCGGCCGGTACCCGATCGCGTCGTGCTTGCGGGGGTTGATGCGGCGGACGCGGCACGACTGGCCGACGGGCGCCTGGCACCACGTGCACGCGACGTCGAGCGGGTCGGGGAGGTCGGCGGCGGCCAGGCGCTCGCGCTCGGCCCGCTGCGGCCGGTACGCGGCGAGGGCGTCGCGCACGGTCTTGGGCACGTAGTCACCGAGGGCGGCGAGGCGGCGGGCGGCCTCGGCGTCGCGGACGGCCCGGATCGGGCTCGGGCGGCCCTCGATGGCGTGCTGAGGCGCGGGGGCGAGGGCGCCGACGGCGACGGCCTGCCGGGTGTTGCGCAGCGCGGCCCGGTAGGCGGCTTCGTCGTCGGGGTCGACTGCGGGGGCCGGGTCGTGGTGCCGACCGATGACGTCGGCCCGGTAGGTCTCCCACGGCCCGCCGACGTCCGACGGCTTGATCGGGTACGGCGACGTTGCGATGTGCCGGGCGGCCACCTGGGCGACGTCCCAGTCGCGGCCGTCGGGGTGCTGGGCTGTCGCCGGGACGTGGGCGAGCAGGGTCGACCACTGGGCGAGGCGTTCGGCGGCGGCGGCCTTCGACTGTGGGGCGCGCTCGGGGGCGAGGCGGTCGACGTGGGCGAGCAGGGCGGCTATCTCGGGGCGCTCCATGGCGGTTACTGCTCCTCTGCGAGTAGGTCGGCGTACCAGTCGGCGGCCTGGGCGGCGCGGCCGGGACGTTCAGCGGCGGCGGGGAAGGGGACGACGTTCGAGCCGCGGGCGGGCGCGGTCGGGGCGGCGGCGGGGATCGTGCCGGGCTCTGGGGCGGGCGGTAGGGCCTGCCATGCCCGCAGGAAGTACCGGGCGTGGGCGACGCCGTTCCGGGCCCGCTGGGCGGCCTGTACGGCGGCGGCGGCAAGCATGTCGGGCCCGCTGCGCTTGATCAGGGCGTGGACGACCAGCCACTCGGCCGGGGTGAGCGTCCATGCGGGGTAGACCTTGGCGGCGGTGATCCGGTCGACGACCGGCCGGGCGAACTCGGGGACCACTGCGACCCTGACGTCGCGCGCGTTCACTCCCTCACTCACTCGTTCGTTTGTCTTAGAGGAAGCCCGCGCGCGCGTAACACACTCTTCGGAGTGCTCTGGCCAAGGGTCTAGGGGACCGGATTCCGGCCCTACTAGGGGGCCGGATGTCGGCCCCCTAGCCCCCAGGGGGCCGGATGTCGGCCCTATAGCGTCGGCAGGGTGCTCTAGGGGGCCGGATTTCGGCCCTCTACGGGTCTTGGGGGCCTCTATGGGGCCGGATTCCGGCCCCATAACCCGCTGGTAACCGACGGCTCTGGGGATCTTGTACCGGGTGGCGCGGCTGCCCTTGGCGGGCTCGTCCTCGACCAGTTCGCCCGTGGCGAGGGCAGCGTCGACGGCGGCCCGCGCGGTCGAGCGGGACACGTTGAGCCGCTGCATGATCTCGGGCGTGCCCATGCTGGCCGTGGCGTCCGGGCCGGTGACCTCGTCGGCGACGGCGAGCATCACCAGGCGCGCGTTCCCGCGGGTCTGGGAACGGGCCCACACCCACGCCCGTGCGTCGTCGCTCATCGGGCGGCCTCGGCGGCGAGCTGGGCGGCCCACTGGTCGAGCAGGCCGGTACGGGCGGCGGCGAGACCGACGCACTTCGGGCACCAGGAAAGGTCGGCGGGCGGGACGGCCGGGGCGGGGTCGATGATCACGGTCGGGCTGTGCGTGACGTCGTGACCGTGCATCCCGCACTCACCCTGACGGCCGGGCATGGGCCCGTCCTCGCGCATGATGTGCAGGCGGCGCACCTGACCGGCCCGGCGGCCGGTACGCGCGCTGTATCCGCGGTAGAACGCCCTCATGGGGGTGTTGCTCCTGTCGTACTGGGGCGCCTGGGGCGAGGGGTCGTCACCTCGCCCCAGGGGCGATCAGGGGGTCGTACGGCGGTGGGTGCGGGCGGGCTGGTGCTCGTCGCATCGCCACCCGCACGGGTACGGGCGGGCCGGGCGGGCGCCGCACTGCGGGTTGCCGTATCCGCAGCGCGGCGGCCCGTCCTTGGGCGGCGCCATGCTCACTGGCTGGCCTCGGCGACCGTGGCGTCGAGGGCGAGGGGCGCGGGCGCCTCGATGGCGCAGTCGAGGTCGAGGCGCCCGGCCTCGACGGCCTCGGCGGCCAGGGCGCGGCCGTCGAGCGGCTGGCGCTTGCTGGTCCGCGTGAACAGCCAACGCCAGTACCGGCGCCGCTTCGGGACGATCCGCACGCCGGGCACTTCGTGGATCTCGCCCGACTCCGGGTCGGCGTAGGCCGGAGCGTCGGCCGCGTCGACGGCGGCGAGCACGGCGGCGGTGAACGTCTGGTCGACGACGACCTCGGTCCGGGCCGGGACGATCCGGAAGTTCCAGTGCTCGGGGTAGGTGTCGCGCACCCACGCGGCGAATGCGTCGCGGTCGGTCACCTCGGCCTCGGCCTCGCCCCCGACGCGGGTCACCGTGCCGAACTTGGCGTCGTCGTCGCCGCCGAGGGTGACTTCGGCCTTCGTCGACTTGCTCGCCTTGTACTGCTGGTCGAGCAGGTACTCGGCGCGCGTGTTGACGGTCTCGAACAGCTCGGCGGCGGCATCAAGGCGGGCCTTCATAGCGAGGCGCTGGCGCAGCACGGCAGCGAGGTACGCCGGGTCGGGCGGGGTGGCCTTCTTTTCGACGGCCTGCTCGGCGGCGGCCTCGGTGGTCGTCGCGGTCACTTCGCACCCCCGGCGGCGGCCTCGATCTTGGTCCGGAACTGGTTGAGCTGCTGGGCGTTCGCCTGCTCGATTGGCAGGCCGTAGACGCGCTCGAAATCGGCGTCGAGGGTGGCAAGGTTCGCCTTGCTCGCGGCGACCCTGAGCGCGGACTCGGCGGCCTCGGCGGCGGCCTCCGGGCTCGCGGGCGGGGCCTGCTGCGCCTGCTGGTGCGGCTGCTGCTGGCCCTGCTCGGCGGCGGCGCGCTTCTTCGCGGCGATCGCGTCGAGGCGGGCGAGGTAGTCGGCCGGGGCGCCGTTCTCGGCGGCGGCGGCCCGGATCTTGTCGAACTGGTGCGGGTTGTCGGCGTGCTCGGCCTCGGCGAGGTAGTTGCGGCGCTGCTGCTGGGGCTGCGGCTGCTCCCACGGGCCCGGTTCGGCGCGCTGAGAGCGGCGCGGCTGCTGCTGCCCGCGCTGCTGGCGCTGCTGGGCGCGCTGCTGCTGGCGCTGCCGGTGCTCGGCGCGGTGCTCGGCGGGCGGCTCGACCGGGTGCTCGCGGTCGCCGTCGTCGATGCTGCGACCGTCCACGGGGATCATGAACAGGGTGAAGAGTAGGTACTTCAACGCGGCGGACTGGGCCTTGTTGGTGGCCTTGTCGGCGAAGTCGCTTGCTTCGCCCGGCACTTCGGCGGTGAGGCAGTCACCCGCGGGTCCGTAGACGTGGTAGCGCATGGTGATGTTGACGTGCGTCATCTTCTCGCCGCGGCGCTCGGCGCGGCGCTCGGCGATGCTCGGCAAGATGAACAGGCCGTGCGCCCGCATCGGCCCGGCCATCGCAGACATGGCGTCGTCGACTCCGCGGAACTTGTAGCGCTGCTGCTGGTTCTCCTTGTCCTTGGCGACGGGCATCACGTCGCGCATGACGGCGGAGATCGCGGCGAACACGCGGGGGGTGTCGTCCGGGGCGCCGACCGGGGCGGGCTGGTAGATCGGTGGTGCGAGGGCGGCCGTCGGCGGGGCCGGGGGCAGGGGCAGGGCGGTGACGGTCACGGGCGCGCGGTTCCTTCCGGGGCGGTGCGGTGGCGTATGTAGGCGGCGAGCCGGGTGATCCGGCCCGCGAGGGTGATCGCCGTGTCGGGGTCGAGCAGGTCGTCGAGGTCGGCGGCGAGCGGCACCTCGTCGACCAGGGCCTCGCGGCTCCCGTCAGCGGCGGCGGCCCGCATGGCGCGCTCGTACTCGGGCACGTCGTGCCCGTAGATCGCCCGGCCGAGGGCGGCGACGTTCTCGCCGTGCACGGTGAGCAGGGCGGCGAGAATGTTGGGGGCCTCGACGAACGCGAGGGCGAGGTCGTCGAGAATTCCCTCGGCGCGGGCGGCGATCGGCAGGCGGACGGAGCGGCCGTCGGCGGCGAGCTGGGGCGCGATCATCGGCGGGCCCCCGCAGCGGTGTCCATGCCGAGCGCGGCCGGGGTCATGTCTCCCGTGCGGACGTCGTAGCGCTGGGGAACGGTCCAGTCAGCGGGGGTGAACACATGGCGCAGCAGGCGCAGCGCGGCGCCGTGCGCCTCGCGGTCCGCCAGAGGCAGGCCAAGCGCGTCGAGCAACCTCACGTGGGTGCGCGGGGCGTCGTCCACGGTGACCGGGGTGATCAGTACCTCGACAACGCCGGGGGCGATCTGGTCGAGCTGGCGGGCGAGTACGGCGGTGCGGGTGATGTGCTGGCGGGCGGCCTGGGCGCCCTTGATGGCGAGTCCGGCGCGGAGTCGGCGGGTAGGCTGCGGGGTGTTCACGGTTCGTGTCTCCTCACGGGTCGTGTGGGTCGTCCGGGCGCAATCCGGGCGGCCCTTTTTTGTGGTGTTCAGGCGGCGGTGCGGTGGCGGGCGGGGGCTATCCGGGCGGCGCGGTCGGCCTTGATCCGCTGTTCCAGTTCGGCGAGCGATGGGCCCCCGGGGGAGTAGCAGGCGTGGGCGGCAGCGGTGACGGTCATTTGGTCCATGGCGTCGAGTCCGGTGCGCCATATGCGGGCGGTGTCCCGTATCGCCTGTCGGCGGGTGAGGTCGTTCACGTTGCGTCTGTGGTGAAGAGCGCGGCGGCGGTGACGCCGTAGGTGCGTTCGATTGCGGCGAGCGCGATGCCGCGGGGCTCTGCTGTGCCGCTGGTCCACCTGCGGACGCTGGGGTATGGCGCGTGCAGTCGGGCGGCGATGGCGCGGATGGTGTGGTCTCCGCGGGCGGCTGCGGCGACGCGGAGGGGGTGGGGATCAAAACGCACGAATGCCTCACTCGGTTATGCGTGATCGGCGATCGATCACGCATGGAACGTAGCATGTATCGATCACGCATGGAACATTCGTGATGGAGGCGTGAAGAGGGCAACTACACGACAGTGATGGGGGCGTGACGCATGGCTAGCAAAAGAAGACCGAAAGTGCTGTTTCTCGATCGCATGTGCGATAACGTGGCGGAGCGAGCGGCGAGAACCGATAAGGGGGGTTACGCATGTGCAAGAAGTGTGCGCGCAAGTCAAAGAATCGCTCATGCGCGATACATTGTGGTCATGACCACTGCCCCGCGCTCCACACCCGAACCCCCCCTCGACGCCACCCTCGGCGAATGGCTCAGATGGGCACTCCCGCGGCACGGATACGACCCCGCCGCGAGAGGCGTGAACGCGCGACTCGCTGAAGCAACGGGCGTCCCCGCCGCCACCATTTCGCGGCTCCTCCGGGACACCGGACAGCCCGACATGCGCACGCTGCTCGCAGTGGCCCAAACGCTCGGCGAACCAGTCCTGCCCATGCTCGTACGAGCCCGGCTACTGCCTGCCGCAGAGCTGCCGACCCGCTCACCGCAGCGCACCGTCACTACCGCTGAGGCACTGGAAGCGCTCGGGGCCACCGATGCCGCCGATCAAAACGCAGTGCTCAGCCTGCTCCGCGCCCTCCACGCAAAGGGGGGCGCCACCGGTACCACCTAGGAAGGCCCCCAGTGTCTGCCCGTACCGCCTATCTGGCCGTCGCGTCGTCTGCCTCAGCCCTCGTGATCGGCCTCACCATCCTGATCACCAGCATGGCCATGGACGACTCCGTGGGCCCCTCACTCGTGACTGGAGCCATAACCGCCGCCATCGGCGCCGTTGCCGCTGCGGTCACTGGCATACGAGCAGCACGCGCATACGCCACCTACCGAGTCGCACAGGCCGACAGTGCCGCCCTTGCTCTCGCCATCGTCCGGCACGACACCACCCTCACCGCGCCGCCCGAATCCGTCGTGGCCTTCGAGCGACGCACACCCCGGGAGACAGCCACGTGATACCGAGACACGACCATCCGCCGAAGGGCTCACCCAGCAGCATGCGTGAGCCCTTCGTGGCATACATCCGCGTCAGCACCTACTACGAGGAGAAAATCTCCGACCGCATCCAGCGCGCAGCAATCGAGGCATGGGCCGACCGGAGCAATGCCGAAATCGTCGAGTGGATCGAGGATCTGGACGTGTCCGGGCGCCGTATGAAGCGCCGCATCCATGAGGCCATGCGATGGGTCGAGGAGGGGCAGGCCCGCGGAATCGCCGTATGGCGGTTCAGCCGGTTCGGCCGGTCGCGACGCGGCAACGCCCTCAATCTGGCCAGGCTTGAGCAGATGGGCGGCGTGCTCGAATCCGCCACTGAGGCCGCCGACTCCCGAACCCCCTTTGGCCGTTTCCAACAGGGCATCAGCCTCAAATTCGCCGAGTACGAGTCGGACATGATTGGCCAGTCATGGGCAGACACCCGGGCCTTGCGCCGGTCAGTCGGCCTGCCCGCGATCGGTGGGAACCGCTGGGGGTACATCTGGCACCGCCGCCGCGTCGATGACGACGCAGGCGTCATTCACAAAGAGTGGTACGAGCCGGACGACCAGGCCCAGGTCGCCACGCGTCTGTATGAACAGGTGGCGGAGGGTGCCTCCATGGCGTCAGTCACGCAGTGGCTTGGGGCGAACGGGTACATCGGCACTAAAGGGAAACCGTGGCTGCAATCGGGGCTCACCCGATACATGGACAGCGGATTTGCGGCCGGGTGGATTCGCTACCACCCGGACGACTGTGACTGCCCCCCTAAGGACCCGGATAGCACCGCCGCCCGCGGTGCGAAGTGCCCCAACCGCCTATGGGTGCCCGGGGCGCATGAGGCCATCGTTCCGGAGGACGTCTGGACGGCGTACCAGGAACAGCGGGAGCGGGCACGCAACACCCCATCTGGCAACCGGCAGCCTGCCTATGCCCTGTCGGGGAACATGCGGTGCGGCCGGTGCGGCGGTACCGCATCAGCGGCGGGCGGCTCCACCTACGGCGCCGGGCGCGTACTCATCAAAAAACCGGGCTACCAGTTCCGGTGCAGCAGGGCGAAAGACAACCACACGTGCGACGGGGTGCACATCTTGCGGACCGTGGCGGAAAAGGCCGTGCGGGACCGGCTTGCCGAACTGGCCGACGCGATCGAGGCAGAGGCAGCCAGCATCCCGCAGCAGCGCCGCGACGCTCCCCAGCAGTCCCCCCGCGAACGTCTGGACACCGCGCGGGAGCAGCACCGGGCCAGGCTCTCAGAGATCGAGCGGCAGCTCGACAGACAGACAGACCTCCTCGCGCGCGGCATCATCCCCGAGGACTCGTATACCCGTGAACGAATTCGGCTCTCCAAGGAGCAAGCGGCGCTCGCCGCCGAACTGGCCGAACTGGAGCAGCGAACAGAGGGAGAAGAGTCCCGACCGGCTGACTACCTGCCGGTGATCCGCGGCCTGCTCTCCCGGTGGGACATCACCCCCGTGGAGACGCGCCGTGCGATGCTCCGCACCGTGCTCCGTGGGGTGTGGGCGTACCCGAAGAGCACCGCGCCGGACGGGACAACGATCCCGGCCTACGCCGTAGTTGTGGCCGTGTGGGAACCTGCCCCGGCCTTGCTGGGACCGCGTTCCGCCGCATAGTTGCAGGCCAGACAACGAGAGTCGTTCATAGCCAGGCTCAGCAGATTGG
>NZ_JBHVVM010000046.1:0-36305 GCF_042883525.1 Streptomyces sp. NPDC058195
GTTGCTGGGGGGGGGGGGTGTATGGCGCCGAGGGGGTGGGTGGGTGACTGACGACAACGCGGCTGTTGTGCGTGCCGGCCCCCGCGAGCCCGGCATGATCCAAACGAGAGGCCCTAGCCGCACGCACAGCCGTGGGCCGCACTCCTGGCCAGGAGTGCGGCCCACGGGCGTCCGCCGGGGCGGCGTCAGTCGCGGGCGCCGCCACCGACGTGGTGCACCCGCACCATGTTGGTGGTGCCGGGGATGCCGGGGGGCGATCCGGCCGTGATGACCATGGTGTCGCCCGCGTTGTAGCGGCCGAGCTTCAGCAGCTCGCCGTCGACCAGGTCGACCATCGCGTCGGTGTTGTCCACGTGCGGGACGACATGGGCCTCGACGCCCCAGCTCAGCGCGAGCTGGTTGCGGGTGGACTCGTCGGTGGTGAAGGCCAGGATGGGCTGGGCCGCGCGGTAGCGGGAGAGCCTGCGGGCGGTGTCACCGGACTTGGTGAAGGCGACCAGTGCCCGGCCGTCCAGGAAGTCCGCGATCTCGCAGGCCGCACGGGCCACCGAACCGCCCTGGGTGCGCGGCTTCTTGCCCGGCACCAGGGGCTGCAGCCCCTTGGAGAGCAGCTCCTCCTCGGCGGCGACGACGATCTTCGCCATCGTCTTGACCGTCTCGATCGGGTACGCGCCCACGCTGGACTCGGCCGACAGCATGACCGCGTCCGCGCCGTCCAGGATCGCGTTGGCGACGTCGGACGCCTCGGCGCGGGTCGGCCGCGAGTTGGTGATCATCGACTCCATCATCTGGGTCGCCACGATCACCGGCTTGGCGTTCCGCCGGCACAGCTCCACCAGGCGCTTCTGCACCATCGGGACCTTCTCCAGCGGGTATTCGACGGCCAGGTCGCCGCGGGCCACCATCACACCGTCGAAGGCCATGACGACCTCCTGCATGTGCTCGACCGCCTGCGGCTTCTCCACCTTGGCGATGACCGGAACCCGGCGGCCCACCTCGTCCATCACCTTGTGGACGTCCTTGATGTCGTCGGCGTCCCGGACGAAGGAGAGCGCCACCAGGTCGCAGCCCATCCGCAGGGCGAACCGCAGGTCCTCGACGTCCTTCTCGGACAGGGCCGGGACGTTGACCGCCGCACCGGGCAGGTTGATGCCCTTGTGGTCGGAGATGACGCCGCCCTCGATGACGATCGTCCGCACCCGGGAGCCCTCGACCGCGACGACCTTCAGCTCGACGTTGCCGTCGTTGATCAGGATCGGGTCGCCCTTGGTGACGTCGCCGGGCAGGCCCTTGTAGGTCGTGCCGCAGATCGACTTGTCGCCCGGGACGTCCTCGGAGGTGATGGTGAACTCGTCACCGCGGACCAGCTCGACCGGGCCTTCGGCGAACTTCGCCAGCCGGATCTTCGGGCCCTGGAGATCGGCGAGCACACCGATCGCCCGGCCCGTCTCGGCGGCGGCCCGGCGGACCCGGTCGTAACGGGCCTGGTGCTCCTCGTGGCTGCCGTGACTGAAGTTGAAACGGGCCACGCTCATGCCGGCCTCGATCAGAGCGACGAGCTGCTCGTGGGAGTCGACGGCGGGACCGAGGGTGCAGACGATTTTGGAACGGCGCATGAGGCGGATCCTATCGGTTTGTTTCACTACGGAATATTCCGTCTGGCGGAAGATACAAAGGGGCGCGGGGGTGCTCAGTTGTGGACCTCTCCGACGGCCCCGCCCGGCCGCCCGTCAGCCCCGCCCGCCTGCCCGGCGGTCCCGCCGTCCGGCCCGACGAGCGCGAAGGTCTGGACGGCTATCTCCAGCTCCTCGTCCGTCGGCACCACGGCGACCGCGACCCGCGCGTAGTCCGGCGAGATCAGCCGCGGCTGGCCGGACCGCACGCTGTTCAGGTCCGCGTCCACCACCAGGCCCAGCTCCTCCAGCCCGGCGATGGCGGCCTCACGCACCGGCGCCGAGTTCTCCCCGACCCCCGCGGTGAACACCACGGCGTCCACCCGGCCCAGCACCGCCGAGTAGGCGCCGATGTACTTCTTCAGCCGGTGCACGTAGATGTCGAACGCCAGCGCCGCCCGCTCGTCCCCCGCCTCGACCCGGCGCCGGATCTCCCGCATGTCGTTGTCGCCGCAGAGCCCGACCAGACCGCTCTTCTTGTTCAGCAGCGTGTCGATCTCGTCCGCCGACATCCCCGCGACCCGCATCAGATGGAAGGTGACGGCCGGATCGACGTCCCCGGACCGGGTGCCCATCACCAGCCCCTCCAGCGGCGTCAGCCCCATCGAGGTCTCCACGCACCGGCCGCCCGCCACCGCCGAGGCCGAGGCGCCGTTGCCCAGGTGGAGCACGATGACATTGACCTCCTCGGGGGTGCGGCCCAGCAGCTCGGCGGCCTTGCGGGAGACGTACGCGTGCGAGGTGCCGTGGAATCCGTAGCGCCGGATGCGGTGCGCGTCCGCGGTCTCCGTGTCGATCGCGTACCGCGCCGCGTGCTCCGGCATCGTCGTGTGGAAGGCCGTGTCGAAGACCGCCACCTGCGGCAGGTCCGGCCGCAGGGCCCGCGCGGTGCGGATGCCGGTGATGTTCGCCGGATTGTGCAGCGGAGCCACCGGGACCAGCCGCTCGATCTCCTCCAGCACCCCGTCGTCGATCACCACCGGCTCGGTGAAGCACAGCCCGCCGTGCACCACCCGGTGGCCGATCGCCGCGAGCCGGGGCGAGTCCAGGCCGAGCCCGTCCGCCGCCAGTTCCCCGGCCGCCGCCCGCAGCGCCTCCTCGTGGTCGGCGATGCGGCCGGTCCGCTCCCGGGTCTCGGCGCCGCCGCCCAGCAGCGGGGTGTGCACCAGACGGGAGGTCTCCTCGCCGATCCGCTCGATCAGCCCCACCGCGAGCCGGGTCCGGTCGCTCATGTCGAGCAGCTGGTACTTCACCGACGAGGAGCCGGAGTTGAGGACCAGCACGCGGTACGCCCCCGCCCCGGCGGAGTCCTCGCTGGTGTCCTCGGTGGTCGCGACGGTCATCCGTTCCTCACCCCTCGGGCGCCCTGCGCCTGGATCGCCGTGATGGCCACGGTGTTGACGATGTCCTGGACGAGCGCGCCGCGCGACAGGTCGTTGACGGGCTTGCGCAGCCCCTGGAGCACCGGCCCGACCGCCACCGCGCCCGCCGAGCGCTGCACCGCCTTGTACGTGTTGTTGCCGGTGTTCAGGTCCGGGAAGACCAGCACCGTCGCCCGGCCCGCCACCTCGGAGCCGGGCAGCTTCGTCGCGGCGACGCTCGGCTCCACCGCGGCGTCGTACTGGATCGGGCCCTCGACGCTCAGGTCCGGCCTGCTCGCCCTGACCCGGTCCGTCGCCTCGCGCACCTTGTCGACGTCGGCACCCGAACCCGAGGTGCCCGTCGAGTACGACAGCATCGCGATCCGGGGCTCCACACCGAACCGGGCGGCGGTCGCGGCCGACTGCACCGCGATGTCGGCGAGCTGCTCCGCGTCCGGGTCCGGGTTGACCGCGCAGTCGCCGTAGACCAGCACCTTGTCGGCGAGGCACATGAAGAAGACGGAGGAGACGATCGACGCCTCCTCCTTGGTCTTGATGATCTCGAACGCCGGGCGGATCGTCGCCGCCGTGGAGTGCACGGCCCCGGAGACCATGCCGTCCGCCAGCCCTTCCTGGACCATCAGGGTGCCGAAGTAGTTGACGTCCGCGACGACGTCGTACGCCAGCTCCACCGTGACCCCGCGGTGCGCCCGCAGCTCCGCGTACCGCTCGGCGAACGTCCGGCGCAGCTCGGAGAGCTGCGGGTCGATGATCTGGGTTCCGGCCAGGTCGATGCCGAGGTCGGCGGCCTTCTTGCGGATGACGTCGGGCTCGCCCAGCAGGGTCAGCTCGCAGACGTCACGGCGCAGCAGTACGTCGGCGGCGCGCAGCACCCGCTCCTCGGTGCCCTCCGGGAGGACCACCCGGCGGCGGTCGGCACGGGCCTGCTCCAGCAGTTCGTGCTCGAACATCATCGGAGTGACGCGTCCGCTGCGGGCCACCGAGATCCGCTCCAGCAGGGCCGAGGTGTCCACATGGCGCTCGAAGAGGCCGAGCGCGGTCTCCGCCTTGCGGGGCGTCGCGGCGTTCAGCTTGCCCTCCAGGGCGAAGAGCCGGCCCGCGGTGGGGAACGATCCGTCGGCCACCGACACGACCGGGGTGCCCGGTGCGAGCCGTGCGGCCAGCGTGAGTATCTCCTCGCCGGGGCGCTCGTCCAGCGTCAGCAGCACCCCCGCGATGGGCGGGGTGCCCGCGCTGTGCGCGGCCAGCGAACCGACCACCAGGTCCGACCGGTCCCCGGGCGCCACCACCAGGCAGCCCGGCGTCAGCGCCTTCAGCAGGTTCGGCAGCATCGCACCGCCGAAGACGAAGTCCAGCGCGTCCCGGGCCAGCCCGGACTCGTCGCCGAGCAGCACCGTGCCGCCGAGCGCCGAGGTGATCTGGGCGACGGTCGGCGCGGAGAGCGCCGCGTCGTCGGGCAGCACCGAACACGGGACGGGCAGGGTGGCCGTCAGCCGCTGCGCGATGGCCTCGCGGTCCTCCGCCGCCACCCGGTTCACGATCATCGCGACGACGTCGCAGCCCAGTCCGGCGTACGCGCGAAAGGCGTTGCGGGTCTCGGCCCGCACCGACTCCGCGGTCTGGCCCTTCCCGCCGACCACCGCGATCACCGAGGCGCCGAACTCGTTGGCCAGGCGGGCGTTGAGCGCCAGCTCATCGGGCAGCTGGGTGGCGGCGAAGTCGGTGCCGAGCACCAGCACCACCTCGTACTTCTGGGCCACCTGGTGGAACCGGTCGACCAGGCGGGAGACCAGCTCGTCGGTGCCCCGCTCGGCCTGGAGCGCGGAGGCCTCGTGGTAGTCGAGCCCGTAGGCCGACCCGGGGTCCTGGGGGAGGCGGTAGCGGGAGCGGAGCAGCTCGAAGAGCCGGTCGGGTCCGTCGTGGACGAGCGGGCGGAAGACACCGACCCGGTCCACCTGACGCGTCAGGAGCTCCATGACACCCAGATCGACGACCTGGCGGCCGTCTCCCCGGTCGATCCCGGTCACGTACACGCTGCGCGTCACGCGCGTTCTCCCGTCCGTCCGCGGTTTGGGATGGTATTGCCATGTTGACGATACCCGCGGGCCCCGAGGCGCCGCCCGCCGGGAGAACCGCCCCCGGGACGGCCGTGAGCGCGAGGTCCAGACCTCTCGTGGGACAATCGGCGTGGCTCAGGGCAAGGGGGGTATCCGTACGGTCCCCCGGCGCGGCACAGCACTAGCGAGCAGGAGACACAGCACGATGCGCATCGGAATTCTCACCGCAGGCGGCGACTGTCCGGGCCTGAACGCAGTGATCCGTTCGGTCGTGCACCGCGCCGTGGTGGGCCACGGGGACGAGGTGATCGGCTTCGAGGACGGGTTCAAGGGGCTCCTCGACGGCCACTTCCGCCCCCTCGACCTCAACGCGGTCAGCGGTATCCTCGCCCGCGGCGGCACCATCCTCGGTTCGGCCCGGCTGGAGCGCGACCGGCTCCGCGAGGCCGCCGAGAACTGCGCCGAGCTGAGCCGCCGTTACGGCATGGACGCGCTCATCCCGATCGGCGGCGAGGGCACCCTCACCGCCGCCCGGATGCTGTCGGACGCCGGAATGCCCGTCGTCGGCGTTCCCAAGACCATCGACAACGACATCTCCGCCACCGACCGCACCTTCGGCTTCGACACCGCGGTGGGCGTCGCCACCGACGCCATAGACCGGCTCAAGACCACCGCCGAATCGCACCAGCGGGTCATGGTCGTCGAGGTGATGGGCCGCCACGCGGGCTGGATCGCGCTGGAGTCCGGCATGGCCGGCGGCGCCCACGGGATCTGCCTGCCCGAGCGCCGCTTCGAGGTCGACGACCTGGTGAAGATGGTCGAGGAACGCTTCGCGCGCGGCAAGAAGTTCGCCGTCATCTGCGTGGCCGAGGGCGCCCACCCGGCCGAGGGCTCCATGCCGTACGCCAAGGGCGAGATCGACCAGTACGGTCACGAGCGCTTCCAGGGCATCGGCAACCGGCTGGCCATCGAGCTGGAGAAGCGGCTCGGCAAGGAGGCCCGGCCGGTCATTCTCGGCCATGTGCAGCGGGGCGGCACACCGACCGCGTACGACCGGGTGCTCGCCACCCGCTTCGGCTGGCACGCGGTCGAGGCCGCGCACCGGGGCGACTTCGGCATGATGACGGCGCTGCGCGGCACGGACATCGCGATGGTGCCGCTCGCCGACGCGATCACGCAGCTCAAGACGGTTCCCACGAACCGGATGGACGAGGCCGAGTCGGTCTTCTGAGCCCGCCCGTACGGCGGCGGCCCGGCGTAGCGGCGAAGCGGCTCCGACCGTCCCCCCGTGGGCGGTCGGGGCCGCTCGCCGTTCCCCGGCGCCCGCGACCGCCCGGGACGGCCGGCCGGGGCGGGCCGCGGTGCCAAAAACCACTCTTGAGCAGCCGGGCCGGATCAACAAGGCTTGCCCCTGTCCCGGACATGTCCCAGTCCTGTCCGGGCGCGGAACCCAGGGGAGGGGCGCGGCGCATGATGGTCGAGGACAGGGCTCCGGATCCTCAGGAGGCACGGAGCGGGCCCGAGTTCGTCGCTCTCCTGCGGACGCTCAAGGACGCCTCCGGGCTGACCTTCCGCGAGCTGGCCCTGCGCGCCGAGGCGGCCGGTGACGTACTGCCGCGCTCCACGATCGCCAACATGCTGGCCCGCGCCTCGGTCCCCCGGGAGGAACTGCTCGCCGCCTTCGTACGGGCCTGCGGCCTCGGCCCCGACCAGATACGGGACTGGCTCGCGGTACGCGCGGAACTCGCCGCCCACGGGCGGCGCACCGGCCCCGGGGAACCGTCCGTGGGTGGTCCCGCCGCCACCGGCGCGCTCTTCGGCGAGCCGCCCACCGTCCCGCTCCCCGGGCCGCCCGCCCCCCGGCGCCGGATCCGCGTCCTGACGGTGGCCACCGCCGCGGCCGTGGCGCTCGCCGCCGGGGTGACCGCCGTCCTGCTCGTACCCGGCGACGAGGACGGCGACCGGGCGAACGGGCCCGTGACCGGTCCGGTCACCGGGCGGACGGTGCAGCTGCGCTCCGTGGACTCCGGGCTCTGCTTCTCCGAGAAGCGGGGAACGGACCTGGGGTGGCTGTACCAGGTGCCGTGCGGGCAGGACACGATCCCCGCCTTCTCGCTCCTGCCGCTGGGCGACGACGCCTGGCGGATCGTGACCGACCACCCGGTCTACGACAAGGGCTGCACCGGCGTCATCGACCAGGCGCCCGACGCCGGGGCCCCGCTCCAGGACCAGGAGTGCGGTCTGCGGGGACGGGCGGAGGAGTTCCTGATCCAGCCGGTGGGCGACCCCGTCGAGGGCTACCGCATCCGCCCCGCCCACACCCGGCTGTGCGTCGGCACCGAGAACGGCAGCGTGCGACGCGGGGCCAGGCTGGTGCAGGCGGGCTGTGCGGGGCAGGACCGGGGAAAGCTGTTCTCCTTCGACCCGGTGGCCCCCGGCTGACCCCGGTGGCCACCAGAGGCTCACTGTCCCGGGCCGCGCACCCCCGCCGTCCGCCAGAACCGCTCCAGGACCGTCGCCAGGAACTGCCGCCCGGCCTCACCGGCCGAGCCGGGCCGCTCCGTATCCGTACCGCTCCAGCTCAGCGTCGGCACCGTCAAGGACTGGTAGTCGGAGTGCAGCTGCTCCAGCACGTCCTGGAGGAAACCGCGCTCCAGCGGCACCAGCTTCGCCACCGCCCGGAGCTGTGCCTGCCAGCGGGTGGCCGCCGCGGCGCGCAGCAGCTCCGTCAGCTCCTCGTCCCGGCCGGACACCGTGACGAGCCCGGCCGCCGTCAGCCCCAGCGCCTCGGCGAGCGCCGCGGACTGGCGCTCGTTGCCGCGCCAGCGCCCGGTCTCCTCCATCCGCAGATACGCGGAGGTGCTGAGCCCCACCAGCCGCGCCAGCTCCTGCGCGCTCAGGCGCCTGACCGTCCGGTGCTCCCGCAGGGTGCGCGCGGCGGTGAGCAGTTCGTCCGGCGAGCACCACAACACCCCGGCCAGCGCCGTGAGTTCGTACGTGCTCGGCACGGCGAGGCCGCGCTCCCAGGCGATCACCGTCTCGGTGCTGATCCGCAGCCCGTACTGGGCCGCGAGCCCGTACGCGACATGACCGGGAAGCATCCCCAGGGCCGCGCGGAGCCGGCGCGCGGCGGGGGCGTTGAACGGCGGGGAGGGGGACACGGCCCCACGGTAGGAGTCAAGGGATGGCATGACTACGGTGTGTTCCACCGATATCCGCGAATCGTAGGATCGTCCGAGAAGTCCCAGGTTGATCACGTCCACGGCTACGGCCACGCGTCGGCTCAGTGCCCCCGGCTCACCCAGCGGTAGTACAGCTCCGGACGGCCGATCTGCCCGTACTGCGGGCTGCGTACCGCGCGCCCCACCGTCACCAGGTGCTCCAGATAGCGGCGGGCGGTGATCCGGGAGATGCCCAGCTCCTCGCCGGCCCCTCTGGCCGTCACCCCGTCCGGGGCGGCCCGCAGGGCGCGGGTCACCGCCTCCAGGGTGGGGCCGCTCAGCCCCTTCGGCAGCCGGGCGGGCTCGGGGGAGCGCAGGGCGCCCAGCGCCCGGTCCACCTCGTCCTGCCCGCTCGCCTCACCGGCCGCCGCCCGGAACTCCGCGTACCGCACCAGCCGGTCGCGCAGGGTGGCGAAGGTGAACGGTTTCAGCACGTACTGGACGACCCCGAGCGACACTCCCTCCCGGACCACCCCCAGATCCCGTGCCGAGGTCACCGCGATGACGTCCGCCGAGTGCCCGGCCGCCCGCAGGGCACGCAGCAGCTGCAGCCCGTGCCCGTCGGGCAGGTACAGGTCGAGCAGGAGCAGGTCGACCGGGGCGCGTTCCAGCGCCCGTACCGCCTCCGCCCGCGAATGCGCGACGGCGGCCACCGCGAAACCGGGCACCCGGTCCACGTACATCCGGTGGGCGTCCGCCGCCACCAGGTCGTCCTCGACGACCAGCACCTGGATCACGCCGTGGCCTCCCTCTCGGCCGGTACCGGTACGGGGCGGCACGCACCGGTCAGCGGCAGCCGCACCGTGAACCGCGCGCCGCCGTCCGGTCCGGCGTCCAGCGTCACCGTGCCGCCGCCCCGGTGCACCGCCTGCCGGACGAGCGCGAGGCCGATGCCCCGGCCGGTGCCGTGCGTCGACCAGCCCCGGTCGAACACCTCGGCGGCGTCCTCGGGGGCGATCCCGGCCCCGGTGTCGGAGACCCGCAGCAGCAGCTCGTCCCTCCCGGCGAGCGCGGTCACGGTGACCCGGGCGCGGACGGGTCGGCCGCCGTCGGGCCCGCGCTGGGCGGGTACCGCGCCGGGCGCGCCGGTCGCCGCCTCCGAGGCCGCGTCCACCGCGTTGTCGATCAGATTGCCGAGGATCGTCACCAGGTCCCGCTCCAGCGTCGCGGGCAGGGCCCCGTCGCCGATCAGGCTGTCGTCCGCGAGCACCAGCTCCACCCCGCGCTCGTTCGCCTGGGCCGCCTTGCCGAGCAGCAGCGCGGCCAGCACCGGCTCGGCGACCGCCCCCACCACCCGGTCGGTGAGGACCTGGGCCAGCTCCAGCTCCGCGGTGGCGAAGCGCACCGCCTCGTCCGCCCGGCCCAGCTCGATCAGCGAGACGACGGTGTGCAGCCGGTTCGCCGCCTCGTGCGCCTGCGAGCGCAGCGCCTGGGTGAACCCCCGCTCGGAGTCCAGCTCGCCGGACAGCGCCTGCAGTTCGGTGTGGTCGCGCAGGGTCACGACGGTGCCGCGCTGCTCCCCGCCCACCACCGGGCGGGTGTTCACCACGATCACCCGGTCCGCCGTCAGGTGCAGTTCGTCGACCCGCTCCCCGTCGGCCAGCAGGGCCCCGGTCAGCGGGGCGGGCAGCGCCAGTTCGTCGACCCGGCGCCCCACCGCGCCCGGCGCCAGCCCCAGCAGCTCCCGGCCCGCGTCGTTGATCAGCGCGATCCGGCGCCGCCCGTCGAGCATCAGCAGCCCCTCGCGGACCGCGTGCAGGGTGGCCTGGTGGTAGTCGTGCAGGCGGCTCAGCTCGGTGGCGTTCATCCCGTGGGTGTGCCGCCGCAGCCTCGCGTTGATCACGTATGTGCCGAGGCCGCCGAGGGCCAGCGCCCCGCCCGCCGCCAGTCCCAGGGCCCCGAGCTGGTCCCGCACCTGCGAGGAGACCCGGTCCACGGTGATGCCCGCGCTGACCAGGCCGACGATCCGGCCACCGTCCCGGACCGGGGTGACGACCCGGATCGAGGGGCCGAGCGTGCCGGTGTACGTCTCGGTGAAGGTCTCGCCGCGCAGCGCCCGCGCGGTGTGCCCGAGGAACCGCTCGCCGATCAGGGCGGCGTCCGGATGCGTCCAGCGGACCCGGTCCGGGGACATGATCGTGACGAAGGCGATCCCGGTGTCCTCGCGCACCCGCTCCGCGTACGGCTGGAGCGCGGCGGACGGGTCCGGGGTGCGGATCGCCTCCCGTACGGACGGCGAGCCGGCGATCGACAGCGCGGCCGTCCGCACCTGCCTGGCCGCGGTCTCCTCGGCCTGTCCGCTGCCGGAGGCGTACGCGAAGAACGCGCATCCCGCCACCACGGCCGTCATCAGCACCACCTGCATGGCGAAGAGCTGACCGGCCAGGCTGCGCGGACGGGTACGGGGGAGACGCATGGCCCCAGTGTGCCTGGCCGAAAACCGGTGAACTAAATGCACGCAACGGTGACCGGCGTCACAGGGAGCGAGATATTCACCGGGGGTTTTTCCGGCCCGGACCGTCGGATCAGCCCTTGCGCCCCCAGGGACGGGGGAGCGACCCGGACGAGCCGAGGAGAATTCCCGTGGGAGTGGCAGCCGCCAGGCGGGACCGCACGCACTATCTGTATCTGGCCGTGATCGCGGCCGTAGCGCTCGGCATCCTGGTGGGCTTCGTGGCCCCGGGCGTCGCCGTCGAGCTGAAGCCGATCGGCACCGGCTTCGTGAACCTGATCAAGATGATGATCTCGCCCATCATCTTCTGCACGATCGTGCTCGGCGTCGGCTCGGTCCGCAAGGCCGCCAAGGTCGGCGCGGTCGGCGGTCTGGCCCTCGGCTACTTCCTGGTGATGTCGACCGTCGCGCTCGCCATCGGCCTGCTCGTCGGCAACCTGCTGGAGCCCGGCCAGGGCCTGCACCTCACCGAGGCGGTGCGCGCCGCGGGCGAGAAGCAGGCGGCCGGGGCGAGCGAGTCGACCTCCGACTTCCTGCTCGGCATCATCCCGACCACGATCGTCTCCGCCTTCACCGAGGGCGAGGTCCTCCAGACCCTGCTCGTCGCCCTGCTCGCGGGCTTCGCGCTCCAGGCCATGGGCGCGGCCGGGGAGCCGGTGCTGCGCGGTATCGGCCACATCCAGCGCCTGGTGTTCCGCATCCTCGCCATGATCATGTGGGCGGCCCCGGTCGGCGCCTTCGGCGCGATGGCCGCGGTGGTCGGTGAGACGGGCGTCGACGCGCTGAAGTCCCTCGCCATCATCATGGTGGGCTTCTACCTCACCTGCGCGATCTTCGTCTTCGTGGTGCTCGGCACGATCCTGCGGCTGGTCGCCGGGGTCAACCTGATCTCCCTGCTGAAGTACCTGGGCCGCGAGTTCCTGCTGATCCTGTCGACCTCCTCGTCCGAGTCCGCCCTGCCGCGGCTCATCGCGAAGATGGAGCACCTGGGCGTCAGCCGCCCGGTCGTCGGCATCACCGTGCCGACCGGCTACTCCTTCAACCTCGACGGCACCGCGATCTACCTCACGATGTCCTCGCTCTTCATCGCCAACGCCATGGGCGACCCGCTCAGCGCCGGTGAGCAGATCTCGCTGCTGCTCTTCATGATCGTCGCCTCGAAGGGCGCCGCCGGGGTCACCGGCGCGGGCCTGGCCACCCTCGCCGGCGGCCTCCAGTCGCACCGCCCCGGACTGGTCGACGGTGTCGGCCTGATCGTCGGCATCGACCGCTTCATGAGTGAGGCCCGCGCCCTGACGAACTTCGCGGGCAACGCCGTGGCCACCGTCCTGGTCGGCACGTGGACCAAGGAGATCGACAAGGAGCGGGTGGACCAGGTGCTGTCCGGCGCGCTCCCCTGGAACGAGCAGATGCTGGCCCAGGACGGCGAGACCGCCGGTACCGCCGACGTCCCGGCGCCCCGCGAGGCCGAGGCCGCCACGGCCAAGGCGTAGCCGCCCTCCGGAACACGGCGGCCGGGGCTGGCACGGACGATTCCGTGACGGCCCCGGCCGCCGTCGCTTGCCCTGACGCCGACGTCAAGGTCTACCGTCGCTGACATGCGCATCGGGGAACTCGCCGAACGGGCCAGAACGACCACGCGGACACTGCGCTACTACGAGTCGCGCGGGCTCCTGTCCGCGCGGCGCGCCGGCAACGGCTACCGCGACTACGACGAGGACGACCTGCGGCTCGTCCAGCAGATCCGGACCCTCCAGGACTTCGGGTTCGAGCTGGAGGAGACGCGGCCGTTCGTCGAGTGCCTGCGCGCGGGCCACCCGGCCGGGGACGCCTGCCCCGCCTCGCTCGCCGTCTACCGCCGCAAGCTCGGCGAACTCGACGCGCTGATCGGGCAGCTGCGCACCGTACGCGACCAGGTGGGCGCCCAGCTCGCCCGCGCCGAACTGGAGGCCGCGGCGGAGCTGCCTGGTGGACCGGAACCACGTTGTGAACTGGGAGGATGACAGATGATCCACACCGCGCGGGGCGTCGCCGAAGTCACCGACGCCACCTTCGGCGAGCGGGTGCTCGGGGCCGGGCTCCCCGTCCTGGTCGAGTTCACCGCCGACTGGTGCGGCCCGTGCCGCCAGCTGGCCCCCGTACTCACCGCGGTCGCCGCCGAGCTGGCCGGACGCATGGAGATCGTCCAGCTCGACATCGACACCAGCCCCGCCACCGCCGCCCGGTACGCGGTGCTGTCGGCGCCGACCCTGATCGTCTTCCACGGCGGTGAACCCGTGTGGCAGAGGGTGGGCGCCCGCCCCAGGCGCAAGCTCCTGGCGGAGCTGGAGGACGTGCTCGACCGGCTCTGAGCCGCCTCCCCGGCGATCGGAGCCTTCACGGGGGCCATCCCGGCTGCCGGTCAATGTCGCGGAGTGGCCCGTGCCGGCGGGCGGACGGCGCTAGCGTGGCGAAGGCCATCACTCCGCGCAATCCGATGATCGCACAGGGGGATCTTCCATGAACGTACGCACAAGCCGCGCCTTACCAAGGGCACTGGCCGCCCTGGTGGCCGTACTGGCCGTCGTGCTCGGCCTCACCGCGCAGACCGGAACGGCTCGGGCGGGTGAACTCTCCGGCCTCTCCGGACTGACGTTCACCTCCGGCAGCAACAACCGGAACCTGGACGTGCAGAACGGCAACACCGGGGACGGCGTCTACATCGTCACCAACTCCTCGCCCGGCTACCACCAGCAGTGGACCGCCAACAAGCAGGCTGACGGATCGTTCACCCTGGCCAACGACGCCACCGGCAAGTGCGTGGCGACCGGTCTTCCGCTGCGGCAGCAGTCCTGTTCCGGGGCCGCCGCCCAGCGCTGGTACTTCCAGCCCGTCACCGGCGCCGCCAACACCTTCATGATCCGCAACGCCGGTGACAACAAGTGCGTCGACATCGTCCTGAACGCCCAGTACAACGACGCCTGGACCCAGACCTACGGCTGCAACGGCACCACCGCCCAGCAGTGGAAGATCCCCGCCGCCGCCGCGGGCGACGCCTTCGACGCCGCCGTCGAGTACGCCTCCAAGCGCTGCCAGAAGGACGCGACCACCTGCTCGTGGACGAAGGGCACCCAGGCGCCCGCCGAGCCGCTGCCCGTCGAGTGCGTCTCGCCCGTCTGGTACAACGGCACCGGCGCCCCGGTGCCGTGGACGTTCACGCTGACCACCTCCAGCGGATGGACGAGCGAGATCAGCGTGTCCTTCACGACGACCGTGGGCGCGGGGTCGCCGAGCCCCGTCCAGGCGACCGTCGCCTCCACCCTCACCGACAAGGTGACGTTCGACCTGAAGGAAGAGCTGGGCAACAGCCTGACGATCACCGTCCCGCAGCAGCAGTACGGCTGGGTCGCGCTGTCGAAGCTCGCCACCAAGGTCACCGGTGACTGGACCTTCGACGCCAACGGCTACCCGTGGAAGGCGCACGACACCGTCACCGTCCCGCTGACCAGTGACGACCTGGGCCACGCCAGCGTCTACCTGGCGAAGACCGCGCCCGCGTTCACCACCTGCGGCGGCTGAGTCACACCGGTCGCAGCCACACCGTCGCCAGCGGCGGGAGCGCCAGCGCGATGCTGGTGCTCCTGCCGTGGGCCGGGACCGGCTGCGGTTTCAGCGGGCCCGGATTGCGCACGTCACCGCCGCCGTAGTGGGCGGCGTCGGTGTTGAGCACCTCGGCCCAGGCCACCCGGTCCCCGGGCACCTCCGGCACCCCCAGGCGGTAGTCGTGCCGCACCACCGGGGAGAAGTTGCTGACGGCCAGCAGCGGCGAGCCGTGCGCGTCGTGGCGCAGGAACGCGAAGACGTTGTCCTCGGCGGCCCCGCCGTCCACCCATGCGAAGCCCTCGGGGACGGTGTCGCGCTGCCAGAGCGCGGGCGTCTGGGTGTACACCCGGTTGAGATCGCCGACCAGGGCGCGCACACCCCGGTGATCGCTCTCCGCCGCGTACGAGGGGTCGAGCAGCCACCAGTCCGGGCCGTGCCCCTCCGACCACTCCGCGCCCTGGGCGAACTCCTGCCCCATGAAGAGGAGCTGCTTGCCCGGGTGGGCCCACATGAAGCCGAGATAGGCCCGGTGGTTCGCGCGCTGCTGCCACCAGTCACCGGGCATCTTGGAGACCAGCGCGCGCTTGCCGTGCACCACCTCGTCGTGCGAGATCGGCAGGACGTAGTTCTCGCTGTACGCGTACACCATCGAGAACGTCATCTCGTCGTGGTGGTACTTGCGGTGCACCGGCTCCTTCGTCATGTACTCCAGGGAGTCGTGCATCCAGCCCATGTTCCACTTCAGGCCGAAGCCCAGGCCGCCCAGATCCGTGGCACGGGTGACGCCGTCCCAGGCGGTGGACTCCTCGGCGATGGTCACCACCCCCTGATTGCGCCGGTAGACGGTGGCGTTCATCTCCTGGAGGAAGGACACCGCGTCCGGGTTCTCCCGGCCGCCGTGCTCGTTCGGTGTCCACTGCCCGTCCTCGCGCGAGTAGTCGAGATAGAGCATCGAGGCGACGGCGTCCACCCGCAGCCCGTCGACGTGGAACTCCTCGCACCAGTACGTGGCGTTGGACACGAGGAAGTTGCGCACCTCGCGGCGTCCGTAGTCGAACTCCAGCGTCCCCCAGTCGGGATGCGCCGCCCGCGCCGGGTCCGGGTGCTCGTACAGCGCACGGCCGTCGAACTCGGCCAGCGCCCACGCGTCGCGCGGGAAGTGCGCGGGCACCCAGTCGACGATCACCCCGACCCCGGCCCGGTGCAGCGAGTCGACCAGGAACCGGAAGTCGTCGGGGGAGCCCAGGCGGGAGGTCGGGGCGTAGAAGCCGGTGACCTGGTAGCCCCAGGAACCGCCGAAGGGGTGCTCGGCGACCGGCATCAGCTCCACGTGGGTGAATCCCAGCGCCCGCACGTACGCGGGGAGCTGGGCGGCCAGCTGACGGTAGCCGAGCCCCGGCCGCCAGGACGGCAGATGCACCTCGTACACCGACATCGGCGCCTCGTGCGCCGGTACGTCACCGCGCCGCGCCATCCATTCCTGGTCCTGCCACACGTGCCGCGAGGCCGTCACGACCGAGGCGTTGGCGGGCGGCACCTCGGCCCGCCGGGCCATCGGGTCGGCGCGCAGCGTGTGCGAACCGTCCGGGCGGCAGACGTCGAACTTGTAGAGCGCCCCCTCCCCGACCCCGGGCAGGAACAGCTCCCACACCCCGGTGGAGCCGAGCGAACGCATCGGGCAGGCGGTGCCGTCCCAGTGGTTGAAGTCCCCGGCCACCCGCACCCCGCGGGCGTTCGGCGCCCATACGGTGAAGCGGGTGCCCGCCACCCCCTGGTGCTCCATGGTCCTCGCCCCGAGGGCGGACCACAGTTCCTCGTGCCGCCCCTCGCCGATCAGGTGCAGGTCCAGCTCCCCGAGCGAGGGCAGGAAGCGGTACGGGTCGTCCGCCTCGACCTCGGCGTCCGGGTACGCGACCAGCAGCCGGTACTCCGGCGGAGCCTTCGCCGTCAGCAGCGCGGAGAAGAAGCCGTCGCCCTCGTCGTGCAGCGGCACCCGCAGCCCCTCGGCGAGCACCGTCACCGACCGGGCGAAGGGGCGCAGCACCCGCACCCCCACCCCGCCGCGCACCGGGTGGGCGCCGAGCAGGTCGTGCGGGGCGTGGTGCTCACCGGCCAGCAGCCGCCCCCGGTCGGCGCCGTCGAGCGGGCGGGCGGCCCGTGTGCCGCCCCGGCGGGGGCGCGACGGTTCGGCGCGGGGCGTCCTGGCGGCGGTCCGGGCGGGCGCGGTGCGGGCGGAGGCGGTGCGGGCGGGCTTGCGGGCGGTCACGGGACGGGCTCCTCGGAGGGTGGGGGGAGGTGCGGAACGGTCCGTCAGTCCTCGGCGGCGGCCAGGCGGTGGATCGCGGCCATCGGCACCGGCAGCCAGTCCGGCCGGTGCCGTGCCTCGTACAGCACCTCGTACACCGCCTTGTCGGTCTCGTGGGCGCGCAGCAGTTCCGGCTCGCCGCGAGGGTCGGTGCCCGCGGCCTCGGCGTAGCCCTCGCAGTAGGCGGTGCGGCAGCGGGCCGCCCACGCGTCGTTCCACGGGCGGTGCGAGCGGGCCGCGTAGTCGAAGGAGCGGAGCATCCCGGCGATGTCGCGGACCGGGAGCTGCGGGCTGCGCCGCTCGTGCAGCGGCCGGGCCGGTTCGCCCTCGAAGTCGATCAGCGACCAGAATCCGTCGTCCGCGCGCAGGGTCTGGCCGAGGTGGAGGTCGCCGTGGACCCGCTGGGCCGCCCAGTCCCGCCCCCGGTGGCCCAGCGCGGCCACCGCGTCGAACGCGGTGCGCAGCCCGGGTACGTACGGGGCGAGATCCGGCACCGCCTGGGCGGCGGACTCCAGCCGGCGCACCATCGCGGCGGCCAGCCGTTCGGTCTGGGCGCGGTGCAGGGCGGGCGTCGGCAGGGCGGCGGCGAGCGCGGTGTGCACCTCGGCGGTGGCCCGGCCCAGGGCGCGGGCCTCGGGGGCGAAGTCCCGGCCCTCGGCGAGGTGGCGCAGCGCGAGCCGCCAGCCGTCCTCGGCGCCGCCCAGGAACGGCTGGAGCACGCCGAGGGTGAGCGGCCGGGGCGTGCGGGCCTCGAACCAGGCGACGGGAGCGGGCACCCGGCCGCAGCCCTCCCGGGCCAGCGCCAGCGGAAGTTCCAGATCGGGATTGGTGCCCGGGAAGAGCCGCCGGAAGATCTTGAGGATGTAGGCGTCGCCGTAGACGAGCGAGGTGTTGGACTGCTCGGTGTCCAGCGGCCGCGGGGCGAGCCGCCCGGGGAGCGCCGGACCGCTGCCGCCGAAGCGCAGGGCGCCGAGGGTGCCGGGCGTACGGAATCGTTCCAGCAGGAGCCCGGCGAGATGCGGGTCGTGCAGTCCCTCGTAGACGGTGCGCCCGGCGAGCGGGCCCTCGGTCACCCGGCCGATGAGCGCGGGCGCCAGCCGGGGCGGCAGCACGGCCCGCACCCCGAGCAGCAGCTGGTAGCAGTCGTCCGGGGAGTGTCCGGGCGCGGCGGGCTGGTGGACCCGGACCAGCAGATGGAGCAGCCCGGTACCGGTGCCCACCGGCAGCATCTCCGTCGCCGACACCAGCGAGAAGCCGGTGACCGGCCGTCCCTTGCCGGCGAACCAGCGCTGCCGGGGCAGCCAGCCGTGCAGCAGCGGGGCGAGCGACGGGAGCAGGCCGGTGCCGCAGGACGGGGCGGCCCGTGTGGATACAGCCTCCGACATGGCGTCGAGTCCTTTCCCCGGGCCCACCACAGGATGCGGTGAGTGTCCTGGATTGCGGTGGTCGATGTCCGGCCGTACGGAACGTGTCGGGGCGGGATGCTCCGTACGGCCGCCCGGCGGGGCCCGTCCGCGCCGGGCGGCGCGGACGGGCCCCTGCGGGGCTCAGCCCGCCGACGCGTCCGCGTGCAGCCGGAACCAGTAGAAACCGTGTCCCGCCAGCGTCAGCGGGTACGGCGGCTGCCCGATCGCCGGGAAGCGCACCCCGCCGATCAGCTCCACCGGACGGCGCCCGGTGAAGGCCCCCAGGTCGAGCTCGGTCGGCTGCGCGAACCGGGAGAAGTTGTGCACGCAGAGCACGAGGTCGTCGCCGTGCTCACGGGTGAAGGCGAGCACCGCCGGGTTGGACGAGGGAAGTTCGTCGTACGAGCCGAGACCGAAGGCGGGGTTCTGCTTGCGGATCTCGATCATCCGCCGCGTCCAGTGCAGCAGCGAGGACGGCGACGACATCGACGCCTCCACGTTGGTGACCTGGTAGCCGTAGACCGGGTCCATGATCGTCGGCAGAAAGAGCCGTCCGGGGTCGCTGGAGGAGAATCCGGCGTTCCGGTCAGGGGTCCACTGCATCGGGGTGCGCACCGCGTCCCGGTCGCCCAGCCAGATGTTGTCGCCCATCCCGATCTCGTCCCCGTAGTAGAGGATCGGGGAGCCGGGCAGCGACAGCAGCAGCGCGGTGAACAGCTCGATCTGGTTGCGGTCGTTGTCCAGCAGCGGGGCGAGCCGCCGCCGGATGCCGATGTTGGCCCGCATCCGGGGGTCCTTGGCGTACTCCGCGTACATGTAGTCGCGCTCTTCGTCCGTGACCATTTCGAGGGTGAGCTCGTCGTGGTTGCGCAGGAAGATGCCCCACTGGCAGTTCTGCGGTTTCGCCGGGGTCTTGGCCAGGATCTCGGAGACCGGGTAGCGGCTCTCCCGCCGTACGGCCATGAAGATCCGCGGCATCACGGGGAAGTGGAACGCCATGTGGCACTCGTCGCCGCCCGCCTCGTAGGCGCCGAAGTAGTCGACGACGTCCTCCGGCCACTGGTTGGCCTCGGCGAGCAGCACGGTGTCCGGGTAGTGCGCGTCGATCTCCTTGCGGACCCGTTTGAGGAAGGAGTGCGTCTCGGGCAGGTTCTCGCAGTTGGTGCCCTCGCGCTGGTAGAGGTAGGGCACGGCGTCGAGCCGGAATCCGTCGATGCCGAGGTCCAGCCAGAAGCGGAGCGCGGAGATGATCTCCTCCTGCACCGCCGGGTTCTCGTAGTTGAGATCGGGCTGGTGGGAGAAGAACCGGTGCCAGTAGTACTGCCCGCGCACCGGGTCGTAGGTCCAGTTGGACGTCTCGGTGTCGACGAAGATGATCCGGGCGTCCGGGTACTGCTTGTCGTCGTCGGCCCAGACGTAGTAGTCGCCGTACGGTCCGTCCGGGTCCTTGCGGGACTGCTGGAACCACTCGTGCTGATCGCTCGTGTGGTTCATGACGAAGTCGATGATCACGCGCATCCCGCGCTGGTGCGCGGCGTCGACGAACTCCACGAAATCGGCCAGGTCGCCGAACTCCGGCAGCACGGCCGTGTAGTCGGACACGTCGTAACCGCCGTCGCGCAGCGGTGACGTGAAGAACGGCGGCAGCCAGAGGCAGTCGACGCCGAGCCACTGGAGGTAGTCCAGTTTGGCGGTGATGCCCTTGAGGTCGCCGATGCCGTCGCCGTTGGAGTCCTGGAAGGACCTGACAAGCACCTCGTAGAAGACGGCGCGTTTGAACCAGTCGGGATCGCGGTCCTTGGCCGGGGTGTCCTCGAACGTGTCGTGGACGGGCTCATTGACGATCATGGTGTGGGTGACCCTCCGGTCGGCGGGGACGGTCGCAGGACCACGATGTGCGCGGGCGTGACGCCTGGCTCCAGACGCACATAGAAGGTCCTGCCCCAGTGATAGGTATCGCCGGTGAGCTCGTCGCGCACCGGCACGGGCTCGTGCCGGTCGAGGCCGAGTCGCGGCATGTCCAACGAGACCGTGGCCTCGTGGGTGTGGTGCGGGTCGAGGTTGACGACCACCAGAACGATGTTCGAACCCGAACGCTTGCTGTACGCGATCAACGCGTCGTTGCCGGTGGAGTGGAAGTGCACGTCGCGCAGTTGCTGGAGTGCGGGGTTGCGGCGCCGGACACGGTTGAGGGCGGTGATGAGCGGGGCCAGCGAACGGCCCTCGCGCTCCGCCGCCTCCCAGTCCCTGGGCCGGATCTCGTACTTCTCCGAGTCGAGGTACTCCTCACTGCCGGACCGGACCGGGGCGTTCTCGCACAGCTCGTAGCCCGCGTACACACCCCAGGAGGGGGAGAGCGTCGCGGCCAGCACGGCCCGCGCCTCGAAGGCCGGACGGCCTCCGTCCCGGAGGTGGCCGGGCAGGATGTCCGGCGTGTTCACGAAGAAGTTGGGCCGCATGTACGCGGCGGACTCGCCCGCCAGCTCCGTGACGTAGTCGGTGATCTCCTGCCGGGTGTCGCGCCAGGTGAAGTACGTGTACGACTGCTGGAAGCCGACCGCCGCGAGCGTCTTCATCATCGCCGGCCGGGTGAATGCCTCAGCCAGGAAGATCACGTCGGGGTCGGCCCGGTTGATCTCGCCGATCACCCGCTCCCAGAAGACCACCGGCTTGGTGTGCGGATTGTCGACGCGGAAGATCCGCACCCCGTGGTCCATCCAGAACCGCAGCAGGCGTACGGACTCGGCGACCAGCCCGTCCATGTCCCGGTCGAAGGCGATCGGATAGATGTCCTGGTACTTCTTCGGGGGGTTCTCGGCATAGGCGATGGTGCCGTCCGCCCGGTGGTGGAACCACTCCGGATGGCGCCGCACCCAGGGGTGGTCGGGGGAGCACTGGAGCGCGAAGTCGAGCGCGACCTCCATCCGCAGCTCGCGGGCCGCCGCCACGAAGCGGTCGAAGTCCTCCAGGGTGCCGAGCGCGGGATGGACCGCGTCGTGGCCGCCCTCGGCGGAGCCCACCGCCCAGGGCACCCCCACGTCGTGCGGACCGGCCGCGAGCGTGTTGTTGGGGCCCTTGCGGTGGGTGGTCCCGATGGGGTGCACGGGCGGGAGGTACACCACGTCGAAGCCCATGGCCGCGACCGCCACGAGCCGTTCGGCGGCCGTACGGAAGGTGCCGCTCACCACCCGGGCGGGCTTTCCGCGCCGTCCCGGCACCACCCGGGCGCCCTCCGAGCGGGGGAACAGCTCGTACCAGGAGCCGAACAGCGCCCGCCGCCGCTCCACCACCAGCGGCAGCGGCCCGGACGAGGAGACCAGCTCGCGCAGCGGATGCCGGTCCAGCGCCTCCCGGGCCTGCGGGGTGAGCGCCGCCGCCAGCCGCTCGGCCGCCGGACGGGAGGTGTCCCGCAGCGCGTCGACCGCCGCCAGCACCGCCTCCCGGCCGTCCCGCTTAGGCACCCCCTCGGCGGCCCGCTCGTACAGTTCGGCCCCCTCCGCCAGCACCAGCGCGGTGTCGGTCCCCGCCGGGATCTTGATCTCGGCGTGGCGCCGCCAGGTGGTGACCGGGTCGCTCCAGCCCTCGACCGCGTACGTCCACCGGCCCTCGGCCCCCGGGGTGACCTCGGCGCCCCAGCGGTCGGTGCCGGGTGCCAGTTCCCGCATCGGGAGCCACGGGCCGGGGCGTCCGTTCGGGTCCACCAGCACCACGTTGGCGGCCACCGCCTCGTGGCCCTCGCGGAAGACCGTCGCGGTGACGCGGAAGGTCTCACCGGCGACCGCCTTGGCGGGCCGTCTGCCGCAGTCGACGAGCGGGCTGACGTCGAGGACGGGGATGCGACCGATCAATGGACTCACCTGGGACAGGGCTCGGGCCGGTGGCGGGGGCGCGGCGCAGTGGCGGAACGTGGGATACGCGCACCGCTGCCGATGGGTTTCGCTCCTTTCTAACCGCTTCGCGGCCGGTCGGCAGGGCGTGGCCGGGGCCGCCCCCGTCCGCTTCACCCGACTGGCAGCCGTGGGCCCGGACGCGGGAACGGAAACGGGGCCCGCCCGGACGGAGCACACGGCGGCACACCCCGCGCCGGGTCCGCCCGGATCCGTGCCTCCCCTGTCAAGGTGGAAGGCGTGAAGGCCATCCGCCGGTTCACCGTGCGCCCCGTCCTGCCCGAACCCCTCCGACCGCTCTGCGACCTCGCCCGCAACCTGCGCTGGTCCTGGCACACCGAGACCCAGGAGCTGTTCCGGTCCATCGAGCCGCAGGCCGCAGCACGTACGCAGTCCCCGGACGCCGGTGCGGCCGGGGACGCCCGGTGGCCGGAGGAATGCGACCCCGTGCGGCTGCTCGGGGCCGTGTCCGCCGGACGGCTCGACGAGCTGGCCCGGGACGAACCGTTCCTGCGCCGGCTGGCCGGGGTGTCCCGGGATCTCCGGGACTACCTGGAGCAGCCCAGGTGGTACCAGGAACAGCTGGGGCGCGGTGCCGGGCTCCCCGCCGCCGTCGCCTACTTCTCGCCCGAGTTCGGGGTGACCGCCGCGCTGCCCCAGTACTCCGGCGGGCTCGGCATCCTCGCCGGGGACCACCTCAAGGCCGCCAGTGACCTCGGTGTCCCGCTCATCGGCGTCGGCCTGCTCTACCGGCACGGCTACTTCCGGCAGAGCCTGTCGCGCGACGGCTGGCAGCAGGAGCACTACCCGGTCCTCGACCCGAACGAGCTGCCGCTCACCCTGCTGCGGGAGCACGACGGCACCCCGGCCCGGGTGGTGCTGACCCTGCCCGGCAGCCGCTCGCTGCACGCCCAGATCTGGCAGGCCCGGGTCGGCCGCGTGCCCCTGCTGATGCTCGACTCCGGCGTCGAGGAGAACGCGCCGGGCGAACGCGAGGTGACCGACCGGCTGTACGGCGGCGGCAGCGAGCACCGGCTCCTCCAGGAGATGCTCCTCGGCATCGGCGGCGTACGGGCGGTACGGACGTACTGCCGCCTCACCGGCCACCCGGCGCCCGAGGTGTTCCACACCAACGAGGGCCACGCGGGCTTCCTCGGCCTCGAACGCATCCGGGAACTCTCCGGCACCGGACTCGGCCTCGACGCCGCGACGGAGACCGTCCGGGCGGGCACCGTCTTCACCACCCACACCCCGGTGCCCGCCGGGATCGACCGCTTCGAGCGCGAACTCGTCGCCCGGCACTTCGGCGACGACGGCGAACTGCCCGGCGTCCCCGCCGAACGCGTCCTGGACCTGGGTACCGAGAGCTACCCCGGCGGCGACCCGGGCGTCTTCAACATGGCGGTGATGGGGCTGCGCCTGGCCCAGCGGGCCAACGGGGTCTCCACCCTCCACGGCTCCGTGAGCCGGGAGATGTTCGCCGGGCTCTGGCCGGGCTTCGACGCCGCCGAGGTGCCGATCACCTCCGTCACCAACGGGGTGCACGCGCCCACCTGGGTCGCCCCGGAGGTCTTCGGCCTGCGGGGCCGCCATCGCGCCGCACCCGGACGCTGGGACTCCGCCGCCGCGATCCCCGACCGGGAGCTGTGGGAGCTGCGCCGCTCCCTGCGCGCCCGGCTCGTCACCGAGGTACGCGAACGGCTGCGCGCCTCCTGGCTGACCCGGGGCGCCGCCCCCGCCGAACTCGGCTGGATCGACGGTGTGCTCGACCCGGACGTCCTGACGATCGGCTTCGCCCGCCGCGTCCCCTCGTACAAGCGGCTGACGCTGATGCTCCGCGACCGCGAGCGGCTGTCCGCCCTGCTGCTCCACCCGGACCGCCCGGTCCAGATCGTCGTCGCGGGCAAGGCCCACCCGGCCGACGACGGCGGCAAGCGGCTGGTGCGGGAGCTGGTCCGGTTCTCCGACGACCCCCGGGTGCGCCACCGCGTCGTCTTCCTGCCGGACTACGGCATGGCCATGGCTCAGCGGCTCTACCCGGGCTGCGACGTCTGGCTGAACAATCCGCTGCGTCCGCTGGAGGCCTGCGGCACGAGCGGGATGAAGGCCGCGCTCAACGGCTGCCTCAACCTCTCGGTGCGCGACGGCTGGTGGGACGAGTGGTACGAGCCGGACTTCGGCTGGGCGATCCCCACCGCCGACGGCCCGGTCCTGGACGAGGAGCGCCGCGACGACCTGGAGGCGGCGGCGCTCTACGCGCTGATCGAGGACCGCATCGCGCCGCGCTTCTACGACCGGGGAGAGGAGGGGCTGCCGGAGCGCTGGATCGAGATGGTCCGCCGCACCCTCGGCGTGCTCGGCCCGAAGGTTCTGGCCGGGCGGATGGTGGGGGAGTACGTGGAGCGGCTGTACGGGCCCGCCGCGCGCGCCGGACGGGCCCTGGACGCGGGGGCGGCCCGCCGCCTCGCCGACTGGAAGGCCAAGGTCCGCGCCGCCTGGCCGCAGGTGGCCGTCGACCACGTGGAGGCCGGGGCGTCCACCGCGGCGGACGGCCCGGCCGAGCTGGGGGCCACGCTGACGCTGCGGGTCCGGGTCACCCTCGGGGAGCTGGTCCCCGGTGACGTGGAGGTGCAGGCGGTGGCGGGCCGGGTGGACGCGGCGGACGGGATCTCCGGCGCCCAGGTCTTCCCGCTGAAACCGGCCGGGGGCCAGGACCTGGAGGGCCGCTGGCTGTACGAGGGGCCGCTCGCCCTGGACCGGACGGGCCCGTACGGCTACACGGTGCGGGTGCTCCCGGCCCATCCGCTGCTGGCGTCCGGGGCGGAGATGGGCCTGGTGGCGCTGCCCCCGCAGACGGCTTCCGGGGACGGGGCGGCCGACGTGCCGCTGCGCTGAGGGCCCGGCGCCGCCCCGCACACGGAACCGCCCGGCGGGAGTGTGCACTCCCGCCGGGCGGTGGTCACCGGTTCAGAGCCGGTGCGGGGTTCAGAAGGTGAGCTTGAAGCTGTTGATCTTGCCCGTGTCACCCGAGTACATGTCCTGGACCTTGAGCTTCCAGGTGCCGTTGGCCACCTCGGAGGAGGCGTTGACGGTGTAGGTTTCCTGGACGTTGTCCGCGGAGTCGCCGAGCGAGGCGCTCTTCAGCCGGTAGGCCGTTCCGTCCGGGGCGACGAGGTCGATGTTCAGGTCACCGCGGTAGGTGTGGGTGATGTTCACGCCGACCTGGAGGGTGCTGGGCGCGTTGCCGGTGACACCGGTGACGCTGACCGAGCTGGTGATGGCCGCGCCGGCGTCCGGGATGGTCACCGCGGTGGAGTTCTCGAAGACCTTGCCGCCCGGGTTCGGGTTGCCGCCGTCACGGGTGCCGACGTTGACGGCCGCCCAGGCGTCGCCGACCGCCTTGTACTCGGCGCTGGTGGTGCCGTACAGCTCACCGGCCGCAGCGAGGGTTCCGGTGCGGGCCGCCGCGTAGTTGGTGGTGGAGGTGAACTTGGTGGTGAGTGCCTTGAACCAGATCTTCTCGGCCTTGGCGAGGCTGATGCCGGTCACCGGCAGGCCGTCGGAGGTCGGGGAGTTGTAGGAGACCCCGTTGACGACCTTGGCGCCGCTGCCCTCGGAGAGCAGGTAGAAGAAGTGGTTGGCGATGCCAGAGGAGTAGTGGACGTCGACGTTGCCGACGCCGGAGTACCAGGAGTCCTTGGACGCGCCGTCCTTGCTCGGCTTGTCCATGTAGCGCAGCGGCGTACCGTCACCGTTGATGTCGATCTTCTCGCCGATGAGGTAGTCGCCCGGGTCGGCGCTGGTGTTCGAGTAGAACTCGACCGCGCTCGCGAAGATGTCGCTGGTCGCCTCGTTGAGGCCGCCGGACTCGCCGCTGTACACCAGGTTGGCGGTGGACGCGGTGACACCGTGCGACATCTCGTGCGCCGCGACGTCGAGGGCGGTCAGCGGGTTGGCGTTGCCCGAGCCGTCGCCGTACGTCATGCAGAAGCAGCTGTCCTGCCAGAACGCGTTGACGTAGTTGTTGCCGTAGTGGACGCGGGAGTACGCGCCGACGCCGTCGCCCCGGATACCGGTGCGGCCCTGGACGTTCTTGTAGTAGTCCCAGGTCTCCGCCGCGCCGTAGTGGGCGTCCGCCCCGGCCGTCTCGGCGTTCGACGCCTGGCCGTTGCCCCAGACGTCGGTGGAGTTGGTGAACAGCGTCCCGGTGCCGGAGGTGCCGTGGTTCAGGTTGTACGTCTTGTGGTTGCCGCGGCCGGTGTCGGTCAGCGTGTACGACGGCGCGGTGCCCAGCGTCACCTGGCCGCTGTACTCGGTGTTGCCGACGCCCTTCTCGACACCCTGCCACTCGTACAGCTTCGCCCCGGTGGCCGCGTCGGTGATGACGTGCAGCTCGTTGGGGGTGCCGTCGTCCTGGAGGCCGCCGACGACGGTCTCGTAGGCGAGCTGCGGCGTGCCCTGCGCCATCCAGACGACCTTGCGCGGCGCCCGGTCGGCCTCGGTCTTCTTCGACCCGTCGGCCTTGGCGAGGCCCAGGGCCTGGCTCTCGGCCTTGGCGGGCGCGATGTCCGCCTTCAGTTCCACGGCCTTCAGCTGAGTGCTGGTCACCCGGGAGGCCTTGGTGACGCCCAGGGTGTTCCCGGCCTTGCTCTCCTTGACGACCATGTCGCCGCCGAGCACCGGGAGGCCCGCGAAGGTGCGCTCGTAACGCGTGTGCGTGGTGCCGTCGTTGTCCTGGACGACGTCCCGGACGACGAGCTTTTCCTGGGCGCCGAGGCCGAGGTCCTTGGCCGTGGCCGTCTTGGCGGCGTCGGCCTCGCGGATCAGCTCGGCGCGCTGGGAGGGCGAGAGCTGCTTGGGCAGCGCCCCGCGCTCGGCGCCTGCGGTCGCCTGCGCCGAGGCGGAGCCCGTGGGGGTGGCGGTGGCGGTGCCGGTCTGGACTCCGACGGCGAGGAGGGCTGCTGCGGCGATCAGAGCGCCGGTCGCGGTGGCACGACGGCTGGGCGTGGATCTCACGCGGACTCCTTCTGCGAGGGGGGTACCGGCGGCTCAGTCGAGCCGTCCGGGGTGAGCGAGAAGTGCGCAGAACGGGGTGAAGGTTGTCAGCAGCGGGCCGTTCCTGTCAGGAGCGCGTCAACAACTTGGCCGGAACTCGTTCGTTGCCGGAATGGTCATGTTCGTTAAGCGGACGTTTCGCGGATCATCATCGCGATGCCGTAAGCCCTCGCATGCGGCCCGGAAGAGGGGGCCGGAGCCGAGGTGGGGTCCGGCGCTCCGTGTTCGAACAGAGCCTGGTCGAACGGAAGTCGGGTGCTGGCCGAGAAGGCGTAGAGATGTGGCTGAATTCGCGCTGTCTGCTCTGTGGGGTACGTCCCGCGCCGCCGGGCCGCGGGCATACGGCAGCGGCCGGCGCCGCCCGTACCGAGGGCGGCGCCGGCCGTGAGGAGCGGGCGGGGGCGGGCCGTCAGCCGGTGGTGAGCACCATCCGGAAGCGGGCGGTGCCGGTCAGCATCTTCCGGTACGCCTCCTCGGCCCCGTCCAGCGCGACCGTCTCGGTCATCGGGCGGATCCCGTGCAGGGCGCTGAACGCCAGGGTGTCCTGCACGTCCTGGGCGGTGCCGGAGGGGTGGCCCCGGACGATCCGGCCGGACATCAGCAGCTGGTTGGGGCTGATCCCCAGCGCCTCCGCGTCGGCCCCGATGACCACCAGCTCGCCGCGCGGGCCCAGCCCGTCCACGGTCGCCGTGATGGCCTCGGAACTGGCGGCGGTGGCCAGCACGGCCCTGGCCCCGCCCAGCGACTGGAGCGCGTCCGCCACGGAGATGTCCGCCGTGCTGTCGACGTAGTGGTGCGCGCCCAGCTCCCGCGCGAAGGGGGCCTTCGCCGCACCGCGCGCGATCGCCACCGTCTCGAAGCCCATCGCCACCGCGTACTGCACCCCCAGGTGCCCGAGGCCGCCGATCCCCAGCACCGCGACCAGATCCCCCGGCCGGGCGGCACTGCGCCGCAGCCCGTTGTACGTGGTCACCCCGGCACACGCCATCGGCGCCGCGTCCACCGCCGTCAGCGCGTCCGGAATCCGGGCCAGGGCGTCCGCCGGAACGGTCACGCTCTGCGCGTAGCCCCCGTCGTACGCCCACCCGGGCACCTTCAGGTTCACGCACACCACGAAATCGCCCCGGCGGCAGGGGACGCAGTGCCCGCAACTGCCCCCGAACCAGCCCACCGCCACCCGGTCGCCCACCTGCCAGGCGTCCTCCGTGCCCGCGCCCAGCTCCGCGATCCGCCCCGCGATCTCGTGCCCCGGCACCACCGGGAACCGCACCCCGGGCACCAGGGCCTCCACGAACAGGGTGTCGCTGTGGCAGATCCCGCAGGCATCCACCGCCACCCGGACCTGCCCCGGGCCGGGCTCCCGCACCGGCCGCTCGACGACTTCGAGGGGGCCACCGGCGGCGGTCGCCTGCGCCGCTCGGTACACACGGGGAACGCTCATCAGACTCTCCCGGGTCACGTGGAATCGCCCCCCTCGCCCCCAGTAGACCAGCTCCCTCCGCGCGGGCGGGTGTGACGCACGGAGGGAGCTGGAGGGCTCAGGGCGCGGGCGGCTGACCGCCCCCGCCGTGCCAGGAGCGCCAGAGCGCCGCGTACGCCCCACCAGCCGCCACGAGCTCCTCGTGCGTGCCCAGTTCGGTGATCCGGCCGCCCTCCATCACCGCGACCCGGTCCGCGTCGTGCGCCGTCTGGAGCCGGTGCGCCACGGCGATCACCGTCCGGCCCTCCAGCACGGCGGCCAGCGCCCGTTCGGTGTGCCGGGCCGTCCCCGGGTCCAGCAGCGCCGTCGCCTCGTCGAGGATCAGCGTGTGAGGGTCGGCCAGCACCACCCGCGCCAGGGCGAGCTGCTGCGCCCCCGCACCGTCCGGCCGGTGCGCCCCGTGCCCCAGATCGGTGTCCAGGCCGTCCGGCAGCCACGCGGCCCGCCCGGCGCCCACCACGGCGAGCGCCGCGCGCAGTTGCGCGTCGGTGGCGTCCGGCGCGGCGATCCTCAGGTTGTCGCGGACGGTGCCGAGGAAGACGTGGTGCTCCTGGGTGACCAGGACGACATGGCGCCGCAGCCGCTCGCCGTCCAGCCCGGCGACCGGCACCCGCCCCACCGTCACCGCACCGGTGCGGGGCGGGTCCAGACCGGCCAGCAGCCTGCCCAGCGTGGTCTTGCCCGCCCCGGAAGGGCCGACGACCGCGAGCCGCTCCCCGGGACGGACCGTCAGGTCGACCCCGCGCAGGACGTCGACGCCGTCGTCGTACGCGTACCGCACGTCCCGCACCTCGATCCGGCCGTCGGCCGGGGGCGGGCCGGGTGCGGGGGAGGCGGGCGCGGGCACGTGCGCGTGCGCCGCCGAGGCCAGGCCCTCGACCCGGGCGAAGGAGGCCCCGCTGCTCTGGAGCTGCTCCAGCCGCTGGAGGACCGTGTCCAGCGGCTGGGACAGCTGCCGCAGGTACAGCGCCGAGGCGACCACCGCGCCGATGCTCACCGCACCCCGCCCGTGCAGCACCCCGCCCAGCAGCAGCACACCGGCCACCGGCACGACGTACGAGACGTCGATCGCCGGGAAGAGCACACTGCGCAGGAACAACGTCCGCGTCCGGGTCCTGCGGCACTCCTCGATCGCCGCCCCGCACGCCGCGATCCGGCGCTCCTGGAGCCCGAGCGCCTCGACGGTCCGGGCCCCCGCCGCGGTGGCCGCGAGCTGCTCCGCGAGCGCCGAGTTGGCGTCGCCCTCGGCGAGGTAGGCGCTCCGCGCCCGGCGCAGGTACCAGCGCGCGGCGAACCAGATCCCGAGCAGCCCCAGCACCCCGCACGCACCGAGCAGCGGATCGAGTACGAAGACCGCGCCGATGATGAACAGCGCCTGTACCGAGGCGATCAGCACCTCCGGTCCGGCGTCCCGCAGGGTGGCGCCGACCAGGGCGACATCGGTGGTGCCGCGGGTCAGCAGATCGCCCGTGCCGGCCCGCTCCGCCACCGGCGCGGGCAGTGCCAGCGTCCGGTCGGCGAACTCCTCGCGGATACGGGCCAGGGCCCGTTCGCCGAAGCGGTGTCCCACGTACCCGGCCCAGCGGACCAGGAGGAGCTGCGCCACGGCGAAGCCGAGGAGGGCGAGGGCCAGCCGGTCCACCACGGCCACCCCGCCACCGGCCACGACCTCGTCGACGATCCGCCCGAGCAGCCACGGGCCGACCAGGCCGGCCGCGGCGGCCAGTGCGTTGAGTCCGGTCATGGCGGCGAAGACCCGGCCGTCCAGCCGGACCAGCCGCAGCGCCGCCCGGAACGTGGGGGTCGGCCCGGCGACGGGCAGTCCCCGGGACACCGGTCCGGTCGCGGGGTTCACCGCGCACCCTCCTCGTACGGCTGAACAGAGGGGCCGTCGGCCGGGCCGTCGGCCGTGGAGATGCCGGCTGGGCCGTTGGCCGCGCCGAGGTCGGCCGGGTCGTCGGCTGTGCCGAGGTCGGCCGGGTCGTCGTCGGCCGCGCCGCGGGAGACCAGGCGTCGGTAGCCGGGCTCCCGGTCCAGCAGCTCACGGTGCCTCCCGGCCGCCGCGACCCGCCCCTCGACCAGGTAGTACACGGTGTCCGCCCGGTCCAGTACGAGCGGCGAGGTGCTGGTGACGAGGGTGGTGCGGCCCGAGCGCGCGGCGCGCAGCCGGTCCGCCATGGCCGCCTCGGTGTGCGCGTCCACCGCCGAGGTGGGCTCCACCGCCAGCAGCACCTCCGGATCGGCCAGCAGGGCCCGTGCCAGCCGGAGACGCTGGCGCTGGCCCCCGGAGAGATTGCGGCCCCGCGCCTCGACGCGCGCGTCGAGGCCGCCCGGCAGCCCGCGCACGATGTCCTGCGCCACGGCCGCGTACAGGGCGCGGTCGAGGGCCTCCGCCTCCCGGTCCCGGGCGCCGCCGACCACCTCGCGCAGCGGCCCGGCGAACAGGTCGGCGTCGTGGTCCGCGACCAGGAGGCGGCGGCGCACCCGCGTCAGGCCGATCTCGTCCAGGCGTACGTCCCCCCAGGTCGCCGCCGACCCGGTGAACCGGCCGAGCCGCTCGACCACCGCGGCGGACCGTTCCGGCCGGGCACCGGCCAGGGCGGTCAGCCGCCCCGGCACCACCTCCACCCCGGACTCCGGGTCACGCAGCACGGCCGGTGCCTCCGGTCCGTGAGCCGCCGCCCCGCCACCGTCCTCGAAACCGGGCTCCAGGGCCAGGAAGCGGATGACCCGGCGGGCGGCGACCAGCCCGCGGCTCAGGTCGTAACCCCCCTCGATGAAGAACTCGACCGGCACCACCAGCACCGCCGCGTACCCGTAGACCGCGACCAGCTCGCCGACGCTGATGGACCCTTCGGCGGCCATCCGGGCCCCGAGCCAGGTCACGGCCCCGAGGAACAGGGCGGGCAGCCCGACCCCGAGCGCCCGTATCCAGCTGGTCACCGCGCCGACCCGGTACCCCTCCTCGCGCAGCTCTTGCGAGCCGCGCCGGAAGCGCCCGGCGTACACGTCCTTGCCGCCGATGCCGTTGAGCACCCGCAGCCCCCCGACCATGTCCTCGAACCGGCCCGCGAGCAGCCCCTGCCGCTCCCGGTACGCCGCCTCGGCCCCCTGCAAGCGCCCCAGCAACGGGCCCACCAGCAGCATGAGCAGCGGAACCCCGAGCAGCACCACGGCGGCGAGCAGCGGCGCCACGGACAGCAGCAGCGCGGCCACCACGACGAAGGCGAGGACGGCGCCGACCCCGGGGCCGGTGATGGTCAGGGTGCTGGCGATCACGGCGACGTCACCGAACCCGATGGTGACGACCTCCCCGGCGGTGACCCGGCGCGGCAGCTCGGCCCCCAGCCGGGTCGCCTGGGCGACAACGGCCCGTACGGACCGGAAGACGGCGTCCAGCCGCACCCGGGTCATCATGCGGTGCCGCATGATCGCCAGCCAGGCGTTCAGCACCCCCACGCCCAGCAGCGCCGCGACCCACCCGGCCAGCGCGGGCCGGCTTCCCGCCCGCAGCCCGTCGTCGATCGCACGGGAGAGCAGATAGGGCGGCAGCGTCAGACCCACCATCCAGGCACTGCCGAGCACCGAACCCGCGGCGACCCGGCGGCGCTGGCAGACGATCAGCCACCACAAGTACCGGAGGGGGCCCCGGAGTTCGGGGGGCCTTACTGCTCGCCGCTCAGGTCGCTCTCCGATGGGAACCCCTCCCCCGGGTGGCGGTCGAGCAGGTCTGCGGACGCCTGTTCGCCAGAGCGTACCGACAGGGTGTACGTGCAGTCCGTGCCGGGGACCACGACGAGCAGCGGGGATCCGCTCTTCAGGAGCGCGTGGGCGGCGCGCTGGCTGCGCCGGTCCTCGTACCAGGCGCGGAGATCGGCGAGGTGCCCGAGGCTCTGGTCGAGGCCGGTCCGGTCGGCGATCCACAGCGCCTGCCCGCCGAGCCACCGCAGCGCGAGCACGGAAGAGACGGTCCGGAAGGTGCCCAGCACGTGCCGCACGGGCTCGTCACCCCCGTACACCAGCCCCTCCGCCAGAGCCTCGCACCAGTAGGTGTCGGGCGCGAGCTGCATGTGCGCCGCGTACGGGCTGTCGCCCCGCACTTGCTCCCGCGGCGCCGCCGACCGCGCTGCCGCGGGCTCCACCTCCCACTCGGTCCCCCCGCAGGGCGGTCGCAACAACCAGTACGGCCCGGCGGTGCCCCGGAACTCACCGAGCCGGTCACGACGACTGGTGTCCACCAGCGGCGTCCCGAGCGCCGGGACTTGGGGATGCTGCTGCTCGCTGGGGGGATCGCTCTGCACAGACACGGCCCACTCCTCTCCGTAACGGTTCCGCTACCAGGTGAGGTCAGCGTGATCTAGAGTCGGCAATGCTTCAACTTGCGTCGCTTGAGCGGAGAGATGGGACGCCTGGATGGTGAATCGCAAGGAACTGGACCCCGATGAATCCCCCAGTGCCCGCTTTGGGCAACGTCTGCGCCAGTTACGCGACGAACGCGGCTGGACGCAGGAAGAGCTGGCTGCGCGGATGGGGTGCTCCGGAACGCATGTATCCGCCGTGGAAACTGGCCGGCGTCCCCCAACTCCTCGTTTCGCAGCACGTGCTGACAGGGCATTTGGGACGGGCGATCTGCTCGAACGGCAGGGCCGTGCCGTCTGGAACACCGCGATACTCGAAGGTTTCCCGGAGTTCGTGACGCACGAGGTGTGTGCGGCGGAGATCAGGCTCTTCGAACTCGGGATCATTCCTGGCCTGCTCCAGACACCGGACTACGCGGCGGCCATCACTACGGGTGCCGTGCGGCGCGGAGCGATCACGGAGCAGCAGGCGGAGGAGCGGCTGCTGCTCCTGGAGCGAAGGCAGGAGTCGCTGCGCAGGACTCCGCCGCCGCTGGTGTACGTCGTCCTCGACGAGAGCTGCATCCGACGCCCTGTGGGCGGTCCGGGGGTCATGGCGGAGCAGCTGGACCAACTCCTCGCGTTCGCCGAGCTGCCGACGACCGTCGTGCAGGTGGCACCGTACGACCTCGGGGAGCGCAGGTCATTCGACCTGCCGGTTCATCTGCTGGCGCTGCCGGACCGGACCCAGCTGTCCTACGCCGAGTCGGCACAACTAGGGCGCCTGGAACGCGATATGAGGATCGTTCAGCCTCTCCTGACGGCCTACCATCAGTTGCAGGCCGAATCGCTGTCCCAGGCAGCTTCCGTAGCCGTGATCGAACAGGTACGAAAGGGTTTCCCGTGACGACCGAATCCCCCCGCTGGTTCACGTCCTCCTACAGCAGCAACGGCGGCGCTTGCATCGAGGTCGCCGCCAACCTCATCGCCCCGCACGGCGTGGTTCCCGTCCGTGACTCGAAGGACCCGGGTGGTCCGGTGCTGAGTGTTGCCGCCGTGTCGTTCGCCTCCTTCGTGGCGGGCGTGAGGGCTGGGGAGTTCGGCTCCGTCTGACCCCGTACGTTCAGCGCGTTTCCTTCGACAGAGCCCCGCCGCGCGGCGTCCGCCGTCTGGTGGGGCTCTGCCGGTCCGGGGGCGTGTCAGTTCCGGTGGAGCACCGGATTGCCGATGCCGACGGTGGGGCCTCCGTCCTCGCTCTCGGCGACGATCTTGAGAAGGGCGACGCCGGTCAGGTCCACGGTCACTTCCACCGGCCGGTTGATCTGCGCGGTCGCGCTCTTCAGCGTCTTCCCCTCCCCGCCACCGCTCTTGAAGGACACCGTCGCCGGGTATGCGGGGCTGTCGTCGTCGAGCCCCACGGTCACGGTGAGGCTCTTGTAGTGCTCGTTGATGCTGTACGTCAGGGACTCGAAGTAGCCGAGTGACTCGCCGACGATGGCGTTGTCGAAGCGCTTGCCGCCCATCGTCACCGGCTGGCGCACCAGGTTGCCGTAGCCCGATCCCAGAGGCTCGATGTCGGTGAGCGGTACGTCATCGGCCGTGCGCGCAGTCGCACCGGGCGAGGGGCCGTCGTCGGCGGTCGCGCCGGGTGCGGGAGGGGTGGCCGTCACCGTCACCGTCGCGGTGGCGGTCACCGTGTTGGTGACCGTCCGGGCGGTGGGCGGGGTGACGATCGAGGGAACGCCGAAGAAGCCCAGGACGAGGCCGACGACACCGGTGAGGGCGCTCACCAGTGCAGCCGTCTCGGCTCGGCGGCCGGTCCGTGGGGCGGGTGAGGGTGAAGGCGGGGCGGGAGCCGGGGCCGGGGCGGGATCCGGAGCCGGTACCGGGGTGGGGGGCGGTGCCGACGGTGGGGGAGGAGGAGGCGGCGACCCCGGGTCAGGCTGTCCAGTGCTCATGTTCAACTCCCCTGATTGCACATGCGGTTGTGTGCGGCGGTGGAATTCAACTGGATGGAAGCGTGAACGGCAAGAATGTCCATCGCACACTGATCGGGGACGGGTCCACCGGAGCAATGGGCCGTTCGGCCAGTCGAGTGAGCCGGTTCACTCGTGGGAGTCACCGGGGTGCGTCATCTGCCTGGGGCGGGCAGCTTCGGGCCGAGCGGGTCGTGACCAGCGGCCCGACGATCACCTCTCGGGAGACTTCATGCGTATTCGGACGGCACTCGCCGCTCTCACCCTCGCTACGGCCGGTCTGCTCGGCGCGGCAGGCGCCGCCTCCGCCCAGGAGGGCCTCGACGCGAGTTGGGGGCAGGGCCAGTTCTTCGTCAACCAGAACGGAGCGGGTGTCCAGGGCGCTCAGTCGTCCGCGGCGGCGGACGGTGTCAGCAACGCCGGGTTCTGGATCATGGCGGACGACAGCGGTGTCTCCGGCTCGTACAACGGCTCGGGCGCCACCTGGAACAACGAGTAGGTCTCACTACCCCGCACGGCATGAACACCGGCGCTTCCGTTCGGCTCCAGGGCCGGGCGGAAGCGCCTCGTCGTATGGGCCCCTCGCCCCTCGCCCCTCGCTCCGCGCCCCTCCCTGACCGGTCCCACCCCCCTCCACCCGACTCAGGAGAACCGCCACCATGGCCACGACCGTGCAACTGCCCACCACCATCGACGGTGTCATCGCCCGCATGGAGCAGATCGACAACGAACTCGACCCCCGCGACGGGGTGGCCTGCTTCAACCACATGTATCTGAAGGTCACCAAGCTGGTGAAGGACAACGTCACCTCCGGCACCTTCGGCGACAACGCGTTCCTGGAGCGGATGGACGTCCTCTTCGCGGGCCTGTACCTGCGCAACGTCGACGCCGACGCGGCGGGCCGCCCGGTCGATCCGGCCTGGGCGCCGCTCTTCGCCGCCCGCGACAACCGGATCATCTGGCCCCTGCAGTTCGCGCTGGCCGGAATGAACGCCCACATCAACCACGACCTCCCCGTCGCCGTCGTCGAGACCTGCGCCGAGCGCCGCACCACCCCCGGCACTCCACCGGTCCACGAGGACTACGAGAAGGTCAACGATCTCCTGGCCGCCGTCGAGGCGGAGGTCCGCGCCGATTTCGAGACCGAGATCGTCAAGCTGGCCACGAGGGACGCCGAAGCGCTCAAGCACGCCGTCAGCGCCTTCACCATCGCCGAAGCCCGCGAGACCGCCTGGATGACCGCTGAAGCCTTCTGGGTCGAGAAGAACAGTCTCAACCCCCTGGCCTACCGCAGCCACGAAGCCGCCCTGGCGCGGACGGTCGGGGGAGTCAGCCACGGCATCCTCCTGCCGGTCGTCCCCCCGCCCGCCGCCTAGGGTCTTTCGTTTGGATCAGGCTGGATCAGGCTGGATCAGGGAGCGGGGGCTGGTGCGTGCAGCTGCAAGGCGGAGGAAGGAGCCGACGCGGAGCGTCGGTGACTGACGACAACGCG
>NZ_JBHVVM010000047.1:0-36166 GCF_042883525.1 Streptomyces sp. NPDC058195
TCATCCAGCTCCTGAAGACGACGCTGGAGCAGAACGACGGCACCGCGCAGCACACGATCACGCGCGCGAAGGCCGCCGTCGACAACATCGGCTGATACGGCCGGGGATCTGGCCCCAGGGCGGGTCCGAGGGTGGACCCGGGGCCGGGTCCGAAGACGGGTCCGAGGGCGGGTCCGAGGTCAGTTCGGTAACGGGGAGCATGAGGCAGGCATGACCGGGTGGGATCTGAAGCCGCAGGGCATTCAGGGTGTGCTGAAGACGACGGGTGAGGTCGCGGCGAAGATCCAGACGTACGCGACGTCGTACGGGGAGCATCTGTCGTCGGCCGCGTCGAGCGCGGGGACGATCACCGCCGAGGGCGGGGGCGGCGGCGAGGGCGGCGGCGGCAAGGACGGGGAGGGCGCGGTCGGCGGCCTCATCGCGCTGGCGCTGTCGCAGTTCGCCGAGCAGACGACGCCGGACCTGAAGTACATCGCGGCGCGTGCGGGCAAGTCCCTGACCGGTGCGGTCGACGCGACGACCGCCTATCTGAACGGTGACCTCGACATGGCCGCCGAGGCGCAGCGCAAGGCGCTGGGTGCGGTGGACATGGATCCGAAGAAGCCTGGGGTGCAGTCGCGGTGATCAAGCCGGAGGCGATTCCGCAGTACACGGGTGATCTGGGTCAGCTGGAGAAGGATCACGCGTCTTTGACGAAGGACGCGGGTCATATCCGGGAGACCGGGTCTTCGGTCCATACCGGGTTCCAGGCGTTGTCGGCGTATTACAGGGCTCCGGAGGCGGAGCAGCTGTTCGCGTCGACGAAGCCGGTGCAGGAGCGGGCGGACGGGTTCGCGGATGATCTGGAGAAGGTCGCCGTCTCGTTGTCGGACTACGCGGCTGAGATCCGTCCGCTGGTCACGAAGCTCGTGCGGCTGAAGTCGGACGCGACGGCGTTCGTGAACGAGAACAAGGACGATGACGAGTGGGAGTACGACGGGGACAAGGTCGAGGAGCACAACCAGCTGCGCGATGACATCACCGCGACCGTCGCCGCGTTCTGGGCGGCGGAGCGGACGTGCCACAACAAGATCACCGCGTTGTGGGGCGGGACGCAGATGGTCGCGGGTGACGGTTCGGAGCGCAAGGACCAGTACGGGTTCAACGCGGATGACCTGAAGAACGCGAAGCTGCCCTGGGGTGATCCGGTCGAGGAGAAGCACCACTGGTACGAGGTGGGGCACTGGGTCAAGTCGTTCGTGTGGGACGGGCTGATCGTCGACGGGATCTGGGGCACGATCAAGGGCCTGGGCACGCTGGTGGGGTTCGGCGGCTGGGACGCGATGGGGCAGGCGTGGAAGGGCCTGGCCCAGCTGGCCACCGGCCTGGTCATCTCCGCCGTTCCCGGTGCGGGGGCCCTGTTCTGGACGCTGCCGGACGACAAGCTGCCCTCCTGGCTGCGTGACTCGCGTACGGCGATGAAGGAGACCGGCAAGGCGCTGGTCGCGTGGGACGAGTGGGGCAAGAACCCCGGCCGGGCCGCCGGTGCCGTCACCTTCAACGTCCTGACCACCGTCTTCACCGGCGGTGCCGGAGGAGCGGCGGCCGGGGCCGGGAAGGCCGGAGCCGTCGCCAAGGTCCTCTCCGCCGCGGGCAAGGCGGGCAAGGTCATCGACCCCATGGCCTACATCGCCAAGGGCGCGGGCGCCGGACTCTCCAAGATCGGCGACATCACCAAGGGCCTCAAGGGCATCTCCGGCATCGAGATCCCCAAACTCCCCGACGGTTCGGTGCAGTTGCCCGACGGCCGGTTCCTGGAGCCCAACGGCAATCTGGTCGCCCCCAACGGCGTGGTCGAGACGACCCCGATCCCGCACGACACCTTCCCCCACGAAACCGTCCCGGGCACCTCGGGCCTGCCGAAGTCCTGGCAGATCCAGCAGCCCGTCCCGGCGGGCGTGCACGCGGGGAACGGCATCCCCGACATGCCGACGTACCCGCCCGGCGGCGGCTTCGACAACGTGTCGTACGGCCCGGGGAGCCACGTCCCGGGCGGCGGCCACGTTCCCGGCGTCAGCAGTCACGTCCCCGGCGTCAGCAGTCACGTTCCCACCGGCCACTTCCCCGCCACTCCGGGCCACGACCTGCCCGGCGGCACCCCGCACGCGCCGGACGCCCCGCACACCCCGTCCCACGACGGACCCGGTACGCCCGGTCACGACGGCCCGAACAGCAACGGCCCGCACCACAGCGATCCGTACAACGGCGGGCACGCCGACGACGCGGCCGGCCACACCGACGACACGGCGCACACGGGTGACCACGGCGCCCCCGGCGGCTACCCCGACCCGCACGGCGCCCCCGACGACCTCGCCCACGGTGCCGACGACGGCACCCCTCCGCCCGGCGGCCACCCCAGCCCGGACGGGGCGGGGCACGGCGTCCCGGGCGACGACTTCACGTACCGGCCGCACATGTCGGCCGACGACTTCGACGACCTCAGCACGGCCGAGAAGCACCAGGTCGCCGCGGCCGAACTCGCCGATGGCACGCTCCCGTTCGCGGACGACGTCGCGGCGATGCGGTACGGCCAGGACTACTGGAACGACTACGTGGACAATCTCGACCCGTCCGCGAAGCAGGCGCTCTGGGACTACACCGGTGAGACGTTCCCGTCGTACCACGACATGAACGGGTACCTGCGCGGCACTTCGGGATACGGTCCGCGGCCCGAGGTACTGCACGACATCGCCGAGATGGACCGGGTCATGTCGACACGTCCGGTGCCCGACGACATCATGATCGTCCGAGGTACCGGGCTGGGCCACCTCAATCTGAGCTCCCCGTACGACATGCTGGGCGAGACGTTCCCGGACAAGGGCTACACCTCCACGTCCCTCGGCAACCACCCGGTGTCCAGCTTCGCGGGCAAGGAGGCGATCCTGCACCTGCGCGTGCCGAAGGGAACGCCCGCCCTGTGGCTGGAGAAGGTGTCCAAGTTCGACGCGTCGGAGCGGGAACTGCTCCTGGCCCGCGGTTCCGAGTTCAAGGTGACCCGCGTCTTTATGGAGAATGGCCAGGTCCAGGTCTACGGCGAGGTCCTGCCGCCGAACAAGGGAGTGGCGCACTCATGAGCAGCGAACAGCGGCCCAATCCGCGACTGAACGAGGATCTGTTGTTCAACCGGGCCCCCGGGGGTCCGCCGCGCTACGGTTCCACGTCCGACAAGCCTGTCCAGTACCTGGCGGTGGCGGACCGGTCCGGCGAGGTCATCGGCTACGTATGGGCGAATGACGCGGACGATGCCGCCGGCTGGCTGGTCCGTGCGGCGGGGGGCGACGAGGCCTTCAACAAGGGCGGGCGGTGGGCCCGCAGGCTCCACGACGCGAAGGCCCGGGGGCTGGCCCCGACCGCCGCCCTGGCGGAGATGATCGAGCAGTCCGACCCGGCGAAGAGCAGTCATGTCGTGCCCGGCTCCCTGACCGAGGCTCCCAGCGCCGACACGGTCAGGGCTCTCGCCGCCGCGAGCTGACCAGGCCGTACGCACCCGGCGCGCCGCGATGCCGCGGCACGGCCGACGTGCCGGTTCGGCCCGTCGCCGGTGGTGCGGCCGGGCCCCCGCGCGCCCGGTGCGAGGCGTCGGGCGGCGGTCGAGGGACCGCTTTCCGACGCCCGCGGAATGCCCCTTCGCGGTGGTGGACCGCGCTCCACCCGGCTGTACTGCCCGCTCGCCCATGCTCTATGTTTCTGGAGTTAATCAGGGGGATTCCCGTAGTGCGCCGCCGGCCGAGCGACCGGGGCCGACGCGACGTATGACCGACGCAACGCACGACTGGTGCAACGCACAACTGATGCAACGCACCACCGAGGCAACGGACGACGAGACGAATGGCACGGGATTACGACAGCCAGCTCCTGGAGTCGGTGGCGGTACGTCGGCGCAGGATGCGAGATGCGCTGCTGTTCGGCGCACAGCGGGCCCGGCGTACCGCCGACGAGCGGCTGGGAAAGGTGTTCGCGGGGATCGCCATCGCCGCCGTGCTGTGCGCGGGCTGCGTGGGGTGGTCCTTCGTCCAGAACATGCTGGAGAAGCAGAAAGCCGAACAGCAGAAGCAGCAGCGCCAGGAACAGCAGTACCAGCAGCCGGCCAAAACGGCTCAACCGGATAAAACCGGGGAATCGACGAAGAATCCCCAATAAGCCGGCAACTCCAGAGAATTCCACGAGGCTTTCCCCGTGAATAGGGATCGAGAAGGCACGGTGGCATCGGCGCACCGACTGCCCGGCTCCTCACAACGTCGCGATGATAGGTTCCCGTAAAGTGGTGAGCACAGCAACGACTTCCCGAGCGCAGCTCAGCCGGGTGACTCTGGTCGGTGAGCGGCGCCGGGCCGATATCGTCCTTCCGTCGGACACCCCGATCGGGCAACTGCTGCCGGATATTCTGCAATTGCTGGACGACCGGGCCGCCTCGCGCCCGATGACGCGGCAGCTGATCACGTCGGACGGCTCCGCGCTCCCGCACGACAGCACCTTGTCCTCGGTGGGGATCGCGGACGGTGCGGTGCTCCGGCTGGTCCGGGCCCACTCCGCTCCCCCCGCCCCGGTCGTGCACGACGTCACCGATCTGGTGGCCGACGACCTCGATCTGCAGGCCTGGCGCTGGCGTCCCTCCGCACGGCGGACGAGCGCGGGTGTGGGGTCCGTGGCCTTCGCGGTGGTCGCCGCGCTGCTCGCCCGGCGCGAGTTCGCCCTGGAGGCGCTGACCGGCGCGCTCGCCGTCACCACGCTCGTCCTGCTGGCGGCCGGTGCGCTCATCGCGAAGATCGGGCAGGGCAACCGGGGTCTGGCGACCGCGCTGTTGCTGGCTTCCGGCAGCGTCGGGGTCCTCGCCGCGTGGACCGCCGCGGACGCCTACGACTGGTCGGGGACGGCGCGGCTCGCCGCGGTGGCCGCCGCGCTGGTCCTGACGCTCGTGCTGCTCGGCTACTTCTCGCCGCTGGGCCGGGGCGGGCTGATCGGCGCCGCCGCCATCACCGCGATCACCCTGGTGTGGGAGGCGGTCGCCGCCGTCCAGCACGATCTGGCCCGGCTCGGTGCCGTGATGGCCGTCTTCTCCGTGGTCCTGCTGGGTCTGCTGCCCCGGCTGGCGCTGGCGGCGTCCGGGCTCACCGCGCTCGACGACCGACGCTCCGCCGGCACCTCCGTCAGCCGCCACCAGGTGGGCAACGCGCTGGCCGCCACCCACCGGGGCCTCGCCCTGGCGACGGTGGTCACCTCGGTCTCCGCGGCGGCCGGAGGCTGGCTGCTCACCCTGGCGGAGAAGCCGTCCGTCTGGACCGTGGCGCTGCCCTCGCTGGTGGCGCTGGTGCTGCTTTCCCGGGCGCGGGCCTTCCCGCTGGTCGCCGAGGTCGTGGCGCTGTTCGCCGCCGCGGCGGTCCTGATCGTGCGTCTGGTCATGCTGTGGATGCAGCACGCCGGGGGCGCCGGGCCGCTCGCCCTGCTGGTGGTGGCCGCGGTGCTGCCGCTGCTCGTCCTGGCGGTGCAGCCGCCCGAGCATGTGCAGGTCCGGCTGCGGCGGATGGCCGATCTGGTCGAATCCATCGGTGTGGTGGGGCTGTTCCCGCTGGCCGTCGGTGTGTTCGGCGTGTACGGACAGCTGCTCAACAAGTTCTGAGTCGACGCGCAGGTGCTCCGGGCGGGGCAGCGGGGCGCAAGAGAAGGGCCGACATGCCGAACGAAGACAACTGGCAGGGCGATGTGCTGCGCGCCATGAGGAGCGGCGCCGCCCAGGAGAACGCTCAGGGCCCCGACGCCCAGGGCCACGCCGACCCCGCTCAGGGCCAGGGCTACGCCGACCCCGCGCAAGGCCAGGCGTACGCCGATCCCGCGCAGGGGCAGTACGGGCAGCAGCAGGGGCAGCAACAGGCCTACGGCGTGCCCGCGCAGCACCAGGCGTACGGGGCGACGCCCCAGCAGCAGCCCGGTCACGCCCCGCAGTCCGGTCACCCCCAGCAGGGCGCGTACGCCGGGCATCAGGAGCCGTACCAGCAGGGCGCGTACGCCGGGTACCAGGAGCCGTACCAGCAGGGTGCCGCTCACCCCGGGTACCAGGAGCAGCAGGTGGTGGCCGCTCCGGTCGCCGCGCAGCCCCCGCACCCCCAGCAGCCCCACGCGCAACCGCAGCCGCACCAGGCCCAGGCACAACCCCAGGCACAACCCCAGCCCCAGCAGGCCGCCCCGTACACCCCCGGTACCCGGGCCCCCCACCAGACGCCCGACTCCCGTCCGGTGGTGGACCGGGGACTGGCCGGTGTCGGACGGAAGGCGCGGCGCGGGGAGCCGTTCGCCGCTCGGGCCGCGCGGGCGCTGCGGGTGAGCGTGTCCTCCTCGGCGGCGCGCGAGGTGGCCAGGACCACCGCCACCGCCGAGACGCTTCAGCAGCCGGTGACCACCGGCCGGCAGATCGCCGTCACGTCCATCCGGGGCGGTGCGGGCAAGTCGACGGTGGCCGCGCTGCTCGGCACCACGTACGCGCACTACCGCCAGGACCCGGTGCTGCTCGTCGAGGCCGATCCGGCACTCGGCTCGCTGCCGCTGCGGCTGGGCGCCGAGTCGCTGCGCTGGACCACGGGTGACCTGGCGGGCATCATCGAGCCGCAGATGTCGCTGCTGGACATCACCGGCTATCTGGTGCAGCTCCCGGGCAACGCCTGGCTGCTGCCCGGCAGTCAGGGCCAGATCGGCGCGATGCTGGACAGCCGGGCGTACGAGCGGGTCATGGTGTCGCTGCGCCGCTACTTCGGCGTCACGGTCGTCGACTGCGAGACGCTGCCCGCCGAGGTCGCCCGGGTCGCGCTGTCCGCCGCCCAGGCCCGGGTGCTGGCCGCCCCCGCCACGCTGGAGGGTGTCACCAGCACGTACGCGGTCCTGACGTGGATGCAGTCGCTGCCCCGGCAGGTCATCGCCGGAACGGTCGTGGTGCTCAGCGAGCTGGTGCCGCACCCCGGGCTCGACCTCGGCCAGGCCGTCGAGAAGCTGAAGGCCACCGGTGCGAGCGTCCAGGTGCTGCCGTACGACCGGCACCTGGCGGCTGGCGGGGAGATCCGTACCGACCTGCTGGCCCACGCGACCCGGGAGGGTGCCACCCAGCTCGCCGCGGATGTGTTCCGGCTCTCGCAGCAGTACCACTGACCGCCTGATCGCCGATCGGCAGCACACCCACCGATGCCCCGCCCGACCTCGAGTGACGGACGACGATGAGTACCCGACTGATCCACCGCCCGGCCAGAACCACCCGGCCGCCGGCCGCCTCCGAGGCGCGCACCATCGAGGCGCCGCCGAACCTGCCCGAGGGCAAGTCGGGCAACATCGCGATGTCGCTGCTGCCCGTCGCCGGGGTGATGTCCTCGGTCGTGATGATGACGGTCGTGCGCAACAGCCAGTTCGCCGGGCTCGGGGCGATCATCCTCGTCGTCACCGTGATCGGCTCCCTCGCGCTCGTCTTCTCCCAGCGCGGCAAGGCACAGCGCACCCGCCGTACCCAGCGCGAGGCGTATCTGGCGTACCTGGAGGACCTGCGCGAGGAGCTGTCCGTCGAGGAGCGCAAGCGGGCCGAGCGGGCCGCCGTCCTCAATCCTCCGCCGCACGCCCTGTACGACATAGTCCGCGACCCGGCCAGGCTCTGGGAGCGGCGCCGGACGGACGGCGACTTCCTGCGGGTGCGGATCGGCACGGGCGAGATGCCGGTCCGTGACCTGACCGTCGCCCAGCAGGGCTCGTCCGTCCTGTCACCGCCCGACACCTTCATGCTCAACGAGGCGTCCGCGCTGATGGACCGGTTCCGCACCGGCACCGAACTCCCGCTCACCGTCCCGCTCGACCGGGTCGGCAACATCAGCGTCATCGGCCCGCGCGAGGACTGCCTGCGCGTCGCGCGCGCCCTGCTCGTCCAGACCGCCGCCACGCACGCCCCGGACGACGTGGCGATGGCGCTCGCGGTGCCGGGGGACCGGCTGGCGGAGTGGGAGTGGGCCAAGTGGATGCCGCACCTGCTGGACCCCGAGCAGTTCGACGGGCCGGTCTCCGCCCGCCGGATCGCCCCTTCGGCGCCGCAGCTGGCCCGTCAGATCGGCGCGGAGCTGCGCCGCCGCGCCTCGTACGCGGCGGAGGTGCGGCGCGGTCTGTCCGGGAAGGACGCGCTGGCGATGACGTCCCGGCTGCTCGTCGTGACCGACGGGCACGGTGAGGACGCGGTCGAACTGCCGCGGCCGGACGACGCGGTCGGGCTGCGCGAGATGGGCGTCAGCGTGCTGCACCTGCTGGAGCACCGGGTCCAGGAGCCGGGGCACGTCAGCGTCCGGATCACCGTGGACGGCGACGGGGTGGTCATCGAGGACCTGCGCGAGCAGGAGCCGATCAGCGCGCACGGCACCGTGGACGAGGTGAGCATCCCGTTCGCCGAGGGGCTGGCCCGGATGCTGGCGCCGATGCGGCTGTCCGCAGAATCGATGATGGACGCGCCGCTGTCCGGTCCGGTCGACTTCGCCGATCTGCTCGGCATCGACGACGTGGCGCGGCTCGACCTGTCGTATCTGTGGGCGCCGCGCGGCGAGCGCGCCTTCCTGCGGGTGCCGATCGGCATCAGCGACTCCCACCAGCCGGTGCTCCTGGACCTGAAGGAGTCCTCCGAGCTGGGCATGGGCCCGCACGGGCTCTGTGTAGGGGCGACCGGTTCCGGCAAGTCGGAGCTGCTGCGCACCCTGGTCCTCGCGCTGGTGGCCACCCACCCGCCGGAGGACCTGGCGCTGGTCCTGGTCGACTACAAGGGCGGTGCGACCTTCGCCCCGTTCGCGGAACTGCCGCACGTGGCCGGGGTGATCACCAACCTGGAGAACCAGGCGGGGCTGGTCGAGCGGGTGCACGCCTCACTCGCCGGTGAGGTAAAGCGCCGCCAGCAGGTCCTGAAGGACGCGGGCAACGTCGCGGACATCGGTGACTACGCGGCGCTGCGCGCGGAGCGGCGGCCCGATCTGGACCCGCTGCCGCACTTGTTCGTGGTGATCGACGAGTTCGGTGAACTCCTCACCGCGAAGCCGGACTTCATCGACCTGTTCCTCTCCATCGGCCGGATCGGCCGCTCCATCGGGGTGCATCTGCTGCTGTCCAGCCAGCGCATCGAGGGCGGCAAGCTGAAGGGCCTGGACACCTACCTGTCGTACCGGCTCGGTCTGCGCACGTTCTCCGCCGACGAGTCGCGGACCGTGCTGGACACCACGGACGCCTTCCACCTGCCGCCGCTGCCCGGGTTCGGCTATCTGAAGGTCGACACCAGCCACTACGAGCGGTTCAAGGCGAGTTACGTCTCGGGAGCGTACCGGGGCCCGGTCCAGCGCGACCAGGAGGAGGACACCGGTCCGCTCGCCCTGGAGTACGAGGCGTTCAACACCCTGGCCGAGCCGGAGCGGTCACAGGAGGAGCCGAAGGTGCGGCGCCGGGAGACCGGGCCGACCGAGATGGGCGTCATCGTCGACCAGCTGCGTGAGGCGGCCGGCCCGGTGCGCCGGATCTGGCTGCCGCCGCTGCCGCACGCCGTCGCCCTGGACCGGGTGGCGGGGCCGCTGGACGTGGGTCCGCGCGGGATGCAGCTGGCGAAGCGGCGCGGTCCGCTCCAGGTGCCGCTCGGGCTGCTCGACGACCCGACCAAGCAGTGGCAGGGCGAGTGGTACCTGGACCTCACGGTGGCGGGCGGCCACGCCGCGGTCATCGGCGGTCCGCAGTCCGGCAAGACGACGCTGCTGCGCACCCTGGCGCTGTCGCTCGCGCTGACCCACACCCCGCAGGAGGTCGGCGTCTACGGTCTCGACCTGGTCGGCGGCGGGCTCCAGGCGGTCTCCGGGCTGCCGCACGTGGGCGGGGTCGCGGGCCGGGCCGACCGGGAACGGGCGGGGCGCACCATCGAAGAGGTGCGCGGGATGCTCGGGGTCCGCGAGGACCTCTTCCGCGAGCACGGCATCGACTCGGTGGAGCAACTGCGCTCCCTGCACGCGGCGGGGCGGCTGCCGCAGCTGGCGTCGGCGGAGATCGTGCTGGTCATCGACGGGTTCGGGGCGCTGCGCGACGACTTCGACGAGCTGGACGACGCCGTCGTCGACATCCTCAAGCGCGGTGGCGGGTACGGCATCCATGTCGTGGCGGGCATGCTCCGCTGGAACGATGTGCGCATCGCCACCCAGTCGAACTTCGGCACCCGGGTGGAGCTGCGGCTGAACGACCCCAGCGAGTCGAGCATCGACCGGAAGCTGGCGCAGACCCTGTCCCCGGACGAGCCGGGCCGCATCCTCACCGACAGCAAGCTGTTCGCGCAGGTGGCGCTGCCCCGTACGGACGGTCTGGGGGACGCGTCGGACCTGGGCGCGGTGCTGGAGCACACCGCCCGCACGGTACGCGCCACCTGGAGCGGCGAGGTCGCCCAGCCGGTGCGCATCCTGCCGCACCTGCTGGAGCCGCAGCTGCTGCCCGGACCGGTCGCCGAGCCCAGGCGGGTGCCGATCGGCCTGGACCAGACGGCGCTCGCGCCCGCGATGCTCGACCTCTTCCACCACGACCAGCACCTGCTGGTCCTGGGCGACAGCGAGTGCGGGAAGACGAACCTGCTGAAGACCGTCGCGCGCGGGCTGATCGAGCGGTACGGCGAACAGGAGCTGGTCTTCGCCGTCATGGACCCGCGGCGCGGTCTGCGCGGCGCGATCCCGGAGGAGTTCCGCGGCGGGTACGCGTACAACCCCAAGATGTGCGCGGGGCTGTCCGCCGGGATCGCCACCGAGCTGGAGAAGCGGCTGCCGGACGAGCGGACGGACACCGAGGACCTGGAGCCCGGCAGCTGGGGCAGCGGTCCGCGGATCGTGATCCTGGTCGACGACTACGACGTGCTGACCACGGCGGGGCAGTCCCCGCTGGAGCCGTTCCTGCCGTACATCCCCTCCGCCGTGGACATCGGGCTGCACTTCGTGCTGACCCGCCGGGTGGCGGGTGCCTCGCGCGGCATGTACGACCCGCTGGTGCTGGGGCTGCGCGAGTCGGGGGCCTCGGCGCTCCTGATGGCGGGCGACCGCAGTGAGGGCCAGCTGTTCCCGGGTGTGTACGCGACCCAGCAGCCGCCCGGCCGCGGGGTGTTCATCCGCAGAGGCCAGCCCCACCGTCTGATCCAGACCGTGTACACCGCGGAGTGACGCGCTGGGGGCGGCCCCTGGCGGGCCGCCCCCAGCGCACTTCCGCACCCCCGGACGAAGAAGGAACGGCCGACCACATGACCAAGGACGTCATCGCCCTCACCTCGCGCATGCCCGATCCGCTGACGGTGCTCGCCGCGCTGCTCGCGGGCGGCCCGGACAAGCTGGTGGGGACGACCGGCGAGGACGCCGTCGTGCAGCTCTGCGACGACCAGGGCAGGCCGCTGGTCTCGATCGAGGCGCCGCTGCTGGTGCAGGTCGCGGGCGAGGCCGAGCGGCTGCTCGGGGCCACCGCCCCGCCGGTTCCGTTCTGGTGGACGGAGGCACGGGCCACCACCGGCGTGGAGGAGGCCGAGGCGCTCGCGGGCACCTTCGCGGCCCGGGTCGCCCTGCTGGCGGGCGGGTCCGCCTGGCCGCCGGAGGCCGCCCGGTCCGTCGCGGTGGTGAAGACCGGCAAGGTGAGCGTGGCCCCCACGCCCGCCGCCGCGCAGCCCGCCGTCGACGCGCTCACCGACAAGGTGGCGGTCATCATCCAGGACCGTCCGGTGGTCGCGATGACGGCCTGGCTCTCGGACGCCTTCCGGGCCGCCGCCCACGCCGAACTGGGCCTTCAGATCGTCACCTCGCCCGGTACCACCCTCTCCCCCGCGGTCCGCAACAGCCTGAGCGGCTGGCCCTCGCGCTGGGTGGTGCAGGACGAGAAGGACGGCTACTACGACGGTCTGTCCGGCGCCGTACTGCGCTGGCAGAGCGGCATGTTCGCCACGGTGGAGTCGCCCGACGCCACCCCCGACGACCCGCACACCCCGGTGGCCGACGCCTACCGGCCGGTCGTGGAGAACGGTGAGCGGCAGCTGGCGATCTCGTTCCGCACGGTCCACCCGGCGGACGACCGGCTGGTGCTGGGCGGAGCCCTGGAGACGGTGTGGCAGGAGCTGACGGGGCAGCCGCCCGCGGGATGGGGAACCTCCGAACCCGCCAACCTGCCCTGGTCGCTGCGCCGGTTGACCGATGTCGCCTTCGACCGGGCACCCGAGCCGACCTGGCTCGTGGTGGTCGGCGGCCCGGACCGGCCGGGCCTGGCCACGGTACGGATCAGCCGTACGAAGGCGGGCGTGGAGGAGGACGTCACGCTGGCGTTCGGCTACGGGCCCGGCGAGGAGCCCCCGGTGGACGCGCTGGAGAAGACGGCCGAGGCGCTCGTGACCCGGCATCACCTCCAGTCGATGCTGGTCCAACTCCGCAGGGCCCGCCGGGATCTGGCGGTTCCGCCGCGCTTCGAGGGGCCGGGGGTGCCGCTGGCCTTCGTGCTCGGCGCGGAGGAGGTGCGCGAGATGCCGGGGGACCGCGCCCGGCGCACTCCGCTGGCGCAGCCGCCGGTGCAGCTCGGCCCGAAGTCCCGTCCGGCGCTCTACTATCCGTTGCCCGGTGACCCTTCGGATCTGTCGGGCTGGCAGGACTTCGAGCGGCTGATGCGGCATCTGAAGGGCGCGTGAAGCGCGCCTGAGCGCCTCGGGCGTCCGGCTCCGGAAGGCCCCGGACGGCCCCGGACGGCCTCCGTCCCCCGCGCACCGAACGGCCCCGTCCCGCAATTGCCGGGCGGGGCCGTCGACTTGACCCCCTGTGGCGTTTCGGACGACGGAACCCTCCAAGGGGTCAATAGCTGATCAGAAGATGGGCACTCGTTCCTGACGATCAAGCACTTTCGGTCACAAATACCTTCCCTATGACCGGTACAAGGGGTTGACTAGGTGTCACGCATGGTGATGCCACCGCCCTGGATCAAGGGCGGTTGCCACCACGGGCCGCTGGGCCCGGCCCCGACGCCCCCGGATTCCGGCGAAGGAGAGTGAGCTGGAATTGACCGCCCCGTCTCACCCGACGTACCTGCGTCCGCGCCCGGCGGGCGCGAGCGGCCCGGCCCCGGAGACTCACCCGGTCGGCGCAATCAGATCCGGCCGGATACCCATTCGCTCGTACATCCGAACCGTTTTTGACGAGGGGCACCAATGAGCCAGATCGCGCTGCCAGCGTTTCATATGCCGTTCCGGAGCGCCGGCTGCAATCCGGGAATCGCGCAGACCCAGGAGGCCGTGTGGGACTGGGCGGCCTCCCATGACCTCGCACTCTCCCCGGCGGCCCGGAAGAAGATGATCCGGACCAGGCCCGAGCTCTGGATCTCCCTGATCTTCCCCACCGCCTCGCAACGGCATCTCGATCTCTTCTGCCAGTGGCTCTTCTGGGCGTTCCTCGTCGACGACGAGTTCGACGACGGGCCCGCCGGGCGGGATCCGCGCATGTGCGAGGCGGCGATCGACCGGCTGGTCGCCGTCCTCGACGGCGGGGCACCGCGCGGTGCCATGGAGCGGGCGCTGGCGGAGCTGCGCGGCCGTACGTACCAGAACCGCCCCGAGCACTGGATCCGGCAGTTCCGGCGGGACACGGTCTGCTGGCTGTGGACCTATTACGCGGAGGCCGTGGACCGGGCCACCGGGCATGTGCCGAGCCGCGCCGAGTACCTCAAGCACCGCCGGGACTCGGTGGCCATGCAGCCCTTCCTGGACCTTCACGAGATCACCGCCGGGATCGACCTGCCGGAGTCCGCCCGGAGCCTGCCCGCCTACATCGCGCTGCGCCATTCCGTGACCGACCACTCGGGGCTCTGCAACGACATCTGCTCCTTCGAGAAGGAGGCACGGCTCGGCTACGGGCACAACGCGGTCGCCCTCATCCGGCACGAGCGCGGCTGCACGCTCCAGGAGGCCGTCGAGGAGGCGGGGAACGAGCTCGCGCAGGTCGCCCGGCGGGTGCAGAGCGCCGAGGAGGAGCTGTTAGAAGAGATCGGGGCGGCCGGCATCGAGGGCCCGACCCGGCGCGCGCTGGAGCGGTGCGTACGCGACTACCGGGGGCTGGTCCGGGGAGACTTCGACTACCACGCACGGGCGGAGCGCTATACCCGCCCCGATCTCGTCGAGGTCGACGAGCGCGACTCCCTGTCGGAGCACTTCGCGGCCTGACGGCCCTGCCCGCCTCCCGTCCCCCGCCTCCCTTTCCCGGTCGCCTTCGCCCTGAAGCGGGTACATATCGGTCATCGGCTCCGAAGAGACGCCGCAGAAGGGCTGGACCCCATGACTGCCGTACCCGCCGCGATATCCGCTCCGACGTCCGGGGCACCGCCCCTGGCCGCCACCGCCCACGGGGTGGTGCGCGGCACCTGGGAACAGGGCGTCGCCGTCTTCCGCGGCATCCCGTACGCCGCCCCGCCGGTCGGGGCCCGGCGCTTCGGGCCGCCCGCGCCGCCCGAGCCGTGGGAGGGGGTGCGGGAGTCGGTGGCGTTCGGTCCGACCGCACCCAAGCGGCCCTACGCGCCGCCGCTGGACCGGCTGCTGCCCGATCCCGAAGTGGCGGGCGACGGCTGCCTCAACCTCAATGTGTGGACGCCGTCCCCGGGCCGGGACCGGCTGCCGGTGATCGTCTGGATCCACGGCGGCGCGCTGCTGCACGGCTCCTCGGCCGTGGCGCTGTACGACGGGACGGCGTTCGCCCGCGACGGTGTGGTGCTGGTGTCGGTCAACTACCGGCTCGGCGTGGAGGGCTTCGGGGTGTTCCCGGACGCGCCCGCCAACCGCGGGCTGCTCGACCAGATCGCGGCGCTGACCTGGGTGCGGGACAACATCGCGGCGTTCGGCGGCGATCCCGGCCTGGTGACGGTGTGCGGGGAGTCGGCCGGGGCCGTCAGCATCGGCGCCCTGCTGGCCGCGCCCCGGGCCGCGGGGCTGTTCCGGCGGGCGGTGCTGCAGAGCGGCGCGCCGGGCGCGCTGCCGCCGGGCCGATCAGCCCGCCGTACCACCGGGCTGATCGCCCGGCGGCTCAGGGTCGCGGCGACGGCCCGCGCGCTGGCCGGGGTCGACCCGGTCGCGCTGCTGGACGCCCAGACCGGGGTCACCGCGGGCGGCTCCCCGCTGACCGGCGGGCACTCCTTCCAGCTGGTCGTGGACGGCGAACTGCTGCCCCGCGATCCGCTGGCGGCGCTGCTGGACGGCGCGTCGGGGGAGGTCGATCTGCTGATGGGGTCGACCACCGAGGAGTACCGGCTCTGGTTCGTCCCCAGCGGTCTGACCGAGCGGGTGTCCTCCCTCGGGCTCGGGCTGGCGCTGCTGAAGTTCCGGGTGCCGGGCGCCACCGCGCGTACGTACCGGGCGAACCGGCCGGATGCCACGGCGGGCGAACTGCTCGGGGCGCTCGCCACCGATCTGCTGCTGCGGGTGCCGCTGAACCGGCTGGCCGACGCCCGCGCCAAAGCCGTGGGGAGCACCCGTCTCTACGAGTTCGGCTGGCCCTCGCCGGTGCTGGGGCTGGGGGCCTGTCACGCGCTGGAGATCGCGTTCGTCTTCGACACCCTGGACCGGCCGGACGCGGTGGCGCTGGCCGGGGCGGACGCCCCCCGGGAGCTGGCCCGGTCGATGCACGCGGCCTGGGTGGCCTTCGCCCGCCACGGTGACCCCGGCTGGCCCGCCTGGGACGCCTCGCGCCCGGTGATGGCCTTCGGGCCCGGGGAGCCCCGCGTGGTCCGGGCCCCGCGCGACGACGAACTGCGTGGCTGGGCCCCGTACCGCGGATCACGCACCGGTTAGGCTCGACGGCGGTCCCGGCCGGGGCCCGGAGCGGGAGCGGGGGTACGCGTGGACGGCGCGCTGGCTCGGATTCTGGCGGACGCGGCGCACGGGCGGTTCCCGCCGCCGGACGGCCAGACGACCGTGGTGCGCCAGCCCGGCGTCCGGGACGCGGGGGTGCTGGCGTTCACCGCGCACTCGGTGGTCTTCCTCGACGAGGACCCCGGCTGGGTGCGCTCCGCGCTGGCCGGCACGCCCGGCGATCCGCTCGCCGCGACGATGAACCCGCACTTCCTGGGCGCACTGCTGGCCCGTACCGGCCGTCACATGAACACCGTCGACCTGCTGACGGTGGCCGGCGCGCTCCCCGGGGAGGCGGGGCTCGCGCTGCGGGAGATCGAGGACCCGGAGCACCCGCGGGTGGCGCGGGCGAGGAAGTACCGCGACGACGTGCGGGCCTGGTCCGCCGACGGCGGGGTGGTGATCCTCGGCCGGGGCGTCGCGGGCCGCTGGGAGACCGCGGTCGAGGTGGACGAGGAGGCGCGCGGCCGGGGGCTCGGCGAGCGGCTGGCGCGGGCGGCCCGGCACCTGGTGCCGGACACGGCGGTGTGGGCCCAGCAGTCGCCCGGGAACGCCCGCAGTGTGCGGACGTTCCAGGCGGCGGGCTACCGGCCGGTGGGTTCGGAGGCCCTGCTGGTCGCGGGGTGAGCGGCCGGCCGGGCCCGCCGGGGCGGCGTCAGCGGAAGACCCCGGTGTGGCCGAGCGAGTAGCGGCCGGGCTGGGGGTAGACGGCCAGTCCGTGCGGGCCGCTGCCGACCGGAATGCGGGCGAGCTGCTTGCCCGTGGCGGTGTCGATCGCGTACACCTCGGCGTCGTAACGCCCGCTCAGCCAGAGGACCTTGCCGTCGGCGGACACCCCGCCCATGTCGGGGCTGCCGCCACCGGGCAGGTGCCACTTCTTCACCAGGCGGCGCCCGGCGAAGTCGAAGACGGAGACGGAGCCCTCGCCCCGGTTGGAGATGTACATCTCCCTGGAGTCGCGGCTGACGTAGAGGCCGTGGGCGCCCTTGCCGGTGCGCAGCAGCTTCGGGGTGGTGAACTTCTTTCCGTCCAGCACCCAGATCCCGTCGGCGATCATGTCCGCGATGTAGAAGGTGCTTCCGTCGGGCGAGAGCTTCACGTCCTGCGGCATCGCTCCGCCGAGCGGCAGTTTCTGCTGGGCGACGACCTTCATCGCGGCGGTGTCGACCTTGAGGAGTTCGCCGGAGAACTCGCAGGAGACGATGAAGTACCGGCCGTCGGTGGAGAAGTCGGCGTGGTTGACGCCCTCGCAGTCGACCGGCACGGTCCTGGCCGTCTTCATGGTGTGGGCGTCGCGGAAGACCAGCTGCCTGTCCATCGAGGCCATCACCACGGCGTACGTGCCGTCCGGGGTGAAGTAGAGGTTGTACGGGTCGGAGACCGGCACCGTGCGGCCGGTCCGTCCGGTCGCCGGGTCGATCGCCGTGAGGCTGTCGCCGATGTCGTTGTTGACCCAGAGGGTCTTCAGGTCCCAGGACGGCACGACGTGCTGCGGCTGGCGGCCGACCTTGACCGTCTTGATGACCTTGTACGTCGCCGGGTCGATCACGCTCACGGTGTCGGAGTTGGTGTTGGGGACGTAGATCCGGGACGGGAAGTCCTTGACGACCGGGGAGAGTCCGCCCCGGTCGGCCGCGTAGACGTCCTTGCTGTCGAGCACCGGCGGCATGCCGGGGAGGCCGGGCGGTGTGGCCTGCGCGGAGGTGGGGGGCAGTGCGGCGGCCTCGCTGCCGACGGCCTGGACGGCGCGCGGGCCGCCGGAGGTGCCGCAGCCGGTGAGCAGGGCCAGCAGGACGCCCCCGAGCAGGGCCGCGGTGCGCGTGGTGGTGGGAGGCATCAGGTCAGCAGCTCCGTGGTCGTCACCGCGCGCAGTCCGCGACGGTCGATTTCGGTGAGGAGGAGGGGCAGTGCGGCGGCCGTGTCCGCGTAGCCGAAGTGCAGGCTCACCACCGATCCGTTGCGGATCTCCCCGGTCACCTTGCGGGTGACGGCCGCGGCGCCGGGGGAGGTGAAGTCGAGGGAGTCCACGTCGTACGAGAGGACGTGCGGGTAGCCCGCCCTGGCGGCGAGCCGCTGGACGAGCGCGGTGGCCTCACGGGTCCGCGAAGGCCGGAACCAGGTGCCGATGGAGCCGGTGAGCCGCCGCAGCCGCCGGGCGCAGCCGTCGATCTCGGCGTACGCGGCGGCCTCGTCCATCGTGGAGATGTCGGTGTGGTGCTGGGTGTGGTTGCCGAGTTCGTGGCCGCCGTCGAGGACCCGCCGGGCCAGGCTGGGGTGTTCATCGAGCCAGCTGCCGACGGCGAGGACGGTAACCCGGGCGTGGGCGCGTTCGGCCTCGGCGAGCAGGGTCCGGGCGAGGGCCGGGTCTCCCTGGCCGTGGAAGGTGAGGGCGACGCGGGCGCGGTCACGGGGGCCGTGGTCGATCTGGACCGGCAGGCCGGGGAAGCGGCGCGGTCCGGGCGCGGGGAGCGGGGAGGCGGGCCGGGTGGCCGCGGCGGGGCTCGCCGGGTCCGGGCGGGGAGCGGACGGGCGGGCGGTGGTGCCGTGGTCCGCGCATCCGGCGGCGAGGACACCGGCGAGGGCGGCCCCCGCTCCCGCGCGCAGCGCGCCGCGCCGGGGCACCGGAGTGTCGGAGGCGTTCATGTACAGACACGCTAGGTGCGAAATGAGAAGGAGATAACATTTTGGGCATATGGGTGAAGCGAAAGAATCATTCACTCAATCCCATAGATATTCACAGTTTTGCAGGCAAGTGACCCATCACACCTACGATTCTCCTGGTAGATGTCAAGCTTTGTCCACTAATGGGCTACTTGTACTTTTGGTGGAGAGGTCGCCCGTCTGCCATAGTCGGTGACACGACCGCATGACCCGAGCCCGGTCGTCACGAGCGGCCGTGAACACACCCCCCATTTCACGGCCTCCACACAGCAGCCCCCGCAGTGCCGCATCACGGCAGACCGGGGGCTTCTGTGCGTCCGGGGCCGGGCCGGACCGCGGCGGCGCGGGACGGCCGGGTCAGCGGTCGGAGATCCGCATCTCGAACCAGGTGGTCTTGCCGCGCGGCAGCAGATCCACGCCCCAGCGGTCGGAGAGCTTGTCGACGAGGAAGAGGCCCCGGCCGCTCACGTCCAGCTCCTGGACCGGCATCAGGCAGGGCAGCCCGCGCGAGGGGTCGCGCACCTCGATCCTGATCCAGCCGCGACGGCGCATCATCCGCAGCCCGAAGACCCGGGCTCCGGTGTGCCGTACCGCGTTGCCGACCAGCTCCGAGACGAGCAGGACGGCGTACTCGGCGGTCTGCGGGGAGAGCGCCCACTGCCGCAGCACCACGCAGGAGGTGAGCCGACGGGCGGTGGCCGCGGACTCCGGACGGGACGGCAGCCGGACCTCACCCTCCGTCGGATTCCCGAACAACTCCAGCGCCTTGAAAGCCTGTTCTTCCTCGAATACCGGCTTACAGCGCGCCGCCGCCGCACCACTGTGCGGCCGCGGCTGATCCACACCCTCCAGGCCCGCCATGGGCACCATCATGGCCGCAGGACCACCCCGCCGGGGCCCTTCCGGAGGAATACGCCCCCCATTCGCAACCCCCCGGAGCAATCGCTAGGCATATGCCTTTGGCATCAAGCAGGCACGGAAAGCCCATCTGACCTGCACCGACGTCCGCTACGGTCCGGCCTCACGAGCCCGGCGGAGAACCGGGCACCAGGGCAGCCCAGGTGCCCGGCCAATCCGCCCGCACGGATGAACCGACCCGATTCTGTGCCCAACTTGCGTTCGGTCAGAGGAATTTGGCCTTGCCCGGCCCTTCCTCGACGAAGCTGCGCATACCGCGCTCCCGGTCCTCCGTGGCGAAGAGTCCGGCGAACCAGTTCCGCTCGATCGTGAGCCCGGTGTCGATGTCGGTCTCCAGACCGGCGTCGATGGACTCCTTGGCGGCGCGCAGTGCCAGCGCCGGCCCCTTGGCCAGCGCGGCGGCCCAGGCGTGCGCCTGCTCGTACACCTCGGCGGCGGGCACCACCCGGTCCACCAGACCGATCGTCAGGGCCTCCCCGGCCCGGACGTGACGGCCGGTGAAGATCAGGTCCTTGGCCCGGGAGGGGCCGATCAGCCGGGACAGGCGCTGGGTGCCGCCCGCGCCCGGGATCAGTCCGAGCAGGATCTCGGGCTGGCCCAGCTTGGCGTTGTCGGCGGCGATCCGGAAGTCGGCGCAGAGCGCCAGCTCGCAGCCGCCGCCCAGGGCGTAGCCGGTGACGGCGGCGACGACGGGCTTGGGGATGCGGGCCACGGCGGTGAAGGAGTCCTGGAGCGCCTTCGACCGGACGACCATCGCCGGGTGGTCCATCGCCTGCATCTCCTTGATGTCCGCGCCCGCCGCGAACACCTTCTCGCCGCCGTAGAGGACCACGGCGCGCACGTCCTCGCGCCGGGTCGCCTCCTCGGCGAGCTCACGCAGCCGGTCCTGGGTGGCTACGTCCAGGGCGTTCATGGGCGGGCGGTCCAGCAGGATCGTGCCGACGCCGTCGCGTACTTCGAGGTTTGCGGTCATGGAAGGCAGGTTAACCGGCGCTAACCGCGGAGGGACCGGTGCGCTTGGTCACAGCGCCGGGTCCGGTCCCCTCCCCCGGACACGGCGACGGGCCCGGTGCCGCTGGTCGCGGCGCCGGGCCCGTCGTCGTGCCGTCGGTGGGGCGGACTACTTGGTCCACTCCGCCCAGGACATGTTCCAGCCGTTGAGGCCGTTGTCCGGCTGGATGGTCTTGTCCTTCGAGTTCTTCACGACCACGACGTCGCCGATGAGCGAGTTGTCGAAGAACCAGGCGGCCGAGGTCTTCTTGCTCCAGGCGCCGCGCACGTCCTGGAGGCCGACGCAGCCGTGACTGGTGTTGGTCGTACCGAAGATGCCGGAGCCGCCCCAGTAGTTGCCGTGGATGAAGGTGCCCGAGGTGGAGAGCCGCATGGCGTGCGGCACGTCCTTGATGTCGTACTCACCGCCGAAGCCGACGGTGTCCCCGTTCATCCGGGTCACCTTGAGCTTCTCGCTGATGACCATCTGGCCGTTGTACGTGGTGGTCGCCGGGGCGCCCGCCGAGATCGGGATGTCCTTGATCTGCTGGTCGTCGCGGACGACCTTCATCCGGTGGCTGCTCGCGTCGACCGTGCTGACCTGCTTGCGGCCGATCGTGAAGGAGATCGTCTTGGCCTGCTTGCCGTAGACCCCCGGCCGTCCCTCGACGCCGTCGAGGTTGAGCTTGACGGTCACCTTGGTGCCCGCGGCCCAGTACTCCTCGGGGCGGAAGTCGAGGCGGTCGTTGCCGAACCAGTGGCCCTCGACCGGCACGGACGGCTCGGCCGTCACCTTGATGGCCTTCTCGACCGCTTCGGGGTCGGTGATGCCGCGGGTGAAGTGGATCGAGACCGGCATGCCGACGCCGACCGTGGAACCGTCCTCCGGGGTGTACTGCCCGATGAAGGTGTTCTGCGGGACGAGCGTGGTGAAGGTCGTGTCCTTCGCCGACTCACGGCCCTTGGAGTCCTTGGCGACCACGTGGACCTTGTACTTGGTCGCCGCGGCCAGGTGCTGGTCCGGTGCCCAGCTCGCGCCGTCGGCCGCGATCTTCCCGTCGACCGCCGCGCCCTTGGGGTCGGAGACCTTGACCGTGGTCAGCTTCCCCTGCGCGGCCGAGACCTTCAGCGCGCCGCTGGTCGCGACGGACTCCGCGCCGTCCTTGGGCGCCACCGTCACCACCGCCTGCGAGGCGGAGGTGTCCTCGACCTTGCCGCCGCCGCCCTTGCCGCTGCCGCCCGCCTCGTCTCCCCCGCCGCACGCCGTCACCAGCAGCAGCATGGCGCCCGTCACCAGGGCCAGCCCGGCGGACCGCCGCCCGCCCCGTACGCCGTTCGCCCCGGCCGATGTCCCCGATATCGGCTGCCCGTTCAATGTGGTCGTCTCCCCTCACACGGCCTGGCCCCGCCATGGCCCCGGGAACCCTCGGGTTCCCTCCCCCGCGCGCTGCATATGCACGCTCGGTGAAAGATAATCACACTGATGAGGGGGAGATGACCCCTCAGATGTCACCGTTCCGTCCCAAGTTGCGACCGGGCTCAGGTACCGGTCCGGGCGCGGGTTCCGGGCCGGGACGGGTGCCGTTCCCGCCGCCGGTTCAGCCGAGGATGCCCCGGTCGTAGCCGATGGCCACGGCGGCGGCCCGGTCCTTGGCTCCGAGCTTGGCGAAGACATGGGTGAGGTGGGTCTTCACCGTGGCCTCGCTGATGAAGAGTTCGGCGGCGATCTCCCGGTTGGAGGTGCCCTTCGCGACGAGTTCGAGCACCTCGCGCTCGCGGGCCGAGAGCGTTTCGGCGCCCGTCGCCGGGGTGCGCACCCGGGAGATCAGCCGGGAGGCGACGGCGGGGGAAAGGACGGTGCGGCCGTCGGCGGCGGCCCGGACCGCGGTGAACAGCTCGTCGCGCGGGGCGTCCTTGAGCAGATAGCCCGTCGCGCCCGCCTCGATCGCGGGCAGGGTGTCGGAGTCGGTGTCGTACGTGGTGAGGACGAGGACCTTCGACCGGGCACCGCGCCGGGTCAGTTCGGCGATGGCGGCGACCCCGCCGCCGCCCGGCATCCGGAGGTCCATCAGGACGACGTCCGGGTCCAGCCGGGCGGCGAGTTCGACGCCCTCCACCCCGTTCGGCGCCTCGCCGAGGACCTCGAAGCCGGGGGCCGAATCGAACATGCCGCGCAGACCGTCCCGTACGACCGGGTGGTCGTCGACGACGACGAGCGTGATGACGCGTGCGGAATCCTGAACCATGGCGGGACCACCGTACGGGTCAGACGGTGGTGCGGACCAGGGGAACCCGGGCGCTGACCGCCGTACCCCGGCCCGGCTCCGTCTCCACCTCCACGGTGCCCGCGACACGTTCGGCGCGGGCCCGCATGCCGCCGAGGCCGAAGCCGCCCGCGCCGCTGTACGGGGGCAGGGCGGCCGGGTCGAAGCCGCGGCCGTCGTCCCGCACGTCCAGGCTGAGCTCGTCGTCCATGAACGACAGGGTGACGCCGACCCGGCCCGCCCCGGCGTGGCGGGCGGCGTTGGCGAGGGCCTCCTCCCCGATCCGCAGGAGGGTGGCGGCGATCTCGTCGTGGACCGGTTCGGCGGTGCCGGTGACGGTGAACCCGGCCCGGACCCCGTGGCGTTCGCCCCACGCGGAGACCGTGCGCTTCAGCGCGCCCGGCAGATCGTCGTGGGCCAGCGCGGCGGGGACCAGGTCATGCACCGAGCGGCGGGCCTCGCCGAGGCTGTGCCGGGCGAGGGAGGCGGCCCGGTCCAGGTGCGTGCGGGCCAGCTCCGGGTCGGTGTCGCCGATCGAGGTGACCACCTGGAGCTGGGCGATGATGCCGGCCAGCCCCTGGGCCAGGGTGTCGTGGATCTCGGCGGCGAGCCTGCGGCGCTCGTCGGCGATGCCCGCCTCACGGGCCTGGACCAGGAGTTGGGCGTGGAGTCCGGCGTTCTCCGCGAGGGCCTGTTCGAGTCGGGCGTTGGCCGACTCCAGTTCCGTGATGGTGGTGCACTGGAAGCGGGCGTGGTCGGCCTCGCGGTCGCCGATCCGGGCGAAGACCATGGTGAGGGTGGCGTGCAGAGCGAACAGGGCGCCGAAGGCGATCCAGTTCATCGCCGAGGCCGGCGGCAGACCGCTGCCGCACTGCGCACCGGCCATGATGACGGCGGTGACCAGCAGCCCGGGGCGGACCGCCCGGGGCGGGAGCAGCCGCCCGGTGTCGAAGTACCCGAGGATCGCGTACACCGAGAAGAACGGGTTGCACCAGGTCAGCGCGAAACCCAGCAGGGTACGGACGACGAAGTAGCACTGCGACGCCCGTCCCGCGCGGGGACGGCGCGGTCCGGCCCGCCCCCACAGGAGCTGGAGCGCGACCGCCGCCGGGACCAGCACCGCGGCACGGTACACATCCGCGCGGTCCATGATCACCGGGGCGCTCACGGCGGACACGACCGTGCTCAGGCCGAGCAGGCCGTAGGGCCCGTACTGGAAGAACCGGTCCCACCCCGCCTCGGCACCCGTCGTACCCGTCCCGCTGGCCCTGTGTGTGTTCCCCGTGTCCATGGGCGAAGTCTGCCCGTGCTCCCCGCGGCGGTCACTCCCAGCGGAACAGCCGGGTCGCGAGGAAGGCCACCAGGACGGCCCACAGCGCGGTCACCCCGAGCTGGGACAGTTCGGGCCAGCTGCCGGAGGCCGCCCGGTTCAGTGCCTCGGAGGCCGCGCCGAACGGGGTGAGGCGGACGACGGCGCGCAGGGCGTCGGGCATGCTCTGCACCGGGATCCAGACCCCGGCGGTGAACATGGTCACCAGGTAGACGACCGAGCCGAGCGCGGCGGACGCCTTGGCCGTACGGGCGAGGGCACAGAGCATCGAGCCGAGCGCCAGCACGCTCGCCACGGCCAGCAGCAGCGCCACGGCGTAGCCGGCCGGCTGGCCGGGCAGCGCGACGCCGAAGGCGATCCGGCCGACGGCCATCGCCAGCACGGCGGAGCCGAGGGCGGCCAGGCCGTGCAGCGCGATCTGCGCGGCGAGCAGCGCCCAGGGGCGTACCGGGGTGGTGGACATCCGGCGCAGGATGCCGCGTTCGCGGTAGCCGGTGAGGACGGGCGGCATGGCCTGGAGCCCGGCCATGATCATGCCGAGCAGCACGGCGACCGGTACGTAGAGGTCGATGACGCGTCGTCCGCCGAGACCCTCGGAGTGCTCGCGGAAAGAGGGGACGAGGCCGAGGATCGTCAGGAGCACGGTCGGGAAGACCATGATCCAGAACAGGCTGCCGGGTTCGCGGAGGAAGAGCCGGGCCTCCGCGCGGAGCACCGCCCGGTGCGCGAAGGCGCCGGAGCGGGCGGCGGGGGCCGGGGTCGCGGTAGTCATCTCAAGCCACCCGTTCCGTGCGTTCGGTCTGTTTGGTCTGTTCGGTCTGTTCGGTCCGCTCCGTGAGGTCGAGGAAGGCGTCGTCGAGCGTCGCCTCCGAGACGCGGAGCCGGTGTGCGGTGATGCCGTGCCGGGCCAGCAGCGAGATCACCGCGTTGACGGTCTCGTCGCTGCCGCTGATGACGATCCGGTCGTCCTCGTGTGCGACGGACACCGCGCCGGGCAGCGCGGCCAGTTCGGTCCCGGTGAGCGGCCGTGAGGGGGTGAAGGAGATGACCGTGGAGCCGTTGGCCCGGCCGATCAGCCCGGACGGGGTGTCGAGGGCGACGACCTTCCCCCGGTCGATCACGGCGATCCGGTCGCAGAGGTGCTGGGCCTCCTCCATGAAGTGGGTGACCAGCAGGACGGTGACGCCGCCCGCGCGCACGTCCTCGATCAGCTCCCAGGTGTCCCGGCGGGCCCGCGGGTCCAGTCCGGTTGTCAGCTCGTCGAGGATCACCACGCGGGGGTTGCCGACCAGGGCGAGCGCGATGGACAGCCGCTGCTTCTGGCCGCCGGACAGCTGGGCGAAGCGGGTGCCGTACTTGGTGTGCAGACCGAGGCGTTCGGCGAGCTGACGCCAGTCGGCGGGGTCCGGGTAGAAGGCGCTGTACAGCTCCAGCGCCTCGGCCACGGTGAGTTTGGGCTGGAGCTCGCTCTCCTGGAGCTGGGCGCCGAGCAGCCGGGTGACCCGTTCGCGGTCGGCGACGGGGTCGAGCCCGGCGACCCGGACCGTGCCGGCGTCGGGGGCGCGCAGACCCCCGACGCACTCCACCGTGGTGGTCTTGCCCGCACCGTTGGGGCCGAGGATCCCGAAGATCTCGCCCTCGTCGACGGTGAAACTCACGCCGTCGACCACGGTGCGCCCGGCGTACGCCTTGCGCACCCCGTTCGCTTCGATGATTGCCATGGCCCCGAGCATCGTGGCGCGGGCACCGGCGCACCATCCTCCATCACGCTCGAAGCGGCATCAGCCGATCGGTTGATACCCGCTACGACCAGCACTCCTCGCCCGTCCGCGCGCCCCGCCCGGCAGAAAAACCACGTGAACGATGTCAGGGGTGAACCGTAGTCTCGACTGTGATGCCCGAAGAACCTGTAGAGACCAAGGAACGGTCCACCGCACAGTCACTGATGCGTTTGTGGCCCTACGCCAAACCGGTACGGAAGCGGATTTTCGGTGCCGCGCTGGTCGCGATCACCGCGTCCTGCGTCGGCCTGGTGATCCCGCTCGTCCTCAAGTGGATGGTCGACGGCCCGGTGGCGGACCGCGACCCCGGAGGGGTCTGGCTCGGCGCGCTGTACCTGCTGCTGCTGGGCGTCGCCGAGGCCGGGCTGTTCGGGGTGCGGCGGTGGATGGTGGCGCGTCCGCTGGCCGCCGTCGAGGCGGAGATGCGGGCCGGCCTGTACCGCCACCTCCAGCGGCTGCCGGTGTCCTTCCACGACCGCTGGCCCTCGGGGCAGCTGCTCTCGCGCGCGACCACGGACCTGATGCTGCTGCGGATGTTCCTGGCGTTCCCGCTGACCTTCCTGCTGGTCAACAGTGCGACGATCCTGATCGGTTTCGCCATCTTGCTGTCGCAGCAGTGGATGCTGGGGCTGGTGCTGCTCACGCCGGTGCTACCGCTGGTGATCATCTGCTCGGTCTTCGAGACGAAGTTCTCGGCTGTGGCGCGCCGGGCCCAGGACCAGGTCGGTGATCTGACCACGGTCGTCGAGGAGAGCGTGCTCGGCATCCGCATCGTCAAGGGCTTCGGCCGCCACCGCAGCCAGGCCCTCGCCTTCCGCGCTCTCTCCGAGCGGCTGCGCACCACGGAGCTGGAGAAGGCCCGTCTCCTCGCGTGGATCTGGTCCGCCATCACCCTGCTCCCGGAGCTGGCGATCGGCGCGGCGCTGGTGCTGGGCACGGTCCAGGTCGCGGACGGCGGCCTCTCGGCGGGCACCCTGGTCGCGTTCCTCTCCACCGCGCTGGCGCTGCGGTGGCCGGTCGAGTCGATCGGCTTCCTGCTGGCGATGTGCCAGGAGTCGGCGACGGCGGCCGACCGGTTCTTCGAGGTGATGGACGTCCCCGAGGAGGCGGACGCCGCCAGGACCGCGGACGCCGCCGGAAGGACGGGCGCGGCGGACAGGACCGGTGTTCCGGCGGCCGACGTCCGGGCCGACGCCTCGGCCCGCGGTGGGATGGTCTTCGAGGGGGTGGAGTTCCGCTACCCCGACGCGGCGCCCGGCTCCGATCCCGTGCTCGCCCGGATCGACCTGCGGATCCGGCCCGGCGAGACGATGGCCCTGGTCGGAGCGACGGGTTCCGGGAAGACGACGCTCACCGCGCTGGTGCCCCGGCTGCACGATGTCAGCGCGGGGCGGATCACCCTGGACGGCACGGACATCACCGCACTGCCCCGGGAGCGGCTGCGCGAGCTGGTCTCGGTGGCCTTCGAGGAGCCGACGCTCTTCTCGGCGAGCGTCGGGGAGAACGTACGGATGGGCGCCGAGGGGGCCGGGGACGACGAGCTGCGCCGGGCCCTGTCCATCGCCCAGGCCGATTTCGCGTACGAGCTGCCCGCGGGCGTCGGCACCGAGGTCGGCGAGCAGGGGCTCAGCCTCTCCGGCGGGCAGCGGCAGCGGCTCGCACTGGCCCGCGCGGTGGTCGGCCGCCCCCGCTTCCTGGTCCTGGACGACCCGCTCTCCGCGCTGGACGTGCACACGGAAGCGCTGGTGGAGGCCGCGCTGCGGCGGGTCCTGGAAGACACCACGGCGCTCGTGGTCGCGCACCGTCCGTCGACCGTGATGCTCGCGGACCGGGTCGCGCTGCTCTCCGAGGGCCGGATCGCCGCCGTGGGCACGCACCAGGAGCTGCTGCGCAGCAGCGCCGAGTACGCCTGGCTGATGTCGGGCACCTCGCGGATACCGGACGGGATCGCCCCGGACACCTTCCCCGGGCCGCCCCCGGCCGGCACCCCGTGCGTCCCTGACCTCACCGCCGAGAAGGACCTCACCCGATGACGAGTACGACGACGCCCGCCCCCCTTGCCGGGGACACGGCGAACACGGCGGAGACCGCCGGCACCGGGGACCGCTTCGACCGGGACGACCTGCCCACCCCGCCCGGGGCGACCGGCACGCTGCTCAGGTCGCTGCTGCGGCCGATGAAGGGCCGGGTGGTGCTCGTCGCGCTGCTGCTCGTGGTCCAGCAGGCGGCGTTCCAGGCCGGGCCGCTGCTCGTCGCGTACGCCATCGACAGCGGCGTGCCCGCGTTCCGGGACGCCGCGTACGGACCGCTGATCGCGGTGGCGGTCGCGTACGCGCTGTGCTCGGTGGCGGGCGCGGCCACGCAGTACGGATTCATCCAGCTCTCCGGCCTGATCAGCCAGGACGCGCTGCTCGACCTGCGCGGCCGGATCTTCCGCCACGCGCAGGCGCTGAGCGTGGACTTCCACGAGCGCTACACCTCGGGCCGGCTGATCTCCCGGTCCACCACGGACGTGGAGTCGCTGCGGGAGCTGCTGAGCGAGGGGCTCCAGGAGCTGATCGGCGTGGTGCTCTCGTTCGTCACCATCTCGCTGATGCTGCTCTGGCTGGACCTCGGCCTGGGCGCCGCCGCCGTGCTGTCGTTCGTCCCGCTGTACCTGCTGGTACGGCGCTTCCAGCAGCGGGCCGGGGAGATGTACGGGGAGCGGTCCTCGGCGATCGCCGGGGTCATCGTGAAGTTCGCGGAGACCATGAACGGCATCCGCCCCGTCCAGGCCTTCCGCCGTGAGCGGGCCAACGACGCGCACTTCGACAAGCTGAACCACGTCCACGAGCAGTCCAACGGCAGCGCCATGCTGGAGATGGCCCGCTATGTCATCGGTTCCCGCCTGGTCGCCAACACCGCCGTCGCCGCGATCGTGCTGTGGGGCGCCTACCGGGTGGCCTCGGGGACGCTGGCGCTGGGTGTGCTGGCCGCGGCCGTGCTCTATCTGCGTCGGCTGTACGACCCGATCGACCGGCTCGGCATGTTCCTCAACTCGTACCAGTCGGCGGCGGCCTCGCTGGAGAAGATCGCGGGGCTGCTGGCCCAGACCCCGTCCGTGCCGGAGCCCTCGGCCCCCCGGGAGCTGCCGGTCCGCGCGGGCGAGGCGCCGGGCCGGGAGGTCGTCTTCGACGGGGTGCGGTTCGCGTACCGCACGGGCGGCGAGGTGCTGCCCCGGTTCGACCTGACGATCCCGGCCGGGCAGACCGTCGCCGTGGTCGGCTCGACGGGCGCGGGCAAGTCGACGCTGGCCAAGCTGCTGGCCCGGTTCTACGACCCGACGGACGGCCGGGTGCTGCTCGACGGTACGGACCTGCGGGACCTGGCCGTACCGGAGCTGCGGCGCGGGGTGGTGATGGTGACGCAGGAGGCGTTCCTGTTCTCCGGCACGGTCGCCGAGAACATCGCGATCGGCAGCCCGGACGCGAGCCGCGCGGACATCGAGCGGGCCGCGAAGGCGATCGGCGCACACGGGTTCATCAGCGCCCTGCCCGACGGCTACGACACCGACGTGCGCAAGCGGGGCGGCCGGATCTCGGCCGGGCAGCGCCAGCTGGTCGGTTTCGCCCGCGCGCTGCTCGCCGACCCGGCGGTGCTGATCCTCGACGAGGCGACCAGCTCGCTGGACATCCCGGGCGAGCGCGCGGTGCAGCAGGCCATGGACACGGTGCTGCACGGCCGCACCGCGGTGGTGATCGCCCACCGCCTGTCCACGGTGGAGATCGCCGACCGGGTCCTGGTGATGGAGCACGGCCGCGTCGTGGAGGACGGCACCCCGGCCGAACTCATCGCCGCCACCGGCCGTTTCGCGGGCCTGCACCGGGCGTGGCGGGACAGCCTGACGTAGCACCGCGGGGTGCCGGCGCCCCGGGGCACCGGCACCCCGTACGGTCGCCCTGCCCCTGCCCCCGCCCCCGCCCCCGCCCCCGGCACGCTGGGGCATCGTCTCCGCGGCGCGTGAGCGACCGCGTGGGGCGTCGGCACTCCCGGCGCGCTCGGAGGATCCGCCCTGGTTCCGCCACCGGACGGCGGCCCTGCTCCTGGCGCTCCCGGGGCTGGTGCTCCCGGCGTCCGGGCCCGATATGCGGGCCCGGACGGCCCGATATGCGGGCCCGGACGGCCCGATGCGCGGGCCCGGACGGCCCGATGTGCGGGCCGCGCTCACGCTCGGCGATTTCGCGGGCGCCCTGCCGGTGAGCGCGCCCGCGCGAGGGACTACGGGCGCGTCCCCGGGAAGTTCCTGAACGCGTGCCGGCTGTGCGCGAGCATCGCGCGCACCGCGGGGCTGTGCGCGCTCTTCCAGACCAGGGCCAGCAGCGCTGGTGTCTCGACGTCGGCGAGGGGGCGGGCGGTGAGCTGGTCGCGGTAGCTCTCGGCCATCGAGTCGCTGAGGACGGCGACGCCGAGCCCGCGGGCGGCGAGGCCGGCGATGGCCTCCGCCGCGCTGGCCTCCAGCGCGATGGTGGGCCGGAGCCCCTGTGCGGTACACGCCTGGTCGAACACCGTGCGCAGGCCGGTGCCCGGCGGCATGCAGACGACGGGGTGGGCCACCACGTCGCGCAGGGTGAGCCGCCGCCGTCCCGCCAGGGGGTGCCCGGCCGGGACCGCCGCGACGAGCCGTTCACTGATGAGGGTCAGCGCGTCGAGCCCCTCGGGGGTGGCGGTCGCGGCGCCGATGAGCGCCAGGTCGACGGCGCCGGTGTGCACGTCGTCGAGGAGCCGGTCGGACCGGTCCTCCAGCAGCGAGATCTCCACCCCGGGATGCGCCTCGTGGAAGGCGGCGAGGGCGTCGAACAGTGGGGTCAGGGTGCAGCCGACGACCATCCCGACGGTGAGCCGCCCCCGGATCAGGCCGGTCACCTCCCCCACCGCCTGGCCCACCTCCCCGGCCGCGGCGAGTGCGGCGCGGGCGTGTACGAGCGCGGCCTTCCCCGCGACGGTGAGCGCGACCGTGCGGGCCGACCGGTCGAACAGCTCGGCACCCAGCTCCCGTTCGAGCTGGCGGATCTGCGCGCTGACGCCGGACTGGCTGATGTGCACCCGCTCAGCGGCACGGGTGAAGTTCCGCTCCTCGGCGACCGCGACGAAGTACTCCAGCTGCCTCAGATCCATACGCACACCTTCTCATTGCCAGCAATTCCAGCTGTTGGACTTCTGATCGGCGGTTCACCACCCTGGGAAGCGCCACCGGAACCGACCCCAGGAGAAGACCGTGCCGGAGTATGAGCGGGCCATGCGCCCCGAAGACCTCACCCGTCTGTTCGTCGAGAGGTCCAACGCCGGTGACGCCGCCGGGGTCGCCGCGCTCTACGAGGAGGAGGCGGTGGTGGCCTACCCGCCCGGCGAGCTGACGGTCGGCCGGGAGGCGATCCGCGCGCTGTGGGAGAAGGTGCTCTCCCACGCGCCCCGCTTCGAGCCGGAACAGCCGCTGCCGACGCTGGTCAGCGGTGACGTCGCACTCACCTCGACCCCGCCGAAGGACGGCACCGGAGCCCGTGCGCAGGTCGTCCGCCGCCAGCCCGACGGCAGCTGGCTGCGTCTGCTCGACCAGCCCGAGTTCGCCCCGCCCGCCCGCTGATCCCCGCGCCCATCAGGACGGAATCCGCCCTGATGGGCGCTTGCGGCGGGGCCACCGGCCGGGTGGCCCGATCACGCAGGAGAGCAGGGGCGCCTCCCCCGCCCCGCCCCGCCTCCTGGCCTGCCGCTCAGATGGCCAGAATGCCGCCGTCCACCGCCACATGGCTGCCGGTGGCGAACGAGGAGCGGTCGCTCAGCAGCCACAGGGCCGCTTCCGCGACCTCTCGCGGCCCGGCCATCCGCTTCTGGATCTGGCGCGCGACGAACACCTCCTCCAGAGCCGGCTCGGCCGCCACCGCCGCGTTGATCATTTCCGTCCTGGTGGTGCCGACGACCAGGGAGTTGACGCGGATGCCGTTCGCCCCGTACTCGGCGGCCGTGGCCTTCGTCAGGCCCAGGACGGCGTGCTTCGCCGCGACGTAGGGGGATGGCGCGCCAGTGGCGATGAGCCCCGCCGAACTGGCGGTGTTGACGATCGCCCCGCGACCGGCCTCCAGCATGACGGGGATCTGACGGCGCAGGCAGTTCCACGTCCCGCGCACGTTGACGTCCATGATGCGGTCGAAGTCCTCTTCCGGCAGTTCGTGCGACCGGCCGAAGGTGGAGCCCGCGTAGCCGGCGTTGTTGAAGGCGCCGTCGAGACCGCCGAAGCGTTCGACAGCCGTCGCCACGGCACGCTCGACGTCGTCCGCCCGCGTCACGTCCCCGGCACTGTGGGCCGCCCGCCCGCCGGACTGCTCGATCTCGTGGGTGAGGTCCTTGAGCCGGTCCTCGCGGCGGGCCATGAGGACGACGGCCGCGCCTTCGGAGGCGAAGAGCCGCGCCGCGGCCTCGCCTATGCCGCTCGACGCTCCGGTGATCATCACGGTCCTGCCGGTCAGCAGGCCGGTGCTGTGCGCTGGGGTTATCCGATCGTTCATGACGCGAGTAAACCCGAAGCGGCGGGCGGCCACACGTCTTTCACCGGAGAGGTGTTCACGGACCGGCGGCCGGTGCGGCGGTGCTCCTGGAGGTACGGGCGGCGGGGCCGCGCCCGCGTACACCCCGGTCCGCCGACGGGCACCTCGCTCCTCGCGCATGGCCGGGAACAGCCGTTGTCAGTGGCGGGTGTTAGGTTCCGGGCGCGCTGTTGAGGAGATCAACTGCCACCCCTCCACGGTCATTTCGACCGAGTTACCACCATCAACAGCCGTGAGAACAGTCCGGTCCGCCCAGGACCGGAACCCATTTCCACAAGGGAGAACCTTGATGAGAAGCAGTGCGCTGGGCCGTTGCGCGGCCCGTACGGTGACCGCGCTCACCGTGGCTCTGGCCCTGGCGGTGTCGGTGGCCCCGCTGACGGGCACGGCACAGGCCCACGAGGCGGCATCGGGGTCGCTCAGCTTCAGCGGCGAGCCGGGGGAGTACATCTCCGGCGGAAAGTCCTACGCGTTCACCCCGGGGACGACGGAGATGTTCGACATCTCCGGGCCGACCTCCGGGTCCGCTGTGGGTGCCACGGTCGTCACGCCCGAGGGCGAGCGCTGGTCGCTTTCCATGGAAGCTCCTTATGGCCAGAAGCTGACCGCCGGCACCACCTACTCCAACGCCCTCAGCTGGCCCGAGGCCCGGCCTGAGGACCCCAAGCTGCAGTTCAGTGTGACCGACAGGTACTGCGAGAGCGGCACCGGCTCCTTCACCATCTCCGACATCGTCTACGGACCCCACGGCTACATCCGTGCGGTCGACGCCACCTTCGAGCGGTACTGCAGCGGGTCCGCCCTCCCCGTGCGCGGGGAGCTTCACGCCCAGATGCCCGAGCCGCCCGCGGAACTCTCCATCGGCGTGGGCCTGACCACCACGGGCACGGTGGACCGGCGCACCGGGGAGATCACGGTCGGCGGCACGGCGACCTGCAACAAGCCGGCCCGTCTCAGCATCAACGTCAGCGCCTACCAGACGCAGAAGCAGGGGACGGCGACCGGTTCCCACGAGGATCTGATCGTTGTCTGCGAGCCGGGCTCCCCGGTGCCGTGGACCACGTCCTTCCCCAGCAACATCGACCCCACCGCCTCCTTCCAGCCGGGTGCCGCCGTGCTCCGGGCACTGGCCAGGGCGGACGACCGTGACTACCCGGTGAGCGTCAGCGACTTCCAGAGCGCGGACATCGGCCTCACCAGGTCCTGACCCCGTGGCGGGCCCGGCCTGGCCGGGTCCGCCCTGTCGCGGTACCTGCACGCCCGGGAACGGAGGGAGCCCGTACGGCCCGCGCCGCACGGGCTCCCTCCAGCCGACTCCCTCCGGCCGGCTCCCTCCGGCCGGCTGCCACGCCGGGCTCCCGCACTCAGTCGGGCAGGCCGCGCAGGAAGTCGCGGATCAGCGCCGTACTCCGCTCCCGCCGGGTGGTGAACGGGAAGTGGCCCGCGTCGAGCAGGTGGATCCGGGCGTCGGGCAGGTCGCGGGCGAACGCGCGGGCGCCGTCCGGGCCGAAGATCTCGTCGCCCCGGCCCCAGACCGCCAGCAGCGGCGGCCGGTGCGTACGCAGGTACTGCTGCCACGCGGCGTAGCGCGGCGGGTTGGTGCCGTAGTCCAGGAACAGGTCGAGCTGGATCTCGTCGTTGCCGGGCCGGTCCAGCAGCGCCTGGTCGTGCAGCGCCTGCGACGGGTCCACCAGCGTGGTGTCCGGGACGCCGTGGGTGTACTGCCAGCGCGTGGCCTCGGCCGCGAACATGCCGCGCAGCGCGTCACGGTTCCCGGCGGACGGGTCGGCCCAGTAGGTGCGGATCGTCTTCCAGAACGGTGTCAGGCCGTCCTCGTAGGCGTTGCCGTTCTGCGTGACGATGCCGGTGATCCGTTCGGGGTGGCGCAGCGCCAGGCGGAATCCGACGGGGGCGCCGTAGTCGTGGACGTGGAGCGCGTACCGGGTGATGTCCAGTTTCTCCAGCAGCGCGTCCACCGTGTCCGCCAGGTGGTCGAAGGTGTAGTCCCACTCGTCCGCGGGCGGCGCGGAGCTGAGGCCGAAGCCGGGGTAGTCCGGCGCGATCAGGTGGAACTCGCCGGACAGGTCGGCCAGCAGGTCACGGTAGATCACCGAGGACGTCGGGAAGCCGTGCAGCAGGACGAGCGTGGGCGCGGCCGGGTCTCCGGCCTCGCGGTAGAAGACGTCGAGCCCATCGATCCGGACGGTGTGGTGGCGCACTGCGGTCATGACCATCTCCAACCATCTAAAAGTGTTTTACCGGTTGTCGGCGGAGTCACCGTACTTCGCCCGCGATCAACCAGTCAAGGGCGCTTTACTGGTTGGCTAGACTGTGCGGCATGACACGCCCACTCACCGGTGAACCCCTGGCCCTGGACCTGGTCAACTCCGTCTGGGTGGACCAGGGCCGCCGCCTCGACCAGTTCGACGAGCCCCACGGCCTGGAGAACTGGCTGGCCGACCACGGCATGTCCGGCACCACCGCCGACTCCACCGCCGTCCGCACCGCGCTCCTGCGGGCCCGGTCCGCGCTGCGCTCCGCCCTGGACGACGGCGACGACGGCCCGCTCAACGACGTCCTGGCCCACGGTTTCCACCGGCCCGGACTGCGCGACGGAGCACCCGTGGTCGCCACCGTCACGGACGACCCGGCCTGGCTGCCCGCCTGGACCGCCGCCGCCGACCTGGTCCGCCTGCTCGCCGAACGGCCCGACCGCGTCCGCCACTGCGCGAACGCCGCGTGCGTCCTGTGGTTCTACGACGTCAGCAAGAACGGCTCGCGCCGCTGGTGCTCGATGGAGGTCTGCGGAAACCGCGCGAAGACCGCGCGCTTCCAGAAGTCGCACCCACGACGGTAGGGAGCCGGGCGGGCCGGGGCGCACGGCCTGGCGTACGGCCTCGGCGCGCGGTGTCGGCGAAGGGCCGAAAATTGGTCTGTACCAGATCGGGCGAAGCTCTTGCCGGAAGCCGTGCGCCTGGGCAGGATTTGACCCGCGACCAAGCAGGTCATCACTTGCTTTCTCATCTGTTGTCGCGCTTTGGCACCCGCGGCGTCCGTGGCACCCCATGGGATCCGCCCGTCGGAGCCGGATCGTTGCGCTCCACGCTCATCCGCGTCTCTTTCTCACACGTGTCGTCATCGGACGAAGGAGCCCCCATGTTCACGAAGTCCCCTTCCAGGCAGCGCGTTGTCGCTGGCGCCGTGGCTCTCGCGGCGGCCACGGCGGGCATGATGCTGGCCACCGCACCCGCCGCCCAGGCGGCGCCCGGCACCTGCACCACCGCGTCCGGGAGCAGCAGCCTCTCCAGCCTCTGCACCAGCGGTACCGGGCAGCACCGGGTCCACGCGGTGCTCAACCCGCTCGACCCCAGACTGCCGCAGCGCATCATCCTCGGTAACTGGGCTCCGGTCGGCCAGGCTTCGGTCGCCTCCAACCCGTGGGGTGCGGGGTACGTCGTGAACATCTGGGTGGACCTCGCCGACTAGGGACGCCCGGCCGGTAACCGCCGCGGCAGGGGCGGCCGTCGAGTGGCACGGCCACCACATCCCCTGGTGCGGGGGCAGGAGTCGCCACATCCGCCCGGATCGACGGCGCGGCCCCGGTCCGGGTGGTTGCGGACCGGGGCCGCGCCGTCGGCCCAGGGTGTTCTAGGGCCTCTCGTTTGGATCATGCCGGGCTCGCGGGGGCCGGCACGCACATCTGCCGCGTTGTCGTCAGTCACCGACGCTCCGCGTCGGCT